>JALTMP010000337.1 GCA_027001645.1 Candidatus Heimdallarchaeota archaeon
TCCTTACACCAGCATAAAAAGATAGTTATCTACAAGGCAGTTAAATGATAAGCAAACATAATGACAAGCCAGTAAAATGACGAATTCATTGTCTGATTCATTTATTAACAAACTCACGATCTAGATTAAGTAATGTGAATGAGCACATCGATCCGCCAAAGAAACCGCCCATAAGCGAAAAGATTTCAGATGCACAACTTGGCGGATTAAGAATAGCGGAGCGAAAGATCACCCCGTCTCTTTTACCATGACATATTCGAGGACTTCTTCTGGATCAAAACTAAGTTTGTATTTCCGGAGAAAATAAGAGGCCAAATTATGGATGTCTCGTTTCAGGAGATCTAGTGCTGTGGGATGATCAGATGGAACTGCTTGAGGAAAGTCAATAACAACAACATTTTGATCAGGGGTAATAATGATATTGTGTTCTGAAAGATCCCCATGGACAAGATGTGCCTTATTCCAAGCGATTTTGATAAATTCCATGATTTCTTCTAGGACATGAGCGGGGTCAGCAACCCTAGCTCTCACAAGCTCAATTCCTTCTATTTTTTCCATGACAATCATGTGTCTATTCTGATCAATTGGGCGAGGAATAGAAGCTCCGACTTGGTATAATTTTTTCATGTACTTGTATTCCGTCTCTGCACTTATTCGAGAGGCATATAATTCGCTTATGTGGCGCTTGTCGCTAGTATATTCTCTTTTCTTACGAACTTGGCTGAAGCTTTGATACATTATACGATGAATTTTTAAGAGAATTTCTTCTCCGTCGAATGACAGAGCGTAAAATACGTTAGATTCTTTACCAAGACCTTTTGGCATTCCAAGTGATTCAACTACTCTTCTTTTGTAAAGAGCATCAAGGGCTAAACAGTCATAGCCATGAAATGTTAGCCGATAGCCAACATAATCTCCAATCCATCGTTCGACCAGATCCATTTTGTGTAAACGGTCCAAGATGTGAAATAACTTCTCGAGATGGAGATCCACGCGTTTTGCAATTTCTTCAACGTCCGAGTATTCGCTCCAGCGCATTCCCCATTCGACTGCTTGTAAAACACGAAGGTCACGTTGTGTTAAATCTCGGAGAACCTCCACTGCTTTGAATCGCATTTCAAATCGTTGTATGCATCGAGACTACTTGTGACTTATGGAAAAGAGAAGAAGATAATGAAGGATTAGGAAAGGATAAGACTGGTGAATTTATGCTACTTTACCGAGTAGCTTGGCAAGAACATATTGTAGAATGCCCCCATATCGGTAGTATTCCAGCTCGATTTCGGTGTCGATCCGAGCAGTAACCGTAAACTTAATAGTTTCACCACTTTGCTTTTTCGCAGTCACCTTGAGCTTTTTCTTGGGGGCAAGTCCTTCGCTAATACCTTCTATATCATAGACTTCGGTACCGTCGAGTCCGAGCTCTTCCCAGCCTTGTCCTTCTTCAAATTGCAATGGTAAAACACCCATCCCAATGAGATTACTACGGTGAATACGTTCGAAATCCTTCGCGATTACAGCGGTGGCTCCCAAGAGTGCTGGTCCTTTTCCGGCCCAGTCTCTGGAACTACCTTGACCATACTGCTTTGCGCCCAAAATGATGAGCGGTATGTTTTCTTGCTTGTATTTCATTGCTGCGTCATAGATGGGCATGACTTCGCCAGATGGGAGGTATTTTGTCCACCAACCTTCTTTGCCTGGCACAAGACGATTTCGAACACGCACGTTTGCAAACGTCCCTCTCATCATTACTTCATGGTTGCCTCGTCGAGATCCGTAGGTGTTGAATTCATAAGGTTTGACTCCGTGCTCAATGAGATATTGGCCTGCAGGGCTTTCTTTGGGAATCGATCCGGCGGGCGAAATGTGATCAGTGGAGACCTTATCACCTAGCATGACGAGTACTCTGGCACCGCGTATGTCTCTTAGCTCTCTGGGTTCTCCCTTGAATCCTTCAAAGAATGGGGGTCGGCGGATGTAGGTTGATTCAGGATCCCATTCAAAAAGTGTCGATGACGGAGCTTGTAGTTCCTGCCAATTCTGATCGCCCTCCAAGATTCGGGCATAGTGTTTCTTGAAGATTTCAGGTGACACGCCTTTTTCGATGGCGTCTCTGATTTCTTTTTGGCTTGGCCACACGTCCTTAAGGTAAATGGGGTTACCAAGTGGATCATAGCCGAGAGGTTCAGAGGACAAATCAATATTCATTGTCCCTGCTAAGGCGTAAGCAACTACGAGCATGGGAGAAGCTAAGAAGTTCCCGCGTATTAAGGCATGAACACGTCCTCCAAAGTTTCGATTGCCGCTGAGAACGGATGTTACGTAAAGATCGTATTCCTTAATGGCTTTTTCAATGGGTTCGGGAAGAGGTCCGGAGTTACCTATGCAGGTCGTGCACCCATATCCGACAGTTTGGAAACCTAGTGCATCTAGGTATGGAGCAAGAGAGAGCTGTTTAAGATATTCTGTTACTACTCTTGAACCTGGTGCAAGGCTTGTTTTTACGTAAGGTTTAGTGTGGAGGCCCAGTTCAACGGCTTTCTTTGCTAACAGTCCGGCTCCGATCATAACTGAAGGATTGGAAGTATTTGTGCAACTTGTAATAGCGGCAATAACGAGGTCTCCGTCTGTGAGATTAACATCTATATTACCGTAAGTGACTTTTGCTGTTCTAAGCATGTCTTGGCTTGAAGTACTTCCTTCTTGTGATGCAATTGCCAGGGGTGCTCTTTCTTTAGCAAATGTGATCAATGACTCATTTACTCTTTCTTTCAAATGATTCATTTCTACTCTTTCATCAGGATTGGAAGGACCAGCAAGTGA
>JALTMP010000338.1 GCA_027001645.1 Candidatus Heimdallarchaeota archaeon
GGAAGCTGCAGCGCAAACCAGCACGGGTGAGAAAATACTTTGAACATGAGAGTATAAGTTATGCAGCATAGTTAGTATATTTGATGGCCGGGTTAATAATAAATATATATCCCTAAGAAATGCATTTATAGATTTAAGAGAACCTTTTCACAATTTTATCAAAAACATACACGATCTTTATGCCTTAGATACTATTGAGGACTTTAATGTTTTGCGTGAACGAATAGAGTTTATTTCTCAAGAGATCAATAGAGAATATCAAAAATTTAAAAAGACAAAATTTATTAGACAATTTAAAAGATGGATTCCAATAGCAATTGGTTCAATCTTCACTCTTGCAGGAGCTGTTTTCCAAGAGAAATTTATATCAATCACAAGTGCAGCTATATCAGTATCTATTCAGGTATTGAATGAGACATCTTTTTTAAAGACCAAACTTGACCAAAAAACAGAATTATATGATTTACTAGCATCTTTGGAACAAAAGATATTGGATAAGTCGAATATTTACGAAATATGAGAGTTGGCATAACACCTATAAGGCCTCCGAATGTCAAGAGGAAAAAGCCCTCCCGGGGAAATACTAATTAAATCAATTTCCTTAATGTTCAGTTCAGGTTCTTTAAAGGTTCTGTCTTAATTTCTCCTGCGGCATCAGAATATCTATTCTGCACCAAACACCTATAGTGGCTTGATAGCCTTCAGGCTGAATAAACCTCTCAGCCTAATGCCAGAGGCAGGGAGGAAATATACTCCTTATTCCCTGCAGCCAAGAAACTATTCTGTTTTCCCTTATACCGTCCTACTCAAAACAACTGGCTAAGGGTTTCAGCCATTCCAGTTAGTTACAGGCTCGGGTAAGGGGCAGAACATTTAAGGACCTTAAATTATATTTACTGGACAGGTGTCCTAATCAAACGCTACTGACTCAGGGCATTTCGTTCTATGATGCCTCTGTAGCACGGTCTACGCCGTATGTAATTACACCTTTTAGGCATCCATCAGCCTCTGCCCTAATTTCGGCCAGTTAGACAGTGCAGGCTCACCTGTCCTGAAAACCTTATCTACTCATAAACTTATTCATATCAAATACATCCTTCCTCTTCAGTATAAAATACACTGCCCTTGCAAGTTTATGTGAAAGGATACTCATGCTCTTAGCCTTCCCGTGTTTCCTTGAAAGTTTATCCCTGTATGCCCTTGCCTCGGGATTTCTCCGAAGAAACAATACCGCTGCCTCTGAAAAGGCCCACTTCAGATGCACATTCCCTATCTTTGCACCTGATGTGCCGTATCTCTTCCCACCTGACTCCTTTGCACTCTTTACAAGCCTCGAGTAGGATACAAAATCCCCTACACTGGGAAACCTCTTGATATCACCTATCTCATAAAGTATCGTAAGCCCAAGTATCCTGCCGATACCTGGCACTGACCTGATACGAAAATAGGCATCTGCATCATGTACCTTTGCTATCAGGCTTATCTCATGCTCAAGTCGGGGAAGAAGTTCGTCATAGATATCAAGAAGTCTGAGGTCAAGCTCCATGCTCTTACGAACACTTTCG
Organism: Candidatus Heimdallarchaeota archaeon; assembly: GCA_027001645.1. Taxonomy (GTDB): domain Archaea; phylum Asgardarchaeota; class Heimdallarchaeia; order Heimdallarchaeales; family JAJRWK01; genus JAJRWK01. The sequence goes on from JALTMP010000338.1 coordinate 1,566, forward strand.
TCAGAGAATCTATCCAGTAGACCTTCACGGTTACTCTTACGGGAGATTTTCTTCTCCATGTCAGGCAGATTGTACTGGTAGTTGGTGTTCTGAATATGAGAGAGGAGTTCAGAACGTTTCCTCATAAGATGTGTTCTCCTTCTGAGAAGGTCTCTTGTTGCCCGCATCTGTCGGGGATATACATAACTCATGGGAAGCATCCCTCCCCTGAGTAGTGTGGCAATCTTATATGAATCCACCCTATCGTTTTTTGCCTTGCCTCCATGTATTGCCTTCATGTAAAGGGCATGACCTAATACAAAGGGGATACCTTCATCAGAGCATAAATCAGCTATCCAGTACCACAGAAACAGACACTCCACTGCTACCACGATGTCTCTCCTGAAGTGTTCAATGGTCTTCAGAAACACATCCGGTCTGCTTTTGATGTTCTTGTGAAGCACTATCTTTCCTTCAGAGTCCAGAATGCAGATATACATCGTTCTTGCATGAAGATCAACTCCACAGTAAAATTTGTGCTGATTAGTGTAAAATTTCATAAGGCCTCCTTTTTGAGAGATTTTGGGTTAAAACATCTTACCGCATCGCGGTATAATTAAGGAGGCCTTAATTAGTATCAAGTCGCTTCACCTGACCGCCATTCCGCTGCGCTCCATGGCGGCAGGTGAGCTCAGTCGTTATATTGCACAAGAAATGGATTTAGATGATTTAAAGTCGAGGTTGCAAGATTGGGGATCGAGCAATAAATTCATCGACTCCATATATCTTTATGGTAGCAGAGTAACTGACAATTATACCGAGAGTAGCGATATTGATGTTGCCGTAGTAATAGACGAGAATGAACTTGAACCAAATTACAGCAGCGCTATGGCATTATGGTTTGCTCAAAAGCTATCATGGCAGAGTGACCTTAAAAGAATTCTTGGAGATAATTTACACTTGGAATGGTTCCACGAAAAAGAAACAAAAATTGTTAAGAGTGGTATTGAAGCCAGCCATATATTGGTTTACAAAAAGGCAATATAACAAATCAATGCTCCAGACGGCTGAATCGCACCTTTGTTTTCAGAATTTGTAGTTTCTGAAAGTTCATCGTTCTCGGTGGCTCGTGTTCAGCCGCCGGTGCTTTCAATCGTTCGCGGCGCGCGTTAGCGCGACGCGAACGGATGCGGAGTTGATCTGAAAAAGACACTCACGTCTTGTTCTCTTAAGAACTCGAAAGTGCAGGGGGT
>JALTMP010000339.1 GCA_027001645.1 Candidatus Heimdallarchaeota archaeon
CTCCTTCTCCTCCTGTAATTGCTCGGGAGTCTTTTCAGGAGTTTTTACCTTTTCTGGAGTGGTGGATGGCTTCTCTTCACTTTTTTCTGGAATCTCTTCGTAAACTGTGTTATTTTGTTGGGGTGATTCAGACAATTCTGGAATACTCTCATTTACAGGAAGCGTTTCATTGATCGGTGTTTGGATAATCTGTGAAGAACCACCTTCTTCAGCTTGTGCTGGGGATTCAACTGTAATATTCTCCGGTTCAGGTGCAGGTTCGCCGAATGGAGGAGGTGGTGGGATGGGAGTGGGTGCAGGAGTTTGTACCGGAGTGGAAACCTCTCCAGGCACAGAAAATGAGACACGTGTTGAGTTGATCATCTGGTTGTAGAAATCATATGCAATCACAACAACTTCCCAGTTTCCAGAGGTGACAGTATAAGCATCCCTTGCAATTCCAGATTGGAACGCGGAATTTACGTCTCTTACGAGTGATCCATCTCTATACCACTGAAATTCTGCATTAAATGCTATATCATTGTAGTTCTGGACAGTCACTTCTACCGTATCTCCTGAAGATGGGTCTGTTGGATAGTACGACACAGGAAAGTAGGGAACAACCGCTGATGCAATTCCCGTATATAGCAGGAAAAGAATGATAATGAACGCATGTCTGACTCTCATTCTATTCACACCCTCTCAGAGGCTATACGGAATGTTATCTGATATACTCTCCTCTTTACCATAGTTTATATAACTTTTCCGGGAATCAGCGATTTTTTATCAGATTATACCTGAATATTCAAGAAGATATACAAGAAAGACAATGACAGCTATGAGGATGATCATATCGAGAAATTTGAGTCCAGTTTCTTTTATATTGATTTCAGTTTTTGACCTTTCATAAAATTCAGTGAATTTTTCTGCTGGCTCTGTTCCTCTGAGATATCCTTTTTCATTGAGTTTTTTTATAACTGCAGAAGTCACTGTTTCCGGCAATCCAGTGTATTTGGAGATATCTTTCACACCTTTTTTTCCCTTTAGTATGGCTTCAAGAACTGCCATTTCGTACTCGCTGAGTTCAGATTCTTCTGACATAGATCCTCAGGATTATCAATAGTGCAAGGATAAAAGCAGCAGCTATAACAGTAACTCCACTTCTCTCTCTTTTCTCAGGCTTCTCTTCCGGCAAAGGTGTCTTCTTTTCTTCTACAGGTTTTTTAACCTCTTTCACAAAGAAGACCTTTGCAAGATCGGAACCTGGAATTGATACCTTATACGAGCCCGGTTTTTCTGGAACAAACGTGAAATTGAAACTTCGGCTCTCTCCTGTAAATAACTCCACCTCCTGATTGAAAGCCTCTTTGCCATTGATAAGCACTCTGACCTTCTCTTTTCCTGCACCACCCTCGTTTTTAACTGTGAATGATATTCTGACTTCATCTCCAGGATTGGCAACGAAGTGGCTGACTGTAAGGTTGTAGAACTTCAGCTCTGGAGGCAGTTTCAGCTCACTTTTTAATTTAATAGAGACAGTTTTATTGACCTCCAGATCGAAGTACTGTTTACTTAAATCAACCTCTCTAAGGGAGAAATCTTTAACGGAGCTTGGAATGAGATCTTTTTTAAGATCAGTCCAGTATGAGGGATTATTTACTATCAGGAATCCACCTTCCTGAATGTAATTCAGCAACCTTTCTATATTAGGGGCTTTGTCGTTGATATAAAAAACAACATCAGCCTGCGCAATCTCATTATAGTTCAGAGTTCCCAGATATTCAACTGGAGCTTTACTCTCCTTTTCAATCATTTTAACAAGTTCTGGCATTATTATTTCCGCTCTTTCATCGCTACCTTTTAGCAAGGCTATCTCTATTTTTCCATTTTTCCCATGACTCTTCCACAGGTAAGCTAAAATGTTTGTGAGCATTCTTACTGCTGAATCTCTGTTCATGTCATAATCCTTTTTGAATATCTTTTCCACTTCCCTTTCTAGTGATGCGGGAGATTTTAATTCAGATATTCCAACAGAACCCAGTATATAGTTGTTTGGAGAATAGACGATGCTCCCGTTTCCGTAATCTCCTATCTCTATAGGCCTGTCGAACAGCAGAGGTGGAACGAATATGGGGAGTACTTTCAGATATTCTCTTTTTGGAGATTCAACCATTATTGAGATCGTGTGTGTACCTTTTGGCGGGGGTGGAACCTGAAACTCAATTCTGGTGTATTCATGTTCCCCCAGTTTAACTGTTTTCTCAGATATTTTTCTATTATCGAGAAGTAAAGCAACTTTTGTTTTCTGCTCCGAATTTTCTGTATTGAGAATTGTAACAGAGATGGTGTTATTCACTCCAACTGGAAGTACAGTGGCTTTTAATCTGGAGTCGAATATGAGGAATGTTTTTGGCAATCTCGTATCGAAAGTTCTGTTAACGTAAAATTCAACAGTATCTTTGAGATACGGGGCTTCTTCTCTTCCAGAAGTTATAATCTTCGGATCAAATTTACCGCTGTAAAGGATTTCATCATATAGGTCTTGATACTTTTTATAGGTGTCTGTTTCATTAAGAACATCAAAAACGTAGACATCTGCCTGGTATTTTCCATCAATCCATGAATCATCTATGTTGAATTCAAAGACCTCGTAAAATTTATCCCTGTAACCCAGTTCTCTTATTTTTCTGACCTCTCCACCCACAACATACCCATTTGGATCCTTTATTATGCAGACGAAATCTAACGCAGCTGATCTGAATCTGTTCACATCTTCAACACTGACGTATATCCTGAGCTTTTC
>JALTMP010000340.1 GCA_027001645.1 Candidatus Heimdallarchaeota archaeon
CTCGTGAAGCTCTAAGATCAAGTGTTTCATCTTCCCCGAGCTCGAGAAATAATTCTAATGGTACTCCTTGATTTATGAGAGAGAGAAGACGATCCATTGCTGACTTTAGGCCGCGAGAGTCACCGATGCCCAGAGCAAGCGGTCTAGGGCGACCTTTTGAATAATCATCAAAGCTTCCTTGCTTGGCGAAATATATCGCCATTTCTTCCATGAACCGCATGAAGGCCAAAGAAGAAGCAACGTCAAGAACGACTTTCCAAGTCTTTTCAGGGGTCTTCATGATTTTAGCGATTTTCTCCGAATCTAGCTCTCTTATCGCACTACTGAGTTGAGTCAAGATATCGATTACATCAACTTCTACGGGAATGTCATTACGTTGTCTTTGAATGATCATCTGAAAGATCCCGGCTCCTCCAGCTTGTTGAAACCTCGCTTGAGCAACAGGCAGTTCGAGGGAATAAATGAAACGAATCAGTTCACCAAGAGTTCCCTCCATACCGATTTGGGCAAGTTCAGATCGAATCATGGGAATAATCACCCCCTCTAGGCTAGGAATCAGTTTCCGGTAGATTAGACGAAGAACTTTACTAAGCACCAGTTCAGATCCTGCTTCAAAGAACTGAATTGATTTTGCCGCGTTGATTCGTGCAACAAAAGCCCACCACTCCTCTTCTTCACCATAAGAGAAGGGATGAATTACATGGAACCATTTTTGATCTTGCGTTATCACTCGGACATTTTCTTCACTTAGCTGAACATGCAGAAGATCTACAATGTCTCTCCAAAAGAATTGTGAATGCTGAAGAGCACTCGCTTCCCTGTGGTTGATTAGAATAGGCCATCCTTCGGGGGTAGCAATTCCGATTAGGTCAATGAACGGATATTTTTCCATGTATTCATGAATGATTTGCTCAGCATGAGCCATTTCACGAGGATTTACCGGAAGTTTTTCGCCTAGTAAGAGATCTAAATCCCTTCTCAATGCTCTTAATTCATGTTGTGCCGCTCCCTTTTCAATAATCAAGGTTTCTGACTCCTTTAGGCGTTGCATGATTCTATTCAAGAGTCTTCTAGCTCCATTTCTGCTAACGGTCTGACTGCATCGAAGAGCAATTAGGAAATCTCCATCTCGCAGATATTGAATGTAGGAGGTTTCCAATTCTTCCATGATGATGTTTTCACCAGTAGCTTCGAGTCCGAGGGCATCCTGAGCAGCAATCCTTCCGGCCGATAACATGTTGTCGGTTTTTGCTTCACCAAGATGTATGATAGGTGCGCTCTTGTAGAGTACGTAGAGTTCAAGAATATCTGAATGCATGATTGCCCCGCCTTTTCATCTTAATCACGATATTGGAATGAGTTTTGCCAAGGGATGTGGAATTATCTTTTTCAAACACTCAAAGACGAGCATTCGATCGTCCTTTTCAATACTTTCCATGAGCGATATAAACGTTTGGCGTCTCTCTAGTAATTCGGTCAGCAAAGCCATGGCTTTTGCAATGATTTGCTGTTGGTGTGCCTCAAAGTAAAGGCGGGCATCTTGAGGCGGAAGTGAAAAAATAGGACTCCATTTCATAATGAGTTCTCGAGACAACCCCTTCGGGTTTCTTTCTTCGACAGACCCGGTGGCGGGATCTACAATTATAGCTCCTGATCGAAGGTATTCTTCCATGAGCGATTCAGAGGGAGGAATACCCACAATATCGCATTCAATTAATGAATGAGAAAAAATTTCGAAGTCTAGATACGAAGTCAAAGACGCTAAAGCGAGAAGAACTATACGAATATCACCTGGGTTCCCTACAACGGCGATTGTTCTCTTGGTTGTGAGGGATTGAATAACAGGTAACCATGCGTTTCCAAGAATTCGCCTTGTCAAATCTGGAGTGACATCATGATTTCTCGGAAGAAAACGATCCAATGTGGGATCATAAACCATTTGCAAGCCTAGGCTCTGCCAGCGGTCAACAAGAAGAGTTTTGAAATCTAACCAACGGCTTAAGTCGCGGTCTGCCTCAAGTTCCTGAAACGAATCATTCCCCGTCCACTTATTGAGGATCTTGTGTGCTAATTCTTTGAGTTGGCTTCTCACGCTTAAAATAGAAACAATATGCATTGAAGGAAAAACCATTCCCAGAAGACGAAGAGTGGGTTGAGACACGCCAACAATATAGGCAAAAACTTCTTTCTCTCCAAGGGGCAGAAATCCATCAAAAAGCTCGTGTTCTGTCAAGTGGTTCAAATGGCGTACTAATAAGAGCTCGAGTTGATTTCGAATGTCATGCGGTAATTCTTTGTCAGCCCAGAATGGCTTATCTTGTTTTACTTCGAGAAAGAAGGGCTGAACACCTTCAATTTCTTCTGTTGGGTAGAAAGTGGTGAGAGCTTCCCTAACCAACTCTTCAATATCAGAGGCCGATTTATCCCAGAAATCATAAACTTCTAATCGTTCTTTATTCATTTGGGCGATTAGCGGATCAACCTCTTCCTGGATAATGCTCAGGATTTCTGTCGCAAGCTCTTCGTCACTTCCCTTATCCATTACAAGAACATAAATGATATTCTCATTCACTCCCGACCTCAACACTAAAGTGTTAGCCGTTCCCATGTTCAGCCGACTGATCTCAGAACCAGAAACTTCACTTGCAAAGGATGTAATCGCGCTTAGAAAGCCAGCTGCCAGGTCAACATTCTTGAACGTAAATCCACTGAAATGCATATGTAGAACGGGAACTCCTCCATAAATTACTAGAAAATCGCGAATGCTCATAAGAAC
>JALTMP010000341.1 GCA_027001645.1 Candidatus Heimdallarchaeota archaeon
AGTTTCTGACGGATTAAGGACCAGATTTGCTCCCATTCTCTTCGCAAAATCGAGTCGGTATTCAGAAATGTCCGTAACAATAATTGGTCCTGCACCGATTGCTTTTGCAATGGCTATTGCCATGAGTCCAATGGGTCCCGCGCCCGTGATTAGAATACTTTTACCTGAGACATCCTCAGCAAAAACTGTGTGGACAGCGTTTCCGAACGGTTCCATAACACTCAGAACTTCCCATGGCATGTCTTTCGGCATTGGAATGGCATTTAATGCAGGTATTTTGACATAACTTGCATAGGTTCCGTCCACATGAACTCCTAAAATCTTAACATTTTCGCAAATGTGGCCATTTCCAGTTAAGCACTGTTTGCAGTGGCCACATGTGATGTGAGTTTCTACTGAGACATGATCCCCTATGGAAAGATGATGAACATCATTTCCAACAGCAACAACTTCGCCACCCATTTCATGACCAACTACAAGCGGAGGTTCCATATGCGTTGCAGACCATTGATCCCACTTGTAAATATGCAAATCAGTACCGCAAATTGATGATCTTTTTACATTAACTAATACTTCCTGAGGGCCTAAATTTGTAGGTACAGGCCATGTAGTAAGTTCTAACCCAGCTTGTTTTTCCTTCTTAATTATGGCTTTCATTTCTGTGGGAACGTTTTCATCAGTCATGATGCTATCGAGTACCAATACGGCAATTCCTTAATATGTTTAGGGGAGCAAGTGTAGGGAGTTGAAACATAATGGCTTGAAAAGTCCAAATTTCATTGAGATTAAAAAAAGCTTGATCCTTTCGATGAGCATTATTTGCTTCTTGAAAGCAGGAGGTTAGCAACTTCATTTGCTAGGCAGTTAAAAGCTTCACGTACATTCTCCCCTGTTTTTGCACTTGTTTTGATGAAGAATATTTTGTGAGATTTTCCGAGTTTTTTTCTAATCTCATCGAGATATTCGTTAATTTCTTCATCAGATACAGCTTGCTCTGCTTTGCCATCTTGAACAAGATCGATTTTATTCCCCGCAATCACAATAGGGCAGTTTTCTTTGCGTGAGAATTTAAGAAAATCATCAATCCAGTTGTCTATATTCTCAAAATTTTGTCTGTTTGTGATGTCAAAAACAACTATTGCTCCATATGCTCCCTTGTAGTACATTGGTCTTACCTTTGAGAACCGAGTTTCTCCAGCCAGATCCCAGATGAGAAAACGAAATAATTTTTCACCGATTTTTTCCTCCGTGAACGAAAAATCCGCACCTACGGTAGGGAGATAATTATTCCGGAAATGTTCTCCCAAATAGGAACGGCGCAAGGAGGTTTTCCCCACCCTGTAGTCCCCAACCAATACTAATTTTATAGTATAACCCATGTTCATAGTTCTAAAGATCAATCACTTGCCGAAGCTTTTAATATTATTGGTTTCTTTGGGCCGCCTTGGAAGGAATATCAAAAGAACGACACCGTATTTGTTGTATTGTGAACATCAACAATACTTTTCCTGACCTTGATTGGGGGAATCGTTTAGGTTGCTTCATTAAAAATGGAAAGTGCTTGCTGAGTGATCAATGAAAGACGTTCGCTATTCTGAATACTTCTTTGTAATGCTTTCAAATTCGCATCATAATCTTGGAGGAGCTTTGGCATTTGGGTCATTGTCTCTGGCATTTCATGAAGTTGCTCGATGTATGAATTTACCTTTGCAAGTAACTCTTGTAGTTTCCCTGATAAATCTTTCAGTTTTTCAATCTGGAGTTGGAGGTTTTCAGCGATTTGAGAGTTCTGCTTGCTTAGATTTTGAAGATCGGAAGCAACTATCTGGAACGTTTCACCGGCACCTTCAGTAGATTGAATCGCTTCAATTTGGGCGTTAAGAGCCACAACCAGAGCTCTATCAGTCGTATCTGCAAGTTCTTTGAGAATCTCATTTGATGTCTCATAGAAGCCTTGGTAGTATGTTAGCATTTGTTGGATCTCTGTCCGCATTTTACCAAGCTCGTCTGTCAAAGCAGCCGTGGTGGTTAGCGCCAGATCCACAGATTGTCTAAGGTTTTCTCCAACATTTTCAAGGGATTCAACAAGTGGGATGGAATCTCTAACGAGGATTGCTTGTTTTTCTAAAGCCACTGAGACAGAATAGACTGCATTCCCGACTTTTCCTAGAAATGAATTGAATGCCTGAACCGCTTGTGCGAATTCATATTTTGGATGGGTTGAGATTAAAACCTCTAAATCTCCCTCGTCTGCAAGCACTAGAGCTTGAGTCAGGTTTTCAAGGGGTAGATGGGTATCTCTTACAAGAGTATAGTAGGAATAGAGAAAGAGCAGAGCACCAATAGCAAGACCTAGTGAACTCGAAAGTATAATACCAACCTTACCTGCGTCTCTTCTTACGTATAAGATTTGAAGGGTTGATGCAACCATGAGGAGCCCACTAAACCAAGCCATACCAAGCGCATTCAAGGAAATTCGTCGCAAGGAAGTTGGAAATCTATTTTTGACATACGCTTTGAAGATTACAAATACGAAAATTCCATAAATTGCAGTAAGGAAAAGAAGAGATAACTCCGAGGCAAAGGATGAGATAGCAGATACTAAGTCATTGATTGCTGACATGACTACGATGTGTTTGAATTGTTTCTCCTTAAAGGTTTCGAGCAAATGTTTGAAAACTTGGAGAGGAATCACTTCGAAGTAGAATAATCTAGCCAGGATGCGGAAAAAGAAGAAAACTTAGCTACTTGAGTTATCTTCCTCATCAGATTTAGGCCAGTTTTTTTCTTCTACGGGGGTTCGGCAACTCATGCACAAGGGCTGAACTCCCTTCGCTTGTTGTTCCGCATCCCATTCAAAGCTCATGATGAGTCCTCGGTCACAAAGAATGTCTTTTCTGCAATTTGGGCAGTAGTAATAATACCTTGTTTCTGATTTTGGAGGCCATAGATAGATGGAGCATTGCGAGCATGTGCCTCTCATATCACATCGTAAGTGTTTTGCAATGATTGTCATCTCGGATCCCTATTCTTTACTATTTCCCATGCTTCTTAGGTCTTTGCCTCTAAGGAGAAGATTGTCAATGTTTTATGTCGTGGAAGCTGTGTTAGTTGCGCATTTTTATGGGAATATTAATCAAGAGAAAGCATAATCGCCACTTGTGGAGTTTGTTGTTCTTACGGATTCGGGTTCAGACGTTCCCCTTCAATTAGCACAAGAACTCGGAATATACATTGTCCCCGATAGGATCATTCGAGCAGATGGAACAGAATATCTGGATCGTGAGCAGATCAGCATTGATGACGTCCTAGAATGGCAATATAGAAACGAAGTGATTCGCACCTCTCAACCTCCGCCAGCCGCATTTTATGAAGTAATGGAAAAGGCCGCGGCAACGGGAAAGCCAATTCTTGCGATCATTCTAACGTCAAAACTTTCAGGGACTTATCAAAGTGCCAAAATAGCGATGGAAATGGTTGATGCACCCATTGTTTTATGGGATTCTCGCTCTGTATCCATCGGGACCGGAATATTTGCAATCCTGGCTGCGAAAATGGCAAAAGCCGGATATTCTCTAGAGCAAACTCTAAAGACGCTCAAAGACACACAAAAATCTCTCAAGATCTTAGCTCTGTTTGATTCTCTCACCTATTTGAGAAGAGGAGGCAGAATTGGAAGGGCTCAAGAAGTCTTTGGAACTTTAGTGGGAGCCAAACCTATTCTTGAAGTTACAATAGAGGGAACACTTGAACCAAAGAAAAAAGTTGTTGGGGGTAGACAACGCGCACTAAGCTACATGGCTCGTGAACTCGCAACCTATGCTGAGCGCTTTAAGGATGATGTTCTCCTAGTCGCCGCACACACAGACACTCCCAAGGATCTGGAAGCACTGGTCAATAGTGTGAAAAAAACAATTTCTCCAAAAATTGAAGTCCTTAGTAGGCTTGGTCCGGCTATCACAGCTCATGGTGGACCAGGGCTAACAGCAATGGGTGTAGGAATTGCGCCCAAAGAAATCGAAGGATTCACCTTGGATCTTTCTAAAATGACATACTGAGTACGATCTTTTCAAAAATCATAAAAACGCTTCAAAGCAAGATGGAATTAGATTTTCTAGCCCCGTGGTCTAGCGGTCCATGACTCCGGACTCTGGATCCGGCAACGGGAGTTCAAATCTCCCCGGGGCTACCACTTTTTGCCTTTATAGATTTGAGCATCAATATCCAGCTTCACATTAATGATAGTCACGCTCTATTTACACAAAAGGGCTATCCTTTAAATAAAGTAATGTTTACTTTATCAGTGTGAAGACTGCCTTCATACTCACATAGGGAGATAAGCATGCCAGATGCCGTCGATCTGCTTTCAACATTGATATCTCTTTTCGAGTTGGTTGAGAAGGGGGAGGCAGAACAAGATTTTCACGAGTTCTTGGTGAAGATAGCAGACTTCCTCGAATGTGATTACATTCATATCTCAATTGATAAATCGGTATCTGGCTTCAGATATGAAACGGCGTTTGGCTTTTCTCCAGATATTATGAATCTGCTTTTCTCCGAACTAATAAAATACGCAAATCCGGTTGATACTGCAGCATATCATAGAACCGGGGTTCTGAAAGTGTCAGAATACACAAACGTTGAATACGAAGAATCAGACACCACTATGCAAGTATTGGGGATAAAAGCAGCACTTTCAATCCCATTGTACAAAGGCGGCACACAAGTCGGCAGAATTACAGCACTTAATACAGAAGCAAAAGCGTGGACCGAAGAAGATGAAACAATCCTTAACGCTGCAGGTCTTGTTCTTATAGGATTACTAACCCTACAGAAAAACTACAGTGCATTATATGAGAGAATAAAGAATCATACCGCAATTGAAGCAGCAATACCAGATTTTCTATTTGTCATTAATCAAAGACTAGAAATTGAAGCAATGAACAAAGCTGCGTCTGAATTTTTCAAGGAGAACCCTCCACAACATCTATTTGAATTATTCGAACCATCGGAACGTGGAAGGGTACTAAGTTTATTGAGCGAATTGAGAGAGTACAACCGCTCAAAATTCGAAGTTGTTACATCCCCACACCTCGAAGAGGGAAACTTTGAGATCATCTTTGCACGCATCTCGGGAGCACGAGAATTAGAGGAAAAGCATTTACTAGTCGCCCGGCTACGGGGAGCAGAAGAAATCATTCGTAAAGAATTGATTGAACAAGAAAAGTTACTGCGACAACTATTTATTGAAGCCTTAGGACGTGAGGCTCTTTATCCAAGTGATGTTGATTCAATGTTTCCATCTGCGTACGCAATTTCATTCAATGAAACGGTCGGACCGATCATAGTAGCAGCTTCCCCACCCATTCGTGAAGAAGACGTTAATCCCCGCACATGGAGTGCTGCAATAAGGCTTGTAAGTGCAATTGATTTTCAAGACGTTTCTGCTCATCAGTTTGTAACTGGTTCTTTTCCATGGCCAGAACCTGTTGGCACCTTTTACTATGTCGCCTTCGCTATCCCAAACCCAAAGTCAAGAGGAGGAGAAGAATTGCATGTCCTAGGCATAAATGCCAATCGCGATTTCGAAGACATAATATTGGGCCCAAGAAATATTCTTCTCGGCCTCTTGCATCATGCAATGAATGAATACGTGAAGATTCTTGAAATGGACAACGCGGATTTTGTGACAAGCAATTATACTCCCACTCTATTCTCTTCAACGAGAGCAATGATTTCGAAAGCATTGGAAGAGCTCCGAGTTCAAGCATTAAAGACACTGAGCGATTGGTATATTATTCCATTTATGGATGAGGATAATAAACGGTAACAAGGAGCAGTTACTCTTCATACTCGAAAGTGTTTATTCCTTTGGAAATGGTTCACAAGCCTTAAGTTTAAGTCATATAAACCATTGATTTGATAAGATGAAAAGAATAGGTCCGAGTGATTGCTTAGAAGCAAAGGGAAATCGCAAACTAGTCATGCTTACTGCTTATGATTATCCAACAGCGAGAATAATTGATCGCACGGGTCTGGTTGATATCATTCTCGTAGGCGACTCTTTAGGCATGGTTATCCAAGGAAAGCCGAACACACTAGAGGTTACCATGGATCAAATGATCTATCACTCGGCGCTTGTAAGTAGTGCGACGAAACGTTCAATGGTAGTCGGAGACATGCCTTTCATGAGCTATCACACCACAGTTGAAGATGCGGTAAAAAACGCGGGAAGGTTTATTCAAGAGGGTGGAGCAAATGCCGTTAAACTTGAAGGGGCCGGTAACGTTCTTGAAAAAATTGAAGCAATTATTGACGCAGGGATTCCTGTTATGGGGCACTTAGGACTCACTCCACAAAGTATCAATAAATTTGGCGGATGGAAGCTTCAAGGAAAAACCAAAGACGAAGCAAAAAGAATTGTCAATGACGCTAAGGCCCTAGAAAAGGCGGGGGTATTTAGTATCGTCTTGGAAATGGTACCTGCAGAATTAGCCGAGGAAGTTACAAAACAAGTGAATGTGCCAACTATTGGGATCGGAGCGGGTCCTCACTGTGACGGTCAAGTGTTGGTATTACATGATATTATTGGCCTAACTGAGTTTAGTCCTTCTTTTGCCAAGCAATATGTAAATGTAAGCAAAGCAATCGAAGACGCAGTAACACAATTTGCATCCGAAGTTAGAGAAGAGGTCTATCCGGATGCAAAGCATTCTTTTACGCTGGAGAAAAAAGAGTGAAACATAAAATGGAAGTGGTGTGTCTCTCGCCCATTAACTGATAGAGGATGCGAAATGAGTATGAATGAAGATTTTGATGAAAATGAAGATACAAGCTTCAGAAACGAACCTGTCACCAAGGAAGAAATTGATGAAATCGTTGAAAACTTAGTAGAAATAAAGGCTAGAGGAGCAATGAGTTATATCAAGCTATGCCCCGTTTGTGTTCGCACTGCTGTTGTAGAAATTGGATTTACAGGTGTTTTAGTGCCAAGTAAATATAGATGTCCTCGCTGTGGATGGACGGGATATGTTGCTTTGGAAGCTGATATTGACGATTTAATAGCACATTTTAAAAGAATGAGCGAGGAAGAAACATGAATGGTTCCCAAGACGCTAACTAAGCCTACACTACATTGGTTTCTCCCTCGAGTCATTGTTGTAGTATTTGTTTCCTTTTCAGCTGGAGCGCTACGAACAATTCTATCACTTTATTTACCAAGCACATCTGTTAGAGGATCTGCGGAGCTAGGAATAATCCTTGCTTCTGCAGGAATTGCCGGGCTCAATATTGGAAAATCGTTTGGAGCCTTCTTCACGTCTAGATACGTGGAGACATTGAGCGAATACAAATTTAACTTCCTTTCCGGATCACTAATACTTCTTGGTGGTCTTCTTTCTCTGCTTAATAGCGTCATAGCGATTAGTTCAGGCTTATTCATTGTTGGCTTCGGTTTGGGGGTTGCACTTACGAGCTCCATGGGGATAGGGGTATCAAAATTTACTAGTAAACATCGGGGCATCGTTCTTGGGGTACTTGAAGTCTCGACGTATGTCTCGATCTCATTGGGATCATTTTTTATTGGCTTCGTCTCTCAAAGGGCGAACCTCGAGCAAACTGGTTTTTTGGTAATAATGCTTGGGATCATCGCTATCTCAACAATTATCGTGATGTTTCGGACAAAACAAGAGACCGAAAAAGATGCCATCACTAGCCCTCTTCGCTTGAAAGATGTTATCATTCCGCCGGTAACAAACAAAACGATCATTATGACCTTTATTTTGGGTTTTCTAGCAAAAACCACAGAATTCACTATCGCAACACTTGTCCCATACATACTTATTCAAGCATTTCAGGTAAGCAATGCTGTTGTTGCTTTAACTCTTGGTTTCTTTACAATTGGATGGGCCAGCACACTGGTTCTGGGTGCAAGAATCGGTGATAAATATGGAAGAAAATGGTTAGTTGTTGTGGGTCTGATTGGACAAGCCTTAGGGCTATATTGGCTAGTGCAATCAGGTGAGAAGTTGCAAGTTTTACCTGCTCTGGTGATTGGGACTAGCATTGGAATTTATTATTCTTCAATCGCAGCAATTGCTAGTGATGTGGTTCCCCCCAGCATTAGGAAACGATTGCTCGGGTCTTACAGAGTGATTGCAGATCTAACTCCCTTTGTAGACATCGTTATCTTATCCCTCGTCATGGGTCTTTTTCTGAGCCTACATCGGCAGTTCGACACAGTTATCGCAAGGTGGCTTGTCATCGCAGTGTCCTTTGCAATTGGCTTGTATGCGCTATTTTATGCACTATTTGCTCCAGAAACAAATCCGCTTTGGATTCACTTGGATGACTTAATCAAGCATCTAGAGTCATCAAAGGATCTTCTTGCCATTGGTCAAGAAATGATTCCGATCTTTTCAAAAGGAGATATCGAATCATTGCAGCAGCATTTGACGAAAGCAAAACAGGCAGAAAGAAAAGCTGATCAAGTTGTTGAAAAAATGAAAAAAGCGCTTCTAGGAGGGATTAAACCTGGAGAAACATCCAAATACTTCGTGGGAACCGTGCTTTTGCAAGACAAAGCTATTGGGCATGTGTACCGAGGTCTTCGCCTTCTAACCTGGCTCTCTATGGGAGGAACTGAAATCCCAAAGTTGTACCTGAAGCACTTAGAAGAACAATTGATTCTGCTAAATGACTTGGCGAATCGACTGGAGATGGCGGTGAAGAGTGTTGTGCAAGAGATCACTAGCTTCAAAGAACTTCAAATGGGAGTCAAACTTGTCGAAGAAGAGCTAGATGTAATATATGACGGAGTTATGTTAGAGCTAATTTCTAAAGGCTCACAGATCGACTACGTTCATTTTTCAGTCTTGAAAGAGACGGTCGACCATTTTGAAAAAGCCGCAAATCTTCTAGAAGATGCTTCAGACACATTTATGGAATTGATTTATACCATCGTATCATAAAGAAATTGCTTGATTAAGTCTCAATAAAAACTCGAACAAGAGACAAAGCTTTTGACTATTTCTTTTCTCAAATATCTTGTTAGTAGAAAGACCGGTGAGATCATGAGAAGAAGAGTAGATTTAAGCAAGTATCAAGAGCGTCCTCATCCGACCCTAGAGCTTGGAGAAGTAAATGAAGAAGAAGTAGAAAAAAAGTTGTTTGAAGCTGGACAAGTCGCGAAAGAAATTCTGCAAGCTCTGAAAGAGATGGTAAAACCAGGAATCAAAGTTCTAGACTTATGTTTAGCCGCCGATAAGATGATTAAGGAAAAAGGTCTGAAGCCATCTTTTCCCCTAAATGTTTCTATTAATCATGTTGCGGCCCATTATACAAGCCCTCCAGACGATCAGCTAGTGATCCAAAAAGGTGATGTTGTAAAACTAGATCTTGGAACTCATGTTGATGGCTTCATTGCGGATACTGCTCTAACAGTTGATCTCGGGAAGAATCCAGACCTTGTAAAAGCATCAATCGAGGCAACAGAAGCCGCAACAGACCTAATCCGACCTGGAACGAACACTAGGGATCTTGGAGCGATTATCGAAGATATCATCACAGGATACGATTTGCGACCAATAGTCAATCTTTCTGGCCATTTAGTAGAAAGATATGTCGTTCATGGCCATAAGACTGTGCCACTAACCGGAAAAAAGGGAGGAGACATCGTGGAAGAAGGGGATATTTTTGCAATTGAGACCTTTGCTTCCACCGGTTCAGGGGAAATTCGTGCAGATCCAACAAGGATTAACATTTTCAGAGCATCATCATTTCCGGTAAAAATACGTTCAACTGCAGCACGAAAAGTCTACAAAGTTGCTGCGGAAGAATTCAGTGGTCTACCATTTGCTGAACGATGGCTGTATGATCATCTAAGCAAAAGAGAAATCTTACTTGGGATGAGAGAGCTGCGGAGAGTGGAAGGAATAATTGGTTATAATGTGCTCGTAGAAACTGACAAAGAAGCATTAGTAAGTCAACACGAACACACAATGATTATCACAAGTGATGGTGCAAAAGTTACAACACTCTAATTGCCTCAACTAAAATCCTTTCCCCTTCCACATTCCTTTTTTAGAATTTGCTCTTTCAAAAAAATTGGTTCTATGCTTGTTTCCAAAGATGAATTAGATAGCTACATTCCTGAGATAATTGAAGATCTTAGGAAGGCAAAAGGGAAAATCGTCGCATTGACAGGGGCTGGGATCTCAAAAGCATCAGGAATTCCAACATTTAGAGGAAAAGAAGGTCGGTTTAAGGGCCTAGATTCATCGGTTCTTGCAAACCCTTCCACCTTTGAAACTGATCCTCAGCTTGTTTGGGAATGGTACAAATATAGACTGCAATTAATAATGGAAGCAAAACCCAATCCAGCGCACTTTGCGCTAGCAAAACTGGAAAAAGAAGGTTTTCTTACAGCCGTTATTACCCAAAACGTAGATGGACTGCATCAAAGAGCCGGATCTCAAAACATAATTGAGATTCACGGAAGCATCATGCGTGCGTTCTGTACCCAATGCTTTCATAAGATCACGATCAGTGAAGTTCCAGCAGAAATTCCGCTAAAATGTGATTCATGCGACGGATTGATGAGACCAGATGTAATTTGGTTTGGAGAACCCCTACCCGAAAGAGAACTGATAGAATCACACAGATTGATGAAGGAAGCGGAT
>JALTMP010000342.1:0-1229 GCA_027001645.1 Candidatus Heimdallarchaeota archaeon
ATTGAGATATTGTGAATTGTGTCAATAAAGGATACCGTAATATTTGTAGTTTGAGTCCAATAAATATCAGAGGGCATATCAATAACTAGATCAGTTGGTGTAACAACAACAGTTACAGAGTAAATCACTTGTGCAGGAGTGGAATAGCCGTTCTTTGATAAAGTGACGATAAAGGTATAACTGTATCCGGCATTTAATCCTAAAAGAACTGTGTCAAGAGTGAAAGAATAATTGCCTGGTGCGATTTCTAATAAGTTAAGTGTTGTCAAGTATTCCTCGCCCCTGTAAATATCAACTGTAGCAACATCGGGCGTAGTTACAGTAACTATGTGATAGGTTTCATTCCACGATATTGTGATGTTTTCAACATCTCCATAGTAAAGTCTTAATGTTTTAGGATTGTATAGTGATATTACTGTTGGAAGTTCTTTTATGTTAAGGTATATTATGCTAACAGTTGATGTAGAGCCAATACGATGTGCTGAAAGAATTAAACGGTACGTTCCGGGTGTGCCAGCTATGGTTGAGTTAAGCTCGTAGTAATATAGACTGGAGGTTGCATTATAACTCAGGGTCACTTCACCTATAACATCTGTCCATGTTAGGTTAACAGTTGCATCGGATATTGTGCTGTTGTCGTATGCATTAACTAGTTTAAGGTATAACGTATAATTGTCTAACCAATACACAGAGGAGACGAACTCTGGAATTTCTGTGTCTATTCGTAGTGGAATAAGCACATTGATGTGAATTACAATATTCTGCTCCACATAATTTTGTTTTGAGAACGTCAAAGTTAACGTATAATTCGCAGGTTGTACGCTGGTACCTATGTATACGATATAACGTCCTGTAGTTGCGTTGTATGTCACTTTTATAGTGTCACCCCAAGTTGAGTTAGTAATAGTAGCACCACTAATAGAGGAACTGTGATTTAGATCCAAGTATGTAAACTCAGCGACTATCGTGTCAGTCCAGTTTACATCAAAGATAGTTTCAGTAGCTTGTAGTTCAGTGTCTAGGGGATCCACATTTATTGTAATCACTAAAGTCTGATATGTATAGTTCTGAAGCCAAGCTTTAATGGTTATAGTATGAGCACCAGCGTTAACATCGGTTGTATCTATTGTAAAGATGAATTTGCCATTTTCAAAGACATAGGTTGTATATTGTACACTTGTGTCCCAAGTAGCATTTATTATGGCTCCAGTTACAGGATTACTATAGGA
>JALTMP010000342.1:1239-2768 GCA_027001645.1 Candidatus Heimdallarchaeota archaeon
GTGTACTCTACAGTAATATTGAAAGTGTAACTCCAATTTATCGTAAAGGTTGGATACGGTGCGACATTCAAAACAGTTGCTTTCGGCAAAATATGTAAAGGTATTGCCAAGCTTTGATTTATGTAGTTATACTTAGCCAAGGTGATATAGAGAGTGTAGTCTCCAGCAGGAAGATTTAATGCTGCAGGGTCGCTGGAATTCAAGTTCAGTGTATAGTTTCCGTTTCCAAGATTAACTAAATTGCCACTGGAAGAATATACCAAATATGTGTATATGTCTGCATCAGTGATGTTAATATTATGCTCATCAAAGAACCATAGATTTAGTGTAACATTCTGACCCCATTCAACAGAAATACTAGTAGGTACACCCTCAAGCGTTGTATTTGCGGGAGATACTACCAAAGTTAAGGTAATATTGGTAGGCGCATTAAATCCTGTACCTAAAGCGGGTGTTCCAGATATTCTAACTGTATAGACATACGACGCATTTAATTGTAAATCACCAATGTCGAATGTTACTGTCCAGTTTCCTACAGTAACATACGATAGGGTACCTTGGGCAACAACAGTACTGCCAAAGTAAATTGTGTAGTCAACAGATGAGACATTGGTGTCGTAAAGCGGTATATCTTCAAAAGTGGTAGCATTAATGTCGGTTCTGTTTACAAATCCTACTAGAATTGTTATATTGTCGTCCCATACACAGCCAATAGTAGTATCGTTATAAAGAATTAATGCTGTATCCGCTTGCGACCAAGAAATTGACAAGTTCAACTGAAGACTTGTTTCACTGAATAGTGTCTTCAAAATGGAATCCCAAGCACCATTCTTTGTTGCTGAGATATTATATTCTACATTGCCCATAATACCCGTAAATACCGCATATCCTGTATCATTAGTCGATGACGATGCAACACCACCACCAGTACTATAATTCACATATACTATTGCACCACCAGGGTATTCATTATGATTGCTGTCATACACTCTAACTATAAGATCTGTTCGAGGCAAAACAATAGTGACTTCTAATATATTTGTATCCAAAGTTACAGTTGTCTCGTTAGTTATTGATTGACCATACGCATTTGTCCAAGATATCGAAAGATTCAGCATCCCTGTTTTAACACGGGTAAAAGTAACCCAACCATCAGAATTTGTATATGAGACAGGGTTATATGTGTCAGATGTGTTGAGATTAATGCGTTCAACTTTTACATTTTCTGCTAGATTTCCATCGTAGTCTATTACTCTTACGCTAATTGTGTTTATAGGCTGGTAAACAGTAACTGATTTAGTCGCGGTAAGCACCACTTTGTCGTGATTAAATGTATATGACGTTCCAGCGGGCAAGTAGACCCAGAAACTACTGATGCCTCGAGAGTCGATCTGCAATGCTTCATCCCCGTACAACAGATCGACGGGATGTTCCCATCGGGATGAATCAGGGATGGGACAGACCGGACGAATCGACCAGACTCCGTCAGGGTCTTCCCGCAACTTCGATTCGTAGGCGCTCAATAGTTC
>JALTMP010000343.1 GCA_027001645.1 Candidatus Heimdallarchaeota archaeon
GTATTCCTCCCTCTCATCCTCTTTACGACATCGCCTTTTACTTGCTCTGTTCTTCTATTATTCAAGATCACAAAGGTACACCAGAAGATCTAGCCCCCATTCTTGAAGTCTGGGGATCGCTCGAACGGCCTAGCATATGGGTCTTTCATGCCCCATATGTTGTTCCTGAGTTCTGGGAGCCTCATTTTCGAGCTCAACATGTCAGACAACATTTTTCAAAATACTTCCAGAAATGGATTGATCGTTCTACCTCGCTTACATGGGTCGATTTTGCGACTGACTTGCAAACATATTTCACGCACGCCCCTCCTTCTTTGACACCTTCTCAGTTTTCTACTCTTATTGCAATGCTTCACTACCAAACAGAAAGCATAAAAGAGCTTAGCAAACGTTTGAATCGATCAGAGGAATCCATCTCTCGAGACAAAAAAGCATTATTTGAAAAAAGAGCTGTTCATAAGAGCATCTGGATCGATTTTTCAAAACTATACTTGACACAGCGAACCCTCATTCTGTTCCATCAACCAAGAAAAGGATACAGAGCACTTGTTCCCCCAGACAATCCTTGGCTCTACTCACAAACAGTTGCGTACATGCTTAACCGCTACTCGGTACTAACGTTCCTCATCCCTGATGATCGCTCCGTTTTTCAAACACTAGAAACTTTGAAAGAGCAATTCGTTAACACTTCTGACGTTAGTGAAGCACTGCTGTTTGAACCAGATTTTACAACATCTCCCCCTATCTTCACGATCAACTATCAAGGATTTGACCCAAAATCACAACGATGGGAGTTCGACGTAGGTTTTCCCCTATCTAATATCCGCCTACGTGAACCAAGTAATGACGTAATATACATCAGTGTTAAAAAAAGATCTCAGATCACTTTCTCCGAGGATTCTGACGCAAAACCTTCTCAATATTCTCAAGAATTCATGCGAGCGATCGATCTCATTCTGAAAAAAGGATGGCAATCCATACGGCAATTGAAAGAACAACTCGACACGTCCTTTCATAGGGCAAGGAAAATCCTTAACCAGATCCGGGAAAATGAAATCTGTTACGAGCGATTCACCGCAACCCTAGGGTCAACGCTTTCTACTCTGTTCTTGATTATCCAAAACCCCTCACAAGAAACAATCTCCCGCTTAACAACCTTTCTCACATACCTTCCAGAACAAATAACGACTCACGTCAAAGGAGACTTTACAGGCATTGTCTCCTACATTCGCGTTCCTCACGAATATCAACAAGAAACAATACACGCGATTGAAACACTCGTGAGTCCTGATCACGTCCTCGCTCTTCCCCTTATCGGCTCTAGCGACATTAGATGGAACTTCCCCTGGGAACGCTGGGATGAAACAATGCAACAATGGATTGCAAAAAATGAAGATTTTACTATAATCGATTACTAACAGATAATGCGAATCTCCTTGAATCATTTTTAGAGGATCAGAATCCCAAATGGTGATCTTTTCTCACAGATCTAGCGGTTTTTTCTGTTAATGCTGGGTCTTTGATTACTTTTCTTCTCCGTGGGCGATCTTTTAATAATGATGCCCTCTCAAACCGGAACTGTCTGAGGTGGCTACACTTTGTTCGTCCGTAAACTTGTCTTTTCCATGGTCGCTAACAACTCTGGTTTTCTGACTCGGTACAACGGTCCTCTTTTTCGAGCTGCTTTCCTAAAAATCCTACGCGAACGTAATCCCTCGCTTGCGAAAAAAATACACGACTCAGGAGAAAGAAAGCCCTATTCCCTGGTTTCTCTCAGGCCCGCTTTCTCTGACCGATCTAGTATCACTAAGCGAAACGAATACCGAGTCAAACCCGGTGATGGATTCCTCTGCTCAGTTACTTTTTTTGATAAAACCATTTTGGAAAATGCCATTCACGCACTTATGGGATCGTTAGACTGGTCCGTCAATATTGGAAAAGTCAATTTCTCAATTGGTAACATTGATGTACAAAGCCTAGATCTTCTCGAGCTCTTCCAAAAAGGAACCAATGTAAACAAAGTACAATTATCACTAAATTCTCCCACATACTTCAAAACCACAGATGGTGCCGCCGGAGTCGAGTTTTTCCCCCGACCACGGATCGTGTATGGCTTTCTCTTCAATCAATGGGATGAGTTTTCAGAAGAGACCGACCCTATCCCACCTACGGACTTCACAGACTGGACAAAACAAAAAATCAAGGTCTCTTCTTTCAAAATACGAACCGTGGCCTCTCATGTCATGAAGGGAATCCCTCTTTCTGGAACCATAGGGTGGGTTCGTTTTGAATGGGAAGAAAAAGCACCATACAACCAATGGGCATATATGTTACTCAAATTTGCAGAGTTCAGTAATCTTGGAGCTGCAAGAACTGCTGGCTACGGTGAAGTACAAGTAAAGGACTTTGAAAAATAATTCTGTCTACGTGTTCCCATAATGCTTATAAAACCCTTTAAGGGCTTGAGGCGTCAGTAAGAAAGTAAAAAATAACGGATTCTCTCACGGTGACCTTCCTCATTACTGGTGCACTTCCGATTGTACTTTCACGTGAGAACAAATCGATTAGCTGGAAATTTTTAGAAACAACAAATGGGAGGAGACACGGAACTAGGGACCGCGCCCAGCGTCCTTTCGAATCGGACGCGACGCCGCATCTCCCCCCAGTATTATTTCTCTTCTCTCCCCAAAAACTTTCCCCTAACTCCCTTGCTTTATTGAGCGTAAAGACCTGTCTTTTCTCTACAACGGGTTTTTCCTCTAAGGCAACTCTCGAAAGATATCTCTAACGTAAGGTGCCTTCAATCATACAATAATCATTTATTGATAACATCTTCTTCTATCACGAGGGTCTTGAACAATAACGAAGCACTCCACTACCGAGTTAGCATAAGACAAACATTCTTTCCAGAAAACCCATGGATTTCTTATGATTCCGATACACTCAATCAACGTCTGTTACGTCCTCTAACATTTCGGAGCGCGGGTTATGTCGCAGATACCACTC
The DNA here is from genome assembly GCA_027001645.1 of Candidatus Heimdallarchaeota archaeon. Taxonomy (GTDB): domain Archaea; phylum Asgardarchaeota; class Heimdallarchaeia; order Heimdallarchaeales; family JAJRWK01; genus JAJRWK01. The sequence goes on from JALTMP010000343.1 coordinate 3,007, forward strand.
AAGCTTGGTACAAACAAGTCAGCGAATTGGTTCAAGAGGCGAAATCAAAGAATCCCCCCTCCTACGGGGAGGTTAAGCCAGTAGGGTCTTTACAATATGTTCACAAGCTCGCTAAACAAGTATGGAGGCAACCAGAAGAGCTAAGAAATGGACTTCTCATCATGCCTTTTGCCCATCTTCAAGCCACAAAACCCTTCCCCCTTCCAGGAAAAGTGACATCTTCTCTAACCATTCGGATTTTCCCACAAGGCCCCATTATAACGAAACTTGTGGCAACTGTTCCTCCTGATCGCTTTGACCGCTCATTTGCCGCCTCTATGCGAACGGCTTTTCGTTCTAAATTGCCTCTCCTACATGAATCCCTTGAATCACTCATCTTCATGAAAACGGAGGGTCCAAACCAAGAGCAATCACGAGCCATCTCCTCCCCTCTAGTCAAAGTTAGCGGGGAAACACTTTCCATCCTAAAAATTCACGAAACCATAAAACAAGACAATATAAAAACCACCTCTCGCATCACAAGAGAAAACAACGAATCTCCCTTTACTTATTCTCTTCACCTAGAAACCCCTGCAGAAAAAACCTATCAAGACTTTGCAAAACAAGTAGAACTAGTCATTGACTGGTATAATGCGTATCGAGGCTTTCTCCAATGGAGCTACCCACACCTCCTTAACGGAAAAGCCTGGAACATTCATCAATGGGTATGGTTTTACTCCCTCCTCATGTACGCCTTTAACCCCCACGCCATGAGTCAAGATCTGCCCTCTGCAAAACTATACCCCCATCTCTTACGAACTGCTTTAACACGAAACCAATGGGATTTACTTCTAACCCCCCAAAAAAAAGGGGTGTCTGAATGGAATACTCTTGTGAATCTTTATGCCAAAAATGCCGAACACAACGCTATTTTCCTCAAACCCATTCTAGACCGCTATTCTGGCCTAGTTATTGAGCCACAACTAGACCAACATCTAACTGACCACGATCCCCGAAAATATACCCCCCGCTTATCCAAAAAGAATGCCGCCGTTCTTGCTTTTCTAATAACTGTGATTCTCACATACTTGAAAAACCCCCGGGATCTGTCCCCATTCCGAAGTTGCTTGGAACACGAACTCAGTTTCAGCAGCCGCTTTGCATGGGCAAAGAGGTTAACAACATCATATATGAAGCAAGAATCCTTCATCCAATACATAGAAACTATTGGATGGATCTCACCATTCACTGTTAGAGAATTTTACACAAAAAAATACCTGAAAAACGAGAACTGCCCCCACGCGGAAACCCTTGCAGACATTTACGACACCATCCCTAAAACAGAAAAAAACCCGCCCCCGCTTTCAGAACTCGGCTGGTCTACCAAAGAGTTCTCTCCTTTTTGGTCAAGCATGTTTCCCGAACTCCTAGACCTTAGACTCGTTTCATACAAGCCCGGAAAAGGAAAAACCCAATATCTTGTTAGAGCAAATGTTTCTCATCCCTTTGTTCTTTCCATTCTCCGAGAAAAAATCATGACTTCCCCAAAAAACAATTTCAAAGAATCAACACACTGAGTTCCTAACTGTTCTTGTCTTACAAAAAGAAAAAAGGAAAGGGAGGAGAGGAGCCCAAAGGGCTCAGATATCAATCAATATGCCCCCGACCTTACAAAGGACCAGGCGGATACGGGGGAACAGGGTATGGGTCTAAGATTATCGGCTCAATCATAGTGATCAAATAATCATAAAATGGAACGATGCCATCCCCTTCCCGTTCCACGGCTTTTCCGCCCAAATCTTCAACAAGACACGTTGATTCAGCCTTTTTGAAGCAAGATACATTCTAGAACTAAAGGAACGGAAACTCCCCCACCACCTCCCCACAAACGAAAAAACCCCGTCAAGCTACCCAAAGCTTGAATCGTCTGGAATTGTGTCAAACTACCTCCTTTAATTCGCAAGCCCTCCCCGATCGACTCACAAAATTAACCAAGTCCTCTGTCTTTTTCCCACGTGCGATTGCTGACCTCCGTTATCACCCTACAAAATTATAAGGAATCAACGTTGTTGTTATGTTACCAGACACGAAAATTTCGTCTGCTGAACAACAACGGGGAGGAGAAGCGAGTCCCGATTGATGGGGTGGGGGGTCCTACTAACACTCATTGAGAAAAATTCTATTTCCCCCTACATTCTCGCCTTCGTTTTTCAAAACATCGTGTTCTCACAATGGTCTTCAATTTCGGCACTTTTTATTAGTTTTTTGAGACTTTTTTACCATTCTTCGTTATTCTTTTTATGCTGTCCCGTTTTTCTCCTAGTTGGTATGTTCCTTAGCCAAGCTGGGGCTATACCTTCGCGTCAAAGTAATAGTGGTAATTATGGTCTCTACAGTGAACGAAGCCTTTCACAAGTACCGTGAAAGCATCGAGCCAAACGAAAAGGATCTAGAAAAAATCAAGAAAGCAATTAGAAAGCTAGAATTATTTCTGAGAAACAACATTCCTTCTAAGTTCCGCCCAATATACATCCACCGATCGGGATCATTCAAGAGGAAAACTGCCACAAAATCGCTTGACATAGATCTTTTATTCGTATTCTCCAATGATATTGAGCATCTTTCTCCCCGCGACCTACTTCATGACATTGCAGAGGCGTTTAGTCGGGCAGAACGAAAGGCAAAAGCCAAAACACATGCCATAGAACTTCAATGGAGCAAAACAATATTTATTGATATTGTACCCGCATTCGAGAAAAACGGTGTCTATAAACTCCCAGAGGTTATTGACAATCGTTCCCGATGGGTGAAAAGCGATCCTAGGAGAAATGAAGAAATCTTGAAAGAAGCAAATGAAACCATGGATAAAAAACTCATCCCATTGATCCGAATAATGAAATCATGGAATAAACAAAAACCATGTTCGTTTTTTTCCTTTCATTTAGAAACGATAATTCTAGCTCTTGTAAAAAAAGGCAAGCTTTCGGCCGACATGCCTCTATCTGAAATGGTTGCAATTACTTTTCAATACTTGGGAACATACGTGAATCGACCAATTGAGGAACCCGCAAAAGTTGGTCCTGTATTGGAAGTACGGGAAAGTCAAAGAGAATGTCTAACCAACCGCATACGTATCGGATTTCAAATTGCTCAAAAAGCACGAGTATTAGAGAAAGAAGGAAAGCAGTTACAAGCGATCAATAAATGGGGTGAGGTACTTGGTGCCCCCTTTCCTAGGTCGTACCCATGACTAGTCTCTTGGAGTAAATAAAGCAGTTAGGGGAATCTGGGCTTGGCTGTTTTTGTAAGTGACTATCACGAACTGAACCACCGAATACCTACCTACAGCAAAGCCTGAAACCGATTCCGCAACACATTGAAAGAAACTAATAAGTCCTTATTTACCAAGAGCCTTCCTAATAATCCTCGTTAATCTAATCTCTTTGGAAATTACTTGCAAAAGCTCTTTGTCAAAGATTTCTATTTCCATCCTTCTAGCGTTCCAATCTCTTGTGCTGTTTTTCAAAGGAATAATGCTTAATGTAAACAACTTCCGTGCTTCAATCACTCCTAACTCCACAGAAAGCAGGTACAGTAATTGTCCCATTGCTTCAATCGAAACTTGGTTATTCTTTGGAGGAAGAAATTCTAAATACTGCGAAGGCAAATTTTCTGCCTCTGCCAATGGACCCGCAACCAATTCATCTCCCGATAAGAAGAAAACTTTGATTCGGTTCTTGGCACTAAACTCCTCAACATCCCGAACGATGGCTGAATCCGCGTCTTGTTTGAACTGGTTCACTTGAGCATGTTCTACCTTGGGAGAAATCACATGCTTCTTAATCAACACATATTCCGAAAATGCAAGGCGAGCACGCCGGCTTCTTAGCGTAAGCCTTGGGTGAAAACGCAATTTGTGCTTTTTATTGAGTTTCTGAATATGATGCTTGTTCTCCTCGTTCAAATTCCTATTAATCTCTCGCATGACAAAATCTGAAATTATGATCTTCCCGTATCTTAGGAACTCCTTTAATGAAGCTAGCGAGAAGTTCGAGAGAAAATGGCGAGAAAACAAAAGATTGTAGAGAAGATTCGTATCAACTGCAACAGCAACGTAAGGGATTTTCTCCTCCCTCTCAAGTACTTCTATAAACTTATCTAATCCCTTCACTATAGATGTGGATAACTTAGCAGGAATTCTCCTCAAATCCAAATAGCTTGGAAAAAGAACCGTTGAATTAATCTCCTTAAAAACATCTGTCCACTCCTCTTCGCTCGTTTTCCACTCGTAATTCTTTCTTCGAATATCGATGTTAAGAACTGCTGCTTCTTTAGGAGGGTACAACAGTTCTAAATCAGTTATTCCCGCTTCGAAAAGATTATTCAAAACAATGACTAACTCGTCTTCTGTAATCATCATGTTAACCCCTTCCCCATCACGACCAAGTCTTGAAACTCTGGCGGAATCAAGCTGTAAAGAATGTTGAAATAATTCCGGTTCTTCAAAAACAAATAGTAAATCGCATCTACTTGTAACTCCTCAATCTCATTTATCGTTTGAATCAATGCAAGTGCAAGTAACTTTGAACCACCCGTAATATTAAAACTGCAAGTAGCCTTTTTTGATTGATATTCCTGGATTTCTCTTCCCAGCACTTCTTTCATTTTCGGGATCTCATCCTCTGGAACTAAGACAATCGACACTTCTGATGAAACCCCATATTCTTTGTTTATTGTTAAAATGATTTTTTTCAGTTTTTCAGCAATCTGGAGGTTTCTTTGGTGATAAAAAAGAATCACCCTCTCTGCTTTTAGCCCTTTTTTCTTGATCATGGCCCAATAGCTGTTGATTATGGGAACTGCTTGATTGCCCGTAATGATGAAATGGACATGCATGCTATGATTCTTCCTCCTCATCTCTCCTAAATAACCTTGTTCGCCCCATTCTCACAAAATCATTCTCGTGAAAATCAACGGCTCGCGATTAGGTCATCAAAAATGAACCAAACACGAGCCCCCATCACTAATCACGCCATCCTTGGATACAAGAAACGCTTCTCACAAGTTTAACAAAAAAATCGAGAAAATGCCTCAACCGTGGTGGAAATACAATTCTTCTCACTTAAGTTTATTAATTTCGCTCTATTATCGTTCGTGAACATGGGTAAGAATCTCCGCTGATTCCAAAATACGGTCTTTGCTGAGACATCCTTACTCAAATTACTCGATTGAGAGGGAATCGTAATGATATTGGAAATCCCGCAGGGAACTAACCTCTTTAAAAATATCTATCTCGTATCTCTAGAGCTTCGTTCATTGAAATCCGGCGAACTTCACGGAAACAGTGCTGTTCACACCAAGCAAGCAATTCTTTCATTAGCGAAAATCTACCCCTTTGTTGATTTCAGCTCACTGATTGCGTCCCCACTCAAGAACGGATCAAAGTTCTTATTTGCTAAAACCAACTCGATTGTTGAAAATCAAACATTTGAAACACAGCTGAAATATCACAATCCTGAAATCAACCAATTTCTAGTGGAAACCCTTCTCTTAAACAAAAATGACGTCTTCATAACGCTTGACGGTGTTCCATTCAAAATTACCCACGTCAATTTTCACCGCCCCTTTCAAAAACTTCGGATCTTTGAGCGAGTACTTCTCAGCCACGACACCATTCTAGTAAAAATACACTTCCTCACCCCCTTTATTTCTCCCGAATTGGAAAACGGAAAAATCCCTAGACTTCCTGATCTGCTCACCGAGACTCACCCCATAATGACTGAAACCATCAGCTTTTCTGACAGCGAGTTTTCAGAATCTACATGTTGCGCAACTCAAAGCCGCATTCAGAAACTTCGCATAAACAGCACGCGAATAGGCAAACACTTCTCGGTTTACGGAGAAATCCAATACCTTACAGATAGCTGTCCTCATCTCCCCGTCAAACTTGCCATTCTAGAAACTATTGGTGTGGGATTACAAAAAGATCAAGGCTTTGGCATGATTAAGGTATCCGTTACTCCACACAAACCGCAATAATTCCCCATAAACAAAGGAGCAAATAAAAATGACAACTTCCACTGAACTTCCTCCTCTGAATGATTTCCGAATAATTGAAATTGGAACACTCTTCCACGACATTGGGAAATTTAAACAACATACCATGGAAAAACCAACAAGAAAACATCAAGAACTATCGGCTGAACTTATCCAGAGCGTCCATTTTCCAAAAGATCTCAACAAAGAACATATCGAAAAGCTCGCACACCACCACCATGATAAGGGAGAAAAAGTCATCGGTCTAAGCATCGTGAGAACCGCAGATCACGTTTCCGCAGCAATGGACCGTGAAAAAGACGAAGAAACCGATCCTAATCGTGCCTTGCAGTCTGCCTTTTCACTCATTACCATGGATCCTGACGAAAGCGGAATACTGCTGCCTTCCAAAAAACCAGTGCCCAAATATTACTTGCCACTACCTCAATCAAGCTCTCTCGATTTTGCCTTCCCTCGCGACAAAGTCGAAAAAAGCCAAATTATCAAGCTCTCGGGAAAAACATGGGCTACATTCGTTTCAGATCTGAAAAAACTCCCGCCAAACCTCTCCTACAATGCTTGGATCACAACTGTCGAAGCCATTTTTAGAAAACACTGCTTCAACGTTCTTAGCGCAGGCTACCTAACAAGACCAACAGTCAGTCTATACCACCACTCAACAACTGCGGCTGCCATCGCCCGAAGCAGTGCGGAATACCAGCACCACGTGCCCGCTTCCGAACAGCAAAGCACCGATGCTATGAAAGAACCAAAATACCTCGTCATAAGAGGAGATCTTAACAAGATTCAACACTTCATTTTCAAAACAAAAAACCCGCAAGCAGTTCGAAAAGCAACTAGTAAACGGTTACGCGGGAGGTCCTTCACGGTTCAGCTCTTAGGAGATGCCGTGGTAACTTTCCTCCTGGATTCCCTCGAGCTTGGTGTTACTAGCATTATTACTAACGCAGGGGGAAATTTCACAATTCTGGCCCCTAACACCCCAAAGACCCAGCAAAGATTAAAGGACGCTATCATCACGATTTCGCAAGAAATCCTCGAAAGATTCAATGATGACCTTGGCGTTACTATCACTTGGGTTACAGCCACCAACGAAGACCTAATAGATTATCACAAACTCGAAACAAAACTTGGAAACGCATTAATGAAAAGAAAAACCCAGCCATTCTATGACCTCCTCATAACCCTCGATGCCTCAGGCAACAAGACTTGGAACCAGGAAAACTGGGAACGCCTCTTCACACCCAGCACGGACTTGATAAATCGAGCAAAATGCGGAGTCTGCGACACTCCCAAAGAAAACGAAAACGACAGTGTCTGCATCGAGTGTCAAAGCCACGAAAACATCGGCGAGGCTCTGGCAAAAGCCATCGGAATCATTAGACGAAAAATAACACGCAACCCCTCGCCGAAAAAGGCCCCCTTACCATCCTATCAAATCCTCGGCTATGAATACCTCTTTTTCTCCAAAGAAGACCTCCAAAGTAGTTTTATCTCTTCAATTACCAATTCAACATTCATCTTCTTCTCCCCTGATCACTTCCTTTTCTCCGACGCTCTCGAAAGAAACAATGCCTGCACGTTCCAATACGTTGGACTCTCCATCCCCCAATGGC
>JALTMP010000344.1 GCA_027001645.1 Candidatus Heimdallarchaeota archaeon
AAGATTCGTCTAGCGGATCAATTTCCGCTCAGATTAACAGAAGAATTCAATGCTGCCCTACTAGGTTTAGTTGAGAAGAAAGAAGCAGATTACGAGGCGGAAAGGGAGCAAAGAATTCAGGCTGAGAAAATCATTTCTGACCAAAAGGAGACTATTGCTCGCGCAGATTTGCGAATGAAAATGATTGAGAAGCGAGCATACCGCCAGGGGATTCTCGATGCCGAAACACCAGTCATCACAAAGGCGAAAACCTCAGAATTCAGCCGCCACCACCCGGACATTACGCGTGGGATCTTGATATTCAGCGTCGCCATTGTGTTCTGGGCAGTCATGAGATTCTTGGCTCGAAGCTTTCCCCGCTTCGTCATCGCAGTCAGCATTAGTGAATTTCCTTGGTATGCCTGGGCATTGACTTTTGTTTTCGCATATCTTGTCTTTAGATTATTCTGGGATTGGTTCCGAGGAAGGTGGTAAGGATGGAACTTAAGGATGCGATTGTTGATCTTTTAAGGCAACCACAGAAAGAAGTGGAGCGAGTTGACAATTTGCTCACAGACATATATCGTCTTCAACGGATTCCACAAGAAGACGCGAGTAGAATCGTTGCAGTTTTTCAAATTATTGGGCCTAAAATTTCTGAGCTTGACCATCGCGCTGCTGCTTCTATCAGCCGCATGATGAAATACCTTACCATGGATATTGATCCATCAGTATTGTCTCCAACCGAGAAGAATCTTGATGCAGAATTGAATAAGGATATCCTTGCGGCTTTGCTTGAAAAGCTCTGGGCTGTCTATGAAGTGATCGGCCCCAGTCTTTCTGCTTCTGCGTCTTCTGCTGTTGAGAAAGCACTGATTGGGATGAAAGCCTATCAAACCGCAACAGAGGTTGAGCTCTTAGAACATAGAACTAGCCAAAAAGAGGTGGTGAGGAAAGATGTCTATGGATAAAGACCATGACTCTATTTGTTCGAGTTGTAAGAATTGGCGTCAAACCATGTGTGCATCCAATTCCCCAATGTTATTCCCTACAAGCTTTCTTCTTGCTGCCGTTAACAACGAACAGCTCGTAGATTGCGCCGGCTTTGTTCCTACCGACAACAATGAAAGGCAAATCATTTCTTATAGCGAGTATGCTAGGGATCCCAGTGATTACGAGATTCTCAAATCTCATAAACTGACTTCTCAATTATTGCTCGTCTTGTTCTTTTCAAACATCATTTCCTTCTGGTTATTATTGACCAACTATGTTAACATAACAAAGAAGGGGAGTTCCTTTAATCTCGAATCTATCGAGAACGACATCTTTGTTGTGCATGTTATTGTGATTTTCGGCTCGCTATTCGTCACCTTCCTGATTTCCTTGGTTCTAAATTCACGTGGAATTCTGCTCTGGACCCGCCGTGTATTCATCATGGAACTGGTGATTCTTTTCTCCTTAGCCATGGAGATGTTTTGGGGAGGGGTTGCCATGAGCCTATCAATGCTCATTTGGTTCCTTATTGCTAGTTCTGTTGGAGGCCATAATTACAGTAGCCGTTATGCAATTGTGAGACGAAAACTCAAGCAGTTAGGAGAGACAGATCAATGAGAGAAAAAGACCCGGATCGAAAGGATTTTTCCTGGGTTGTCACTGATTATTTTACTCGGGACAAGTGGGAACGTGCAAGCGCAGCCATAGGCATGATATTGTCTAGCTATGACCAAGACGATATTTGGAGCGTTGTGCAAAGGGTCTTGTTTGAAGCTGGAAAGCTCGCCGATGAGTCGAAGCTTATCTCAGAGCTGGTACATCAGCTGGAGTTACTGTATTATGGTAATGGTGATCTTCCAAGGCTTTCTTCTCGTCCGATTCCTCTTTACTTTCTCAAGGCTGACAGAGAGATCAGTATGGACGAGGTTAGGATTCGAGGCATCATGACCAATGGAGCAATTCTAGAGACTTTGCCCTGGGATGTGTGGCAGAAGCTTCGCTTGGAAACAACAAGGGAAGCCCTTTCGATCATTAGGAGAATAATTGACTCAATAGAGGAATTGGTGAATTTTTCTCCAATTTTGAGAGAACAATTAGGAGAGTTGCGAACGAAAGCGGAATATTTGCTAGATGCATGGAATAAGGTGGATCCAGCAGGATTCATCAAGGCCACCTATGTGAATGATGATACTGAGCTTTCTTTTGATCGTGAAGCGAACCATATGACGTTTCGTATAGAATCTCCCAACAAAGATAATGCAAGATTCAAGCTTCTTAGCAAGGACTTTTTTTACAATGTTCAAGTTCTTGCAAGTCAAATATTCAACAGCAATGACTTCACGGAGAGCATGTTTCACGCGCAGAGGGTTTCTGGTTTCCTCATTAATGGTGTGGTTACAAGACACCAGGGTAGTCTTTTGGTTCTTCGCCCCCAAGATCCTTCCCTACTGAAAGAGTTCATTCTTCTTGTTGATTCTTCAAAGCTTCTCTCGGATTTGGCCAGCTGGCATCAATACCTCACTTCCGATGAGAGACTGATGATTTCGGAGACAGCGAATTTTATTCGTGGCGTTCTGCAGTTTGTGTCGAGCAAGCTATTGTCGATTTGCAACTATATCATTGCGCGAAACCCTGTGAAAAAATCAGCAAATTGGGCCCTTGGTGAGTTTTGATGAGGTTTTTGGATCATTGTTTTAATTATTTGGTTGTCGGGCCTTCCGGAACGGGCAAGACCACTTTCTTGTCCTATTATGCTGACAAGCATCACCGAGTTCATAAATCAACGGGC
>JALTMP010000345.1:0-2133 GCA_027001645.1 Candidatus Heimdallarchaeota archaeon
TGATAATACTTTCGAATTGAAGAATTATACGAAACATTTATTTGATAGATCATGACAGGGTAAGCGGGGGTTAAAATGGAGGAGTTGCTGGTTTACATTAACGGCAAATTTGTTCCAGAGAGTGAAGCGAGAATAAGCGTGTTTGACAGAGGTTTTCTTTATGGTGATGGAGTATTTGAGGGTATAAGAGCTTACAATGGTAAGGTTTTCAGACTGTATGAACACATAGACAGACTTTATGACTGTGCAAGAGTTATAGATCTTCAAATACCGATTTCAAAAGAGGAATTTGCCGAAGCAGTTCTTGAAACTCTAAGGAGGAACAATCTGAAGGATGCATACATTAGACCCATTGTTACAAGGGGTGTTGGAGACCTTGGCTTGGACCCTAAAAAATGCAAGAACCCGAATATTATAATTATAACAAAGCCATGGGGGAAGCTTTATGGTGATCTGTATGAAAAAGGGCTCACCGCCATTACTGTTGCTGTTAGAAGAAATCCAATTGACGCTCTTCCACCAAACATAAAATCTCTGAATTATCTCAACAACATTCTTGCAAAAATAGAGGCAAATGCAAAAGGAGGTGATGAGGCCATCTTCCTTGATCATAACGGATACATATCTGAGGGAAGTGGAGACAACATTTTTGTTGTAAAAAATAACAAAATCTTCACTCCTCCAACTCTCAACAATTTGAAGGGCATCACAAGGATGGTCGTCCTTGAAATTATTCAGGAACTCAATCTTCCATTCAGGGAGACGAACATAGGGTTGTTTGATCTGTACTCAGCAGATGAAATATTTGTTACTGGTACAGCAGCAGAGATAGCCCCCGTGACAGTTATAGACGGCAGAAAGGTCGGAAATGGAAAACCAGGAGAGACAACAAAGCTTCTGATGGAGAAATTTAGAGAGAGGACCGAAAAGGAGGGTGTTGAGATCTACAAGTGATTGAGGATGAGGTTCACGCTTATAGTCGAGCTTGAAGATAAACCTGGTCAGCTCCTCAAGGTGATAGAACCAATATCAAAGATTGGCGGGAATGTCATAAGCGTGGTTCACGACAGGCACAAGGTCTCACCATTGAAGAGAGTTCCCGTTGAATTTGTCATAGACATAGATACCGATAAAGTTGAAACCCTCCTGAACAGAATCAAAGAGTCTGGGGTACATATCCGAAGCATAAATGAGGTGAGAATGCTCTATACAGAAAGCTTTCTGCTTATTGGCCACATCATACACACCGATCTCAGCGACACAGTCAACAGAATTGATGAGACCGGTTTTGCTGAAGTGGTTGAGATTCACATCACAATGCCAAAGGTGAATGAGCCATCAACAGCAATTGTTACCATCTCTGCAAGGGGAAAGGAAGAGCTCAGCAAAGCAAGAGAAATTCTGAGAGAGATATGTGAAAGAAAGGATATTCTGGTTATAGAGCCTTTGAACGAGGAGTCATCATGATGGAAATAGCATTGATCGGTTTTGGGACTGTTGGTAGAGGATTTACAAGAGCTCTCATTGATAACAGGGACATAATCGAGAAGAAAATTGGAAAATTCAGAGTAACAGCCATATGCGACTCAAAAAGCTCAATTACAGGGGATTTCAAGATAGATGATGCTCTCAAATACAAGCTTGAAATGGGAAGACTCCCGGAAACCAGAAATGCTGAAGAGATAATTGAGCTGGGAGATTTTGATGTCCTTGTTGAGACGACTCCAACAGATGTTTTTTCTGGAGAGCCGGGGCTGAGCTACATAAAAAAGGCTCTTGCTTCAGGGAAGGATGTGATAACCTCCAACAAGGGACCACTGGTTGTTGCATATCGCGAGATAATGATGCTTGCTGAAAGACACGATGCAAGAGTTGGATTTGAGGCAACTGTGGGTGGAGCGATGCCTGTTGTCAAGATGATAAGGGATGAGCTTGCCGGAAATAGAATCAAAAGGATAAGAGGGATCCTGAACGGAACTACCAATTACATACTATCCAGAATGGAAAAGGAAAAGGCACCCTACCCGCAAATTCTCAGTGAGGCTCAGGAACTCGGTATTGCTGAGGCTGATCCGAGCTACGATGTTGAGGGAGTGGATGCAGGTGCAAAGCTTGTCATACTCGCAAATTCAG
>JALTMP010000345.1:2143-2760 GCA_027001645.1 Candidatus Heimdallarchaeota archaeon
AATTTGATGATGTGGATATCAGAGGTATTACAAGAATAACCCCTGAAGCTTTTGAGATTGCAGTTGAAAAAGGATATACAATACGGCTTATAGCTGAAGCAGATGAAAATGGGAATCTCGATGTCTCTCCAAGGCTTGTAAAGCTCACAAATCCTTTGGCAGTATATGGCACTTTAAATGCTGTGCTGATTGAGACAGATCTGGCAGGAGAAGTCTTTGTCATTGGAAGAGGAGCGGGAGAAAAGGAAACGGCAAGTGCTTTAATCTCAGACCTGGTTGATTTTTATGGAAATGGTAGTTTTCATTAAATTTCTCATTGGACTGATTTTTCTTTTGTGGGCAAGCAGACTGGATCTGAGAAGCAGAATAGTGCCGAATAGTATTTGGAAGCTCTTTCTGCTTGTACTGACTCCATTCACTCTTTACGAGGTGGTGTTCATTCCTCACTCTAACTTGGAACTTATGCTTGCTCTTTTCCAGCTTTTCTTTGTTTCGGGAATTGCACTGGCTTTTTACTATCTCGGATTTTACGGTGGAGCTGATGCAAAAGCACTGATTGTTCTCTCAATACTGTTTCCATTTTATCCAGAGTTTGGACCGTTTCCATTGCTTTACAA
>JALTMP010000346.1:0-6652 GCA_027001645.1 Candidatus Heimdallarchaeota archaeon
CAATACACTAGTGCACAGAGTGACTGCGAATCCTCGTCGCATGAAATACACTTGGTGCTTCAGTGATATAAAGGTTTGAAAAGTGAGAAAAATCCTAAGCGGAGACAAGTTTTGGGGGAATTACTATTTTAAATTGGCATCCATTTGCCAAGATCTCATCCATATCAATATTCGCGATTTTTTCAACTTTCACTGGAGCTTCTAATAATGCTTCAATGATTCCCGCAACCCCACCCGCCGTGAGCATGCATCCTTCGGGGAATTGGGGATCTTGGTGGCAGTAGCATCCTTTCGCATAAATGACCCAATTTTCTCCTTTCTTTTCTGACTTGATTTTCAGATTCCCCATTAGGATAGGGTGATAATCGGAGAGATGACCCAGAACAAAGGACAGTTTGAACTGTTCACCCGCAAAATATTTCTTTAATTCCTTGGTGGATTCTAAGGAAACTTCTCTGGCAATGTTATAAACCAATTCTAAAGAATCTTTTCTTGCAAGTTTGTGCAAGCCCTTACCAACGGCTTCTAAAACGATTTGGGGCATTTTTGCTCTCAATTCAAGTGTTGAATGGCTAGGGAACCAAACTTTGGTTTTCCCATAAGTTTTGTAATCTACTAATCCCATGGCTTCGAGAATCATTAAGTATTTTGAGACTGTGTTACGGTGGTACCCTGTCTGTTCACTGATTTCCTCAATGGTAAGTCCCCAAGTAGATCTGGTTAAATGGCTAAGAATTGTGCGTTTAATTACCGTTTGCTGACATTCATCTTCAGTGCCGAATAGTGACGCCATGGTTTCACCTAATCTGTTTCATGAATTTCCTTGTCTCAATGCTTTTGGGAATTTAAGAAATCTGTGGCTTGAATAATCTGTCCTGGTTGATCATAGAATACTCGATAGCATCTCGAATTAGGACCTCAAACTCTTCCAAGTTTTGAATCTCAGTGGAAATTCGATATTTCTGACTTCTCATATCCATTAGATCGGGGACTGATACTATGATCCCTTCCTCTTTTAGGCGCTTGATTGCGTATCGAGCGGTTTTTGCGGGCAGATTAATCATGCTTAAGATCTCTTTTTGAGTTAATACTCCGTGCTCGTTTAATAGATAAAGTATTGGTTTTGCTGATTTTGGGACCCTGATCCTGCTCTTGACTTGTGTGAAAGCTTGTTTACTCATCATGACTATGTATGTTGTTGGGGTTAATTAATGTTGTGCAATGTTGCACACCATTATTGTTGTTCGAGTTTACATAAGTGCGAAAATTTATAAAGACCACAACAGCTAAAGAAGAGACGTCAGAGTTCTATCCAGATAAAACATGGGTCAAGTTGACTTTGTAACCTTTGAAAAGATCAAGAAAGCTGTCTACAGGACAGGACAATTCTTAAAGGAGAAGCATGCCTCTGGCGATCCTAGCATCTTTGAATACAAGGAAAAAAACATTGGTGGGCACAAATCGCTGCAAATCGACTTGTTAGCGGAAGATGAATTCGTTCACACCCTAAATACAGTGGGGGTATCAGGGTTAGTGCTAAGCGAAGAAAGAGGAGAAATCCCTCTCAAGAAGCAAGGAACCAACAATGATGTTATCATCGTACTTGACCCGCTGGATGGCTCCTCAAACTACAAACGCTCAATTCCTTTTAGCGTAGTTTCTGCAGCCATCATACCATATGATCATTTTGATCACGCTTCTTTTGCCGACCTCGAATACGGGATTGTTTATGATTTTTGGAGAAACAAAATGTATGGCCTGAGAGATGGGGAAGCATTTGAAGATAGCCATCCTTTAAGGAAAATCGATGACAATGGATCTTCACCCGCCATCAGTCTCTACACGTACCAATCCGAAATGTATGGGGTTGTGTTCGAGTTTGAAAAGAGAGCCATGATACGGTGTCTTGGCTCTGCTGCTCTAGAACTAACATATGTGGCGCTTGGTGCATTGAGTGCATATGTTGATGTGCGAACTCTGCTTAAGACCTACGACTTTGCAGTTGGTGCTAAGCTTGTGGAGCTAATGTCCGGATCTGTGACTCTATTCAGAAAAGGAGAAATTCTCTCACCCCATGACGTGATCTTAACCGATCTGAGCCTCGGCTATGGTCTGGTCGCAAGTAGGGACGAGAACATCCACTCTCTCGTTATGCCAGATGTAAAAACGGTCTTTATTCCTAATGTGAAGACCAGCCAGTGAATTTGTTACCATTCTCTGCTGAACCCATGGTATCAAATGCTTGTTACTTAGGGGAATAAGATAAATTCACGAACCAATATAGTATAGTCTGAACTGAACCGGAGGTATGAAGATGTTGAGCGAGAAAGTGTTAGCAGAACTAAACAGACAAATGAATCGGGAATTCTATTCGAGCTACTTGTATATGGGGCTGGCAGTCTATTTCAGGAAGCAGAACTGGAACGGCTTTGCACACTGGATGGATGTCCAAGCTAAGGAGGAATTCGAGCACGCCATGAAATTTTATCACTACATTTTCGAAAGAGATGGTGTTCCAGAGTGGGATGCCGTTGAAAAACCTCCATCCGATTGGGATTCGCCTCTTGCCGCTTTTGAAGCAGCTCTTAGTCACGAAATGAAAATTACAAGCCATATAAATGATCTTGTAAAAATGGCTCGGGAAGAGGGAGACTATGCAACAGAAGCGTTCTTACAATGGTTTGTTACTGAGCAAGTCGAAGAAGAAGCATCGGTTAGAGAGATAATCCATCATATCAAGCAGGCTCCTGATTCCCCGAGTCATCTTTTCCTCCTTGATCGTCACCTTGCTCAAAGGAAGGATTAAGCGCTTTTCTTTATCTTTTCTTTCGCAAAATATTTCCCATTCGTTTCTAGTTTTTTCACTCCCGAATATAGAGTTTTATCGTGAAAAAGATATGGTTTTAAAAGGAATTATGAACCTCATCGTTGGAGAATCCCACATTTGATCCTCCGCGCGATAAGATCAGGTGATAAATGTGCAAACTGGTATTGCAGGGTATGGAGTATACATCCCCATGAACAGAATCTCAGTTGAGGAAATAGCCCGTGTATGGGGCGAAGACGGAGTTAGAGTTAGCCGTTCTATTAATGTTTTTGAAAAATCTGTTCCTTCTCTGGACGAAGATACAATTACGATTTCTGTAGAAGCCGCTAGGATAGCGCTTAGAATGTCTGGTTTTTCCCCTTCATCTATCGGCGCGGTTTACGTGGGATCAGAATCCCATCCTTTTGCAGTCTATCCAAGCGCAGTTCATGTCGCAGAAGCAATTGGCGCTACTCCTCATCTGACAGCCGCTGACCTTGAATTCGCATGCAAAGCCGGAACTGCTGGTATGCAGATGGTTTTTGGCATGGTTGGCGCTGGCCAGATCGAGGCCGGGCTAGCCATTGGCACCGATACTTCTCAAGGTCGTCCCGGAGATGCTCTAGAATATACTGCTGGAGCAGGAGGGGCCGCATTCGTTATCGGGAAAGATAATATTGTGGCGGAACTCGAAGGAACGTACAGTTTCACAACGGACACTCCTGACTTTTGGCGAAGAGAAGGCGCATCGTATCCCAGTCATGGAAGTCGATTTACCGGAGCCCCGGCTTATTTCCGCCATGTGATCAGTGCCGCAAAAGGCCTCATGGAACAATTAGGTCTCTCAATAGACGATTTTGATCGAGTTACTTTCCACCAACCTAACGGAAAATTCCCTCTTAATGCCGCACGAGCATTGGGTATTCCTTCCGAGAAAATCGAGGACGCTCTTGCAGTGAAGTATGTTGGAAATACATACAGCGGAGCCAGCATTGTTGGTTTGGCCAGACAATTAGACCTTGCGAAGCCCGGAGAAAGAATTCTCCTAGTTAGCTACGGAAGTGGGGCCGGTAGTGATGCTTTCAGTTTTGTAGTCACTGACCTCATCGACGAGGCCAGGCAACATGGCGTTCCCGTGGACACGTTCATCAATCGAAAACGATTCATTGACTACGCTACTTATGCCCGGTATCGCGGAAAAATCCGAATAAAATAGTACGGGCTGTTCTTATTTCATAGATAAGATGGAGATTTTATCAAAGTGATGTTTCATGAATAATGTAGTTGTAGCTTCAGCAGCAATGACTCCGTTTACGGATCATTATGATCGCGATATTCGCGATTTAGCAAGTGAAGTGATAAGAGACATTTTTAGAAAAACAGACATAGAACGATCATCTATCGATGGGCTTGTCGTTGGTTCAATGGCTTCCATGTCCTTTACTAATCAAGGAAATCTTGGAGCCCTAATTGCTGGAGAAAACAATCTTAACGCTGCATCCTTTACAGTCGAAGCAGGAGAGGCCAGTGGTCAAGCTGCACTAAGGGCTGCTTATTCTTTAGTCAAAAGTGGAATGCATGAGGCAGTTCTTGTTCTTGGCCTCGAAAAGGTAACCGATATTGTCAAGCTCCCAGAGCTTCTCTCCGTTGTCAATCATGTGAATATGGATTCAAGGTGGGAGGCAGACATCGGCCTGACTCTTGCGTCTTCATGGGCAATGATTGCGAAAAGCCACATGTCAAAATTCGGGACTACCAGGGAACAGATCGCAAGTGTGGCTGTGAAGAATCACTACAACGCCACATTCAATCCCTATGCTCAGTTTAAGAGTAAGCTCCGCATTGAGACTATTCTGCGAGCTCCCGCACTAGCCTCGCCTTTAACTCTTTTTGACACGTGTGCCGCTGCGGACGGTGCTGCTGCTGTATTGTTGACTACTGAGGAGAGGGCCAAGTCCTTTACTGATCAATACATTCATGTCAAGGGAACGGGCCTTGCTCATGGCAAGTTGCGAATTGCTGAAAGAGAAAACCTCTATTCCATTCCGGCAATCAGACAAGCGGCTAAACAAGCCTATGACATGGCTGGTATTTCTCCTGCTGACATAGATGTTGCTGAAGTACATGATTCTTACACAATTGCTGAGCTTATTGCCTTGGAAGAAATGGGCATTTTCAAGCCGGGAGAATCTGGCCCCGCAACAGAGGATGGCCGAACCAAGAAAGACGGGGACCAACCAATTAACACTTCTGGAGGAATGAAGGCTCGAGGTTATCCTTTCGGGGCAGCCGGAATCGCTCAAGTTGTTGAAATATACGAACAGCTTCTTGGCTTAGCCGGGGAACGCCAAATCTCAGATGCGAAGATTGGTGTTACTCAAGCACTTGCTGGAACCGGAGGAACATCTCTTGTTCATGTGTTTGGAACAGCATGAAAGGTGATCTAAATGAGTATTGCAGATTATTGGAGACTGGAAGCACCTCGCTTCAGATTAGAAGCGACGAAGTGCGCAAAATGTGAGAAAACTTACTTCCCACCAAAAAGAGTTTGCCCCATTTGCAACAATGACGAACTAATTCGCATGGACCTCTCAGGCAAGGGTCGACTAGTTGCATTCACTAAAGTTGAGAAGCCCGCAGCAGAATTCGAATACATGGGACCTTATTATGTAGGGATCGTCGAACTCGAAGAAGGCATCAAAATTAGTGCTTCGATTGTAGATGTTGCAGAAGAGCAAATCCAAGAAGGTATGCCACTAGAATTAGCATTTAGAAAATACTATGCCATAGGAGATGAAGGGATCGTCTATTACGGATACAAATTCCGTCCCCTTCTTTGAAAGACCTAAGAAACAGACAATTTTTTTGCCCTTTTGTCTTCTATCATTTTTTCAAATCAAGAACGATTCTTAGCGTTTTACTCACGCTTATCTGGCTGGAATTTTTTCTTCTGTTGAAGGAGGATTCCCAATAGCAAAAGGATTTAGCGCATAGTAGATTGCATCATTGATTAAAGATGCTGTAGCCTTTCCGGGTTGTTTTACTCCTTCTATGCCTCTGGTTACAAGGAACTCTAAAAAAGGATAAATCTGCCTGGCATAGTGCTCCATGTTTACTGCTCGGTCTCTCGTGCTCCCATATGAGGGCCAAGAATACGAACTCACTGTTGTTCGCCTTTGTTTCATGTCTAACTGAAACGGTTCTGGAACTAGCTTGGGATCTTCCCATTCAGAATCATTGGGATAAAACACATACTTATCAACCGTCCCTGTTGGGATTCCCTGTATTCCCTTCACGATGGGAGGATTCGACCTAACGTCATACTTGTCTGCAGCTGTATCACAGATCACTGAATGCTCTGGTAGCAACTCAATTTGTTCCGCAGAAATGATGTGCTTCGAGCTTGCTGACTTCGGTCTAAAAGTTGCATCAACTAGGATGTCTGTGTAGGGGAGGATTTGTTCATTCATAAATTTCTCGTCTTTGGTTTCGTAAATTTCTAGTGGCGTAACAATGGTTTTAGGATTTCCCCCCTGCTGGATAAGCTCCTCTTTCAAGCCGATATTTCCCATTCTCGTAAGTGCCTGTACTGCCCAGATCCCAACAGTCCCTGCCCCTATTACAACAAAGTGAAATGGTTCGCGATCTGGGTCAAACCATTTTTTTTCTCCGACTTGCTTTCGAAGCTCTAATACTGCTGCTCTGACCGAGTTATATGCCGTTCCTCGCAAATCCTCTACCAATCGCAAGTTTCGATCGTCCTTGATGCTATCTAGTGAAATGGTATTAACCCCCTTTTGGTACAAGTGAAGTGTTCGTCTCGGATGAGTTTCGTAGTGCAAGAAG
>JALTMP010000346.1:6662-10629 GCA_027001645.1 Candidatus Heimdallarchaeota archaeon
ATACAAGGGTTTGTCCTTTTTTCAAGAGTTTCCACTCACTTTCCTCAGGTGCGGTTAAGCACACAACGATGTCTGCGTCTGTGAACGCTTCTTTTTGCGATACGATTCTAACATTTTCAGCTGAGTAGTCGCCTAGGGCATACCCTTGGTCAGACCCATATCCTTCCGCTACGAGAATCTCGCCTTGAACGACCCTTGCTAAGTTCTTAACGAACCAGGGGGGATACTCTCTTCGAAAGCCAGGCGTGATCGCCATTCGCGGAAAACCAATGGTTTTCAACACAAACTCCCCATATCCCTTTGTAATATTAAGTTTACTAGTATTTTGAACCACTCTTTCATTCAACGTTCTATTGTGAAACATCTAGTCATTTGATTGAACTTTTTTCTGAGATTGTCAATATGAATATCTCGTTGTCGAAAACCAAGTATTCTTTAAATGTGGTGTAGAAAATCCGAATTTCAAAACAAGAGCTGTTTTTTTAACTGTTTGGCTTTAAAACGACATGGGAAAAAAGTGCCTTAGTCACTTCCTAATCCGCTGGTTTTATTAAATGAGCATTCGAGATTCCGTTCATGAAATTTCGATCTATGGGAAAAACTGGCCTAATGCTAAGCGAAATAGGCATAGGAGCCTGGCTCACCTATGGTGGTGACTTAGAGCGTGAACAGAGTTTTACCTGCCTGAAGACAGCAGTAGAACAAGGGATTAATTTTATTGATGTAGCAGACATTTACGCCAAAGGAAAAGCCGAAGAAGTAGTAGGCGAATTCATGAGGGATTATGAACGAAGCGATTTCGTTATTTCTAGTAAGGTCTTTTGGCCAATGACAGAAAACATCAACAATCGAGGTCTCAGCAGAAAGCACATTTTGGAATCAATTGACAAAACTCTGCAGAGGCTACAGATGGACTATATTGATATTTATTTTGCCCACCGTTTTGATTATTCCACCCCTCTCGAGGAAACCGTTCTAGCGTTTACGGACGTAATTGAAGAAGGAAAGGCCATGTATTGGGGAACCAGTGTATGGTCAGCCATGCAAATTGAAAGAGCCTACTCAATCGCCAGAGAATACGGTGCGATTCCTCCAGTCGTTGAACAACCACCATACAACATGCTAGTGCGTACGATCGAACTAGAAGTCTTTGACACAGCTCGATATCGAGGAATTGGCATTGTTCCATGGAGCCCGCTAGCAGGGGGTATTCTGACTGGAAAATATAACGAAGGAATCCCTGAAGACAGTCGTGCTGCGACACGAGAATGGATGAAGAAGGAACTAACCCCCGAGGTCATCGAAAAAGTGCGCAAACTAACAGATATCGCAAAGGAGCTCGATATTACCATGTCTCAGCTCGCACTAGCTTGGATTCTGAGGAACCCAGAAATCACTAGCCCCATTACCGGCGCAACAAAACCCGAACACGTGCTCAGCAATGTTGGTGCGATTGACGTAAAACTAGATTCCTCGATTCTCGAAAGAATTGAGGAAATACTTCAAAACAAGCCAGCATGGCCGAAATATTATCAGCCCGTCGATATAAGAGGAATGTAGCTCTCAACAGTTCATCTGTTAAGCGCTTACAGAAAACAACTCAGATTGTTTTCTTTCCATACCTTCTTGTTTTCTGCTGAATAATTGGCCATCCCGTGGAAGTGGACAGTTATCCTGGGATTAATAACGCCTCTTTTTTGTTCTGGCCCTATTCAAGCATCATTGTCCTCATCGTTTTTTGTTTCAGTGTTTTCCTCAGAAGAGGTCTCGGAGCTCGTTTCCGCTTCATGTTCACTCTGGTTTTTCAAGGTTGCTTCTGAAATTTCTTCTGCGAGGTTCTCTGTTTCAGCATTCTCTTCTATGGGTGATTCCGTTTCTTCTGATTGTGCTTCGATTTCCAGTTCTTGGCCAGTCATTATGGGAGTTGTCTCTAAGGTCTCCATCTGAATCAGTTTTGTCTCATAAACTGGAAGAGGAGCTGCCTCCTGAGTTATTGAGAGTAGCGTTCGATGGAAGAGCAAATAATAACTGAAGACGATGACAGCATTGGGAAGAATAACCATTAGAAACGCAACATAAATGATTTTTACAAAGAGTAGCAAGTTATCAACAAGTCCTTGATCTCCTAATCCTGCTCCCGCTAGTATTGCACTCGCTGTAATAAAGCTGTTGAATCTCATGCGATACTTATCGCTAACAAGCCAATTGGTCTTCTTTCCTGAATTCCAGATTTTGGCTTTTGCATCTTCAAGTCCCCAAGTTATAGGAATGACTGGGGTCAGTAAGATTGGAACCAGTAGCATGAGAAATATCCAGACGATTAGTGCCGGCCATGATGCCAAGGGAGATTTTGGGTCAAAACTAGCGAATGGCAGTTGAAAAATCATTTTTGCAATAGTTACGGTCATTCCTAGATAGGCTATGATCACTGAAATGAGCCTAAACACGGGACGTAGGAATGTCTCTTTTTCCTCTGGTGGTTTATACTCGTAATATGCAAAGCTCCCGCCTCCTACTAGGCGCCTTCCAAGGAAATTTGTAACGAGAAAATTAATCACAGGGGGAGAATATCTGGGAACGTATTTGTTCCATACGTAAAGTCCAGCGATGGGGCTCAAGAGGGCAACAATCACAATGATGATTCCCTTTGTCTTGACATCTTTTTCCTGAAGCACAACAAAGAATACAATTTCAACAACTAATGCCAGCAACAAGATTATCGCTGAAGAAATAAATGCGTTCTTTTCCTTCTCTGTGGGCATAAACGCCTTGATGGATTCCATATTTTGATATTAGACACTTTGTTCAAAAGGATTTGCGATTTACGCTAAGTTGGTAGCGGGGGGAAATACAAAATACCTTTGCTTTCAAGGGCAATTTGAAGACTCTATGAGAGCTTGGTTGGACGCATTGACACCAAAGCAAGGTCGGCTTATGGTTGCCTTGAGCAGATACTTGGAAGCGAAGGGCTGGAAAACAATAATCACAACTAGAAATTACGAGTATAGTGTTAGCACCATCCAGCGACTGGGGAAGCAGCCAGTTGTTGTTGGTAAACATGGAGGAGGGGATTTGAGGGAGAAGCTTCTTGCATATTCGGAAAGAATTATCGGACTCGTGAATGTTCTCGATGATTTTGATCCTGATCTTCTAATTAGTTTCAGTAGCCCCGAAGGAACAAGAACTGCCTTTGGCCTTGGAATCCCCTCTATTAGTTTTAACGACACCCCTCATGCGAAAGCTGTGGCGAGATTAGCGTTTCCGCTTTCTTCTGCGATAGTGCTTCCTGCCTGTATCGATCCGACTCTTTTTCCTACCCTCAAAGATCCTGAGGAGCAAGGAGAAAAAGTTGTTCGCTACAATGGGGTTGATGAAGTTTCATGGACCAAAAGCTTTCAGCCAGATAGCCAGGTAATTCATGATTTGGGCTTAGACCTTCAAGATCCAATAATTGTTCTGAGGCCAGAGGAAAAATACGCTGCATATTACACTCAAGACTTCAAACAAAAGGTCCGGGATGTTCTTTATAACATGCTTGTGGAATTAAAATCTGCTTATCCGACATTGCAAGCTGTTGTTTTCCCACGGTATGAAGAACAAAGACAACGCTATCAGAAATTAGGAGACTGGATAATCATTCCTAAGAATTCAGTCGATACTCTTTCTCTTCTCTGGTATTCACGACTATTGGTAACGGGAGGAGGGACCTTGAGTCGCGAAGCCGCTCTACTGGGAATACCGGCCATCACATTTTTCCCTCGGTTATTGGAGGTTAATAAATATCTCTCAGACCTGGGATTTCCTGTTTACTGGGTCAACAACCCCGATCGGATCCAAGAACTCGCGTTGAGGCTTTTTGATCAGCCAAGAATGGAGACAAGTGAGATGGTTCGACAGCTAGAAAGTCCCGAAATAGGGCTAGAAAGAGCATTAGAAAGAATTAGCATCAGTCAATAGCGCGACTCTT
>JALTMP010000347.1 GCA_027001645.1 Candidatus Heimdallarchaeota archaeon
ATGATGAACATGAAGCTATGAAAACAAAATTTGTAGTTACTTAGGAAGTTTGCCATCTCTTAAGCTGATGCCTTCAAATCCTCTTGTCTGCATCAACAAAAAACGAAAAATCATACGAGTATCAGAGTCTGAGCATTTGGGAATTTGGATATAGAGTGAACTTTGTTGAAAGTTCTTTGGCTTTTGAAAACTATTGATAGAAGTCTTATACGATGTTCTACAATTATAAGTGAGATGAAAATGGAAACCCTTAGTGTACAAGCGCTTAGTTCTTTTCCAGCGATTATGCTGGAAGGAAGCGCAACGGTCAAGGATGCGATTGCTATCATACACAAGACAGGTTATAGAAGAATCCCTGTTCGAATTGGTCCGGATATTGAGGGTATTATAAGTGCTTCTCACATTGTTTCCCTGTTACAAAGCCAAGGCTCAGACTTTGACTATGAAACATTAGTTGGGGAAATTATGGAGAAACACGTTCTGTTATTAAATGCCAACGACCCCCTTGTAGAAGCTCTCAAAAGAGTATATTATGCACCTACAGGATGCGTGATAGTAAGACGGGAAGAAAGTAGCGAGTGGGGGATCTGTTGCGAACGAGATTTTATATGGGCAGATATCTTATGGGAAAGCATTCCCTCCGCGATGATCGATGAAGAAGAGGGAATCGGGACTCCCGTTACCCCAGATTTGTTTATTTCTCCGGATTTCAGTCTTTGGCAAGCCGCGGATAAGCTGGCGAGTCTCGAAAGAAGAAATCTTCTTATCGGCGATCCTATAAATCAGACTCCCACAAGCATTCTAACTACAGTAGATATTGTCAAAGCTCTTGAAATTCACAGAAATAGGATACTCGCAGACCCGGAATTCATTCACACGGAACTTGCGCCCTTTCCTTATCATGCAGTCTCTGGGCTCCCAGTTCCTCAATCAACAAGTAGTGTTAGAAGATGGATGGGGGTTAGAGGGTTTGGCGCGTTTCCCTTGCTTAGCCGCGGGCGGGCTGTAAAAATGATTGATGAACACCATCTAACCAGAGTGTTAATTGATCACTACCTCAGCTGATTGAAACCACTCATTTTGTTGGAGTGATCGAAAAACCTAGAAGATATCCTGGTTCATTCCAAATGTGGTGAACTGAGTAGTCGGAAAAAGACATGTGAGAAGGGATAGAACAGTGGTTAGGTGTCATTTGCCTTAGTAATACGAGAAGAGGAAAAAGAGTAGAAGAGGAATTCTCCGAAAAGATGTTCAAGCCGGCTCGAAACCAACAATATCAAATAAGGATGCTTTAGTTGTTTCGTTCCACACTGGTTTTACAGTCATGCCAATTTTGGGCTCATCGACATTGATCAGCCTATGGAAAAAGACGGTGTCTGAGCCTTTAATCTTGATAAGAGCCAAGAAGTAAGGCTCTGCCAGTGGGTTTCCTCGGTGATCTTTGTATGTCTTTGTGAAGCTTTCAATTGTTCCTTGTTGTTCCAAAACTTTGAACTCCTCATCTGTAAGCTCTGTGAAACACTCTTCGCAATACATGCGCGGAGGGAAGTAAGTAGTGGAACACTCTTTGCAAGTTACTCCAAGGAGCTTTTTCTCCTTAAGTCCATTAAAAAAGATTTCTCCAACTATTCCAACAGTATAGTGGAAGTGAACGGGAAATCCTCCACGAACCTCGTGTGTTGGAGCATCAGTCATTGTACGTCTTTTGGGAAGCATTTTTTCAATCCTCCATTTTTGTGAAATACATAATGTCCGTTATACTACCTGTTCTTTCAGCTTCGGGCTTCCAGACGGCTCTCACTTTCATGCCGACCTTGATCTGGTCATGGGGAATGTTTTCATCGAGCAAGTGAAGAAAACCAGAAGGGGTCAATGTTGTTCCGTCAATATCAATTACTGCGGGTATTTCTGGCTTTTCTCTCCTACTTGCATCTGTACGGATGTAGGCAAGTGAAAACGTGTTGACTACCCCCGTATCAGGAAGCTCTACGTATTCGACCATTGGCGAGAAACATTCTTCGCAGAATATTCGAGGCGGACAAACCACTCTATCACAGTCGTTGCATTTTGCGCCGTAGATTTTTCCTTGCTTGAGCCCTTCTAGGAACTTCGAAATCGCGATCCCAGTAGCCCAAGCATATTCAATCTCGGGATGATGGTCTACACTAATAACTTGATTCATAAATTCGTCGTGAGACAGTTTTGTTCCTCTTACTTTCATTAGTTAACTCGCCCTCCTTTTAGAATAATGACAGTCCCCACTTGCATCAAGTCTCCCCATGCTTGGGCAAGACCTCTTGTTAGCTCTTTCGGGATCTGTCTCTTTTCCGCCTTGCCAGTCAATTGGAGGTAAACCTCTGCGACCTTCATACCAGCGGCTGCTGCAATTGGATTACCGACTCCCAGTAACCCGCCAGACGGTGTAACGGGAAAGTCTCCATCTCGGGCAGTAACTCCTTCGTAGGCCGCGATAGGAGCCTTTCCTTTCTCAAATAGTTGAAGTCCTTCCAAGTGATGAAGTTCTTTGTAATTGAAGGGATCATAAGGCTCAGCAAAAGATAGCCACTTTCTAAGTGCCTCAGGGGTGTGATCCTTCTGTCCTGCCATTGTGTAGGCTTGTTTTGCCGCCTTTTCAACATATTTTGGGTAGCTAAGATCTCGGTTTGTCCACATTGTCGTGTCTACGTTCCATCCTACACCCTCGACCCAAGCTACGTCGTCCAGTGAAATGCCGAATTCTTTGAT
>JALTMP010000348.1 GCA_027001645.1 Candidatus Heimdallarchaeota archaeon
AGTCGTAACAAGGTGGCCGTAGCGGAAGCTGCGGCCGGATCACCTCCTATACAGCCGAACGGCCGATTTGCGCAACTTGTGTAGGTGCATGGTAAACTGCTGGGTGTAAATGACGTGCCTTTTTTTACTTAATTCATTTTGCAATAGCTTGCATTGTTAAGCTCGGTGCTGTCGTAACGAATGTTGTTCGAGCAATTCAGTTACGAACCAATTCATGCTTGCTTTTGCTAACATCCGTGAAACACAATTCTTATTGATGTGGGCACATATCCTTGAATTGCTAAATGAAGAAACAAGATTCAGAGCATTCTTCAATCCCTTTGCGTCCGGAACATTCTTTCAAGGGTCTGTCTTCTCACAGCAAAGAAAGAGCTTCGCTGATACTAGAAAAGTACCGACAAGCGGGGCAAATTGCCAGAGACGCTAAGAAACTTGCGATTTCTATTACAAAACCTGGAGCTTCAATTCTTGAGATTTGTGAACAGATCGAGGGTTTCATAAGAAAAAGGGGGGCAAAACCTGCTTTTCCTGTCAACGTCTCAACTAATACTATCGCGGCACACTACACTGCCTACCCTCTAGATGATGCTCGAATTCCCAATAATAGCATTGTCAAAATTGATCTGGGGGCTCATATTGATGGGTATATTGTTGACACTGCGGTTTCGGTCTGGTTCTCTCCCAAACTTGACGATCTTGGAAAAGCGTCGAGAGATGCATTAGATTCAGTAATTGAGTATCTCAAGCCGGGTGTTAAGCTAAGCGAAATAGGGCAAATTGCTCAGAAAGTGATTGAATCTTATGGTTTTCACCCAATCAAGAATCTCTACGGGCATCAAATCAAGAGATACGTTTTGCATGGGGGTCTGAGCATCCCAAGCACTGTGGAACGATCATGGATTGGAAGGGATCGGAAAATCGAGGCTGGGCGCATTTATGCGATTGAGCCTTTTGCAACCACTGGAAAGCAAGGAATGGTGGGAGATGGTGTGGATGTGAATATCTTTCGATTTCTTTCTACTCCGAATGGAAAAAGCAAGCTTTTCCAGCACGCAAAGAATTTCTATCGCATTGTTGGCCCGTTGCCTTTTTCACCCAGGTGGTTAACTTCTCCATCCTCAAGGAATCAAATAAATGAGTCCATGAGAATCATCAACGCATTAGTGAAACAAAGAATTGTTATGGGCTATCCAACTCTTGTCGACATTGATGGTGGTATTGTTTCTCAATTTGAGCATACCGTGCGAATTACTCGTTCAGGTGCTGAGGTGCTAACATAGTGTGTAATTTTTTCCCCTCCTAAATCGTTAGAGCACGCTTGGATCACCTTTTTCTTCATAACTGTATGCACGCCTAACTTTTTTATTCAAGAATGGCAGTGATAGAATCGTATGCATTCCCGGGTCCCTTTTTCAGCGGGTATTCTCTTCGTTATTCTGTTTCTGAGCTCTCTAAGCTCTCCTCTATTGCTGGCTTTTAGTTATGATGCACAAATCACAGGAAAACCAGATTCTTCACAAACACCCTTTCAAATCGGTTATAATCAAGATGCTCAAGCAAACAAAAATGAGATTGTTGTTAAAAAGGCCCCTGAATCAAAGTATTCACACCCCTCCCCGAACGGCGTTTTCTTTTATCCTGCACCGCTCAAACAAAAAATAAACGGATACATTGTATGGGCGACTACAAGAAACTCTCTTGAAGCGTTTCTCCAGAGAATTCCAACCCCCGCGATAAAATACCAGTACGAAATTGTTCCCGCTGCTTATGTTCAACTCACTGCAACAGAATTAAGAATCCATTCAACTGGTTTGAAGGGGCTTGCATTCGTTCCTAATCAAGCAGTTTTTGTTCCCGCCGTTTCTGAAAACCAAGCATCGGGTGGTTTTGGAGATACTCCGCTTGATAAGGCAAAATGGTTTTTTGGTCTAGCTGATCCGGGAATTGATTTTGATATTAGTGGCAAAAATATTAAAGTTGGACTGATAGATTCTGGAATTAACCCCGATGTCCCCGGACTAAAGTATTTCCCTAATGGCACAGAGCGACCTATTTTTCTGAAAGGATCAACTCTTCTTCAAGAAAAAACTAAGACACTATCGGATGAAGCTGGCCATGGCACCCATGTTGCGACTGTTCTAGTAGGGAGTGGTTTTTACTATGACCTCATTAATGAGAAGGTCTTCAATTCTACCGCTTTGCAAGGCTTTCTACCTTATGCGGAACTCTACAGCATAAGAGTACTTAACGCGTCGGGGTTCGGAGAGCTGGCTTGGATTTTAGAAGGCCTAGAAGTAGCCAAGAACCTAGATCTAGACGTTATCAACATGAGTTTTGGATCAGGAGTGTATAATGGAACGAGAGATCTGATTGGTATTGCAATTGATGAAATATGGGATAATGGCAATGGACCCGTTTTGGTCGCTGCTGCAGGGAACGAGGGGCCCATGGGTTCGTCAATAGGGAGCCCCGCAGTAATAAGCAATGTCATCGCAGTTGGTGGTTTTGTCGATAAAGGTGATGACGGATACGTTATGTATTCTGCATCCTCTTGGGGGCCGGGTTTTAACTCAAGGCTTGGTGCTCCCGGGATTCCCAAGCCTGATGTCGTTGGTGCTGCGGTGAATGTCTGGGGGCTGGATTACTTAACCGGCGACTGGCGCAAGCTTAGCGGTACGAGCTTGGCGGCCCCAATGATTGTGGGTTTAGCTGGTTTACTTCGTTCTGAGTTCCCTCAAGCCAC
>JALTMP010000349.1 GCA_027001645.1 Candidatus Heimdallarchaeota archaeon
AGACCTATCAGCGATTCTCAAGATTATGCCTTCTGAGAACGTCGTAATTGTCGATTGTTGCTACAATGAATATGAGTTCTTCAGAGGACACCTACCTAATGCAATTCCCCGAATTGGAAATATGTATGTTAAAACTGGTGACCAGTGTGATCTCGGCTTGTATTATCCCTCAACAAATGAATTCAGTGAAATGCTTCGTGAAATGGGAATTGGGCATGATACGCTCGTGATTGCCTATGATGGAGGAAGATGCCTTTACGCAACTAGGTTCTTGTGGGGACTACTACTTTACGGACACACCAATATCCGGCTTTTGAATGGGGGTTGGCAATACTGGGTAAGCCAAAACATGCCCGTCAGCACTTCAATATACTCCATGAAGCCTCTGGAGCAAAAGCCTAATTTGAGCTTTAATTCCAAATTTGTTATTTCAAAAGACGAGTTAATTATGAAGCTCTCAGAAGAAAATGTGAAAATAATAGATGTTAGGTCTATGGAGGAATATCTTGGGCTTGATTCTCGGGGAAATAAGAGGTGCGGTAGAATACCTGGGGCAATCAATATAGAATGGACCCAATTTTTGACTTGCGAAGGATCAAGCGGTGAAGTTTGTCTGATTAAAAGCAAAGAAGAAATCATGAACATGCTGACGGCATTCGATATTCGACCAGAGCATTCCATAATCACCTATTGTCAAAGAGGCATTAGAGCAAGTCTTGTGGCCTATGTTCTCTATGCTTATGGGTATGAGAGCGTTCGTCTTTATGACGGTTCGATGATCGAATGGGCAAACGACGATCAAACGCCCTTACTCTAAATTGTGAGTATGATTTCGATACCAATGGCCTAGATTCATTCTCAAGCTAATCCTCCGTAAAGAAACGGTTCACCCATTGATTCTCAACGTTAGCGTATGTATCAGGATCAGGATTTTCTTCATGATGGACTGCAAAAAATATGATTTCTAGAAGGTAGATTTATTCTGTAGTTAAACTAAGCGTTCCAACAAGCGATCTTATTGCTTTAATGTTGGGGGAGAACTATTGTTTTCATGAAACCTAGTCTTCTCCTAGCAATTCATTTGCTTTGGAGGAAAGAATTTAATACTACCGAATTGGCATATGGTTAGGGATTTCTGCGACCAGCTTTCGCAGGGAGGTTATTTTCTTGACTGAAATTAATTGGCATCCAGTTCCACTAAAAGTAGCGATTCTGAAAATTCTCGAACGACGCCAAGGAGTAATACTCGATGATGAACTTATGCGAATAATCAAGCGTGAAGTAGGAGATTTTTCAGATACCGAGTTTAACAAGGCACTCATGCAATTGGAGACGCGCGGTCGGATTCATGTTTGGCGTATAACGAAAACTAAGCGCAGAATCCAACTCATCACCAAGGACGATGTGTTCCTGGGTGTTGAAGAAGATTAGATCTGAGGGAATCAAGGAAAAACCGATGGAATTGCTCAAGATTTCTAACGGGGGTTCAATCTTTTTCGCCAAAAACAAGCTAGATTTTAAACTGCATTAACGAAATATGATGTTTCCAGACCTCTGAGTTTCTTCTCAAATAATCATCCCTTTACTAGCTTCTTGGTTCTTCTCAAACAAAACCCACCACGTTCCAAATTGGCGAACACGGGGTTTGGAAAAGAAACGCCCGCTAACGAGCACCTTCCAAGTTTTCCGTTCCATAATTCAATTCCCACGCAAGCGGAATTCTCAGCGATTTGAACACCACAACTGAGTTGCTACGAGACCTTTTTAAACCAACTCGCGAATCTGAGGTTGACGACAACATCGTTTAGCATATCGCTTGTAAGCCTTACCGATTGCTAAAACGGACATGGTTTGAGAAGAACCCTAGAGGTCTGGAAACACATATAGCATCAACTGACGCATGGTCTCTATTGATTGTTTGAGAAGAACCCTAGAGGTCTGGAAACTAATTTAGTCATGGAAAATAGTGAAAACATGTTTTTGTTTGAGAAGAACCCTAGAGGTCTGGAAACAAAGCTAAGAAAAAGAATAACAAAGTAGCCTTAGCCATCAATTATTATCCTCTTCTTCTCAGGATAATTCGGCGAATCAGAAGAGCAGCCAGAGCGATGATGATGAAAGCAGTAACACCAACGAATATCATGATGTTTCTTAATTTCAGCTCAGACCAGAAAGAAGACGCCACTACTTTTTCGTAATATGTCGTGTTCAAGTCAAATTGTCCCATTGACTGGGGCATGGATTCAAAATTATCTTCACCGTTCTTGCCAATAGCCCAAGAAATAGTGACAGTGTCGTTAATGGGAATCGCTTTGTCATATTTGTCTGAAGCTTGTAAGGGTCTTTTTACTTCAATGATAGTTAGAGAGCTATTCTCTTTTCCACCAAACTCAATAATGTTGTTTTCTCCCCCTAGTTCCGTGTCCCTAACATGGGGACCAAAATCCCCTTCAGAAAAAGCATCAAATGCGACCACCTCAGTCGGAGTAACCCATCCGAAAATCATGTCTGCATTCTTCATGTAGCCGATAGGATCGATTCCTATTCCCACCCATCCTGTTGTTTTGCCGATGAGGGCAAGATAAATGTATTCATCCACAATTTTCCAGTAAAGCGTGAATTCACCATTCTTTGTTGTTGTTACCCCGTCATATTCGTTCGTTTCAATGATACCATCTGTCCTGGGGGTACTTTCTTGAGCATTACTAAGTGGTATTCCATGGTGAGAAA
>JALTMP010000350.1:0-876 GCA_027001645.1 Candidatus Heimdallarchaeota archaeon
CAGATAAGCACTGATTTATTTAACTTTAATAGAACACGGATTGGACGGATTTAGCAGATGTACACGGATTTTTAATTATTTTCTTTTTTAAGATTTTTTCGTTCCTGTTTTTACAATATTTACTACATTTTTCTAATTAAAAAACCATCCGCGACAATTCGTATTATCCGTGACATCCTTGTTCTAATTCAAAAACGGATTGAGCGGAGTTGACAATTTAAGCTTAAAAATATTAGTGCATTACGTGACTGTTTGGTAACTCTGTGTCAAATTAAAAAAGTGGTGACATGTAAAAAAGATCAAAAAAAATTTGACAAGTGGAAAACGATGTTTTATATTGTGAGTGAACATTCACACACATAAGGAATTTTGAAATGGTGGCTTTTACCAAAAGACAACAAGAAATTGTTAACACGGCCATTGAACTGATCGCCGAAAAAGGCATTCAGGAATTGACCATTAAAAATCTGTCCAAAAAAATCGGTATTGCCGAATCGGCCATTTATCGTCATTTTGACAGCAAACTCGATATCTTAGTTAGTATTCTGGATATGTTCCAGGAAAACATAAAAGCGTTCAGAGCCCAAATCAAAAACATGGAAGCTTCGCCGACGTTAAAACTAAAGGCCATGCTTGAACAACGCTTTGAACACTTAGCCGAAAATCCTACTGTTGCGGCAGTCGCTTTTTCGGAAGAATTGTTCCGCAATGATCCCCGGCTTTCCAGCACGGTTTTTGCCATTATGCAGGAAAATCAGAATGACATGATCGCCATTATTTCCGAGGGCCAGGCCAAGGGCGAGTTCCGGCAGGAAGTTTCAGCCGAGGAATTGTCCTTCATGATCATTGGCGCCGTCCGACTGATCGTCACCAAAT
>JALTMP010000350.1:886-2730 GCA_027001645.1 Candidatus Heimdallarchaeota archaeon
ATAGTCACCAAATGGCGCATGACCGACTTTTCTTTTGATCTCAGAGAAGAAGGCCAAAAACTGTGGAAAACGATTCAGACGTTAATTAAACCGTAATTTTTTTAACCTTAAAAAGAGTGAATATTCACTAACAATTGGAGAAAAACATGGAACGCTTTTTAGAACGCATTCTGAAATACCCGAAAACTTTTCTGGTCAGCGTACTGGTCATTACAGTTGCCTTTATGTTTGCCATGAAAGAAAATACGCGCATGGAAACCAACCTGGATAAGTACATGCCCGAACAACATCCGGCCTTTGTTTACAGCAATCAGGCCGAAAAGTGGTTCGACATTAAGGACGGCATCATCATTGCCATAGAGAATAAAGACGGCATTTACAATTCCGGAACATTAAAAAAGGTTAAAGACCTTACCAAAAAATTGCAAAAAATGCCGGAAATCGAAAAGAGCGATGTCACTTCGCTTTACACTGCAGACAACATTGTGGGCACGGAAGACGGGCTGGACGTTAAGGCTTTTTACAAACGCGTGCCGAAAGATTCCGCCAAATTAGCTGAACTGCGCCAGAAAGTGCGCAACAATGAAATGATTTTCGGACGCCTGGTCTCTACCGATGAAACCGTAACCGTGATCATTGCCGAAATCGGTGATGATGTCTTTTCTCAGGAATTTTACCATCGCATTCTGGATCTGGCCAAAGAATACGAAGGGCCGGAAAAGCTTTACGTGGCCGGTCGTCCCATCGTAGAAGGTACCCTGGCCTATCTGGGTCCGCGCGACATGAAACGCATGGTGCCCATTGTGGTGCTGGTCATTATTCTGGTGCTTTACCTGGTGCTGCGTAATTACAAAAGCACCTTTTTCACCCTGCTTGTGGTCTTGTTCAGTACGGTCTGGGCTTTTGGCTTAATGGCTGCGGTGAACATTCCCATTTACTCCGTTTCGACCATGATTCCGGTGATGCTCATCGCCATTGGCGTGGCCGACGGCATTCACCTTTACAGCCATTTGTACCTTTTTCTTAAAGAACATCCGCAGGCCACGCGCAAAGAGGCTGTAAAAGACATGCTGCACGAAATGTGGCGTCCGGTGGTCATGACCTCGGTAACAACGGCTGTGGGCTTTATTTCTCTGTTGACCTCGCAGGTTTATCCCATTAAATATTTTGGAATTTTTACCGCTTTTGGCGTGATGATGGCCATGGTTTTTTCGCTGTTGCTCATTCCGGCTGCCATTCTGGTGTTCGGTTTGCCGCATGCTAAAAAAGCCGTAAAGTTGGAAGACGATGACGATGAAGAAGACGACAAAACCACGCAGATTGCCTACCGTTTTGCTGAAGGGGTGGTCAAACATCGCAGCTGGGTTTATGTTCTTACCTTTTTGATTGCCGGCCTTTCATTGTGGGGCATGACCAAAATCTGGATCAATTCCAGCTTTCTGGAAAAGTTCGAAAAAGACAGCGACATCGTGTTAACCGACAAATTTATTAACGAACATTTCGGCGGAACCAGCACGCTTAACGTGATTTTGGAAGGCGAAATTAACGACACGTTCAAGGAGCCCGAAGTGTTGCGTTTGATGGTTAAAATGCAGGATGACGTGGTCGGTCATCTGCCGGTTGTCGGTAATTCGTTTTCTCTGGGTGATTACCTGAAACGCATGAACAAAGTAATGCACGCCGACAGCGAACAATACAACACCATCCCCGGAAATAAAGATTTAATTGCTCAGTATTTGCTGCTCTACGAAATGTCCGGCGATCCGGAAAACCTGTGGAAGGTAGTTACCGAAGATTACAAAAAAGCCAATATTACGTACCAATTAAAGAGCGACAACTCCAAA
>JALTMP010000351.1 GCA_027001645.1 Candidatus Heimdallarchaeota archaeon
CATTAGAGATGGCATCATTGTAAATTCTGGGAAGGTCGAAGAGTTGTTGCGAAACGTTCCTAGAAAAGCGGTTCTACTCTCCCGTGGAAAGGTTTCTCTCAAACATATTCGTGAAAAATTAGGAGTAGAGCACATTTCAATGGAGAGGGAGAAAATCATTGTTTATTATGAAATCCCAACGTTAGAGTTTCTTGATCGTTTGAGAACTATAGAGGGCATTTATGATCTTCGACTTCCCGAACCGAGCCTGGAAGAATTCTTCTTAGCGATGTACCAATAGGGGGATGATCAGAGTGGGCCGCATGACGCAAATTGCAAAAAAAGACCTGAGACAAAACTTTGCTTGGTATTTCTGGTGGGCATTGATTCTCGGTATCTATTCACTCATGTTGATTTTTTCTTACCCTGGGAAGAAAGGCTTGGAAAGCCTGGTCCCATTGCTAGAAGATCCCATATATTCAGCAATACTTGGTTTTGGCAGTACTATCGAGCCCAATTATAGTTTTTGGATAAATATGGTTATGCCGTTCTTCTTCCTTACTTTGCTTGCTTGTTCGTTGATCGGAAGTTCAAGACTGTTGCTTAAAGAAACTGACAATAAGACCGGAGAGCTTCTGTTCTCTCTCCCTATCCGGAGAACAAGTTATTTGCTCATTCAATTGGCGGTTTCCCTCTTCTATCAAGCCCTTCTGTGGCTTGTTATCCTTCTTCCGCTTGCTTTTCCGGTTCAAGGAGAAAATATTCCAATACACGTTCTAGTAACGCTATTCGTTATTGGGATGGGTATGAGCTTTTTTGGATCTTCGGTTGGCCTCGTTATCGGTGTGATTAAAGGAGATGGTGGCGGTGCTCAGCAAATTGGCCTTCTGCTCTTGCTCTTGCTTTACATTGTTCAAGTGGTCTCTCGTCTACGCTCGTCCCTTGACTGGCTTCTGGACATTAATCCTCTCACTTGGGCAGATTCAAGTAAGATTATTCTCGAAAAGCAATTTCCCTCGGATGGCTTTTCTAAGTACGCCATATGGGGTCTTGTATTCCTAGCTTTTGCAATCATTGGCTACTCCAAGAAGGACCTCGCAGAAAATGTTGACTTGTTTTCGGTTCCGATTCTTTGGAAGAATCGTGAGAAAAAGATGAAGAGAACGAAACCACAATTTGGCTCAAAAAGCCAAGCTTCAAGCACTTTTGTCAAATGGGCTATTCCATTGAAAAAACCGTGCCCATTCTTAACTGACTTCGTATTTTCCGAAGCCAGAGTTCTTTTGATCGTCTTCTTCGCTCTAATTGCTATTTTTCCTCTACAAATTCTGGCATACAAGGATACGCTAGTAACCGAAGAATTTAGAGCATCATGGAGCTCGAATCCTATGATTCGTGTTTTTTCTTGGGGACACGTTGATATTCAAGATCCGTATTTGTGGGCCATGGGGTACCAAACTTTTGGGGCGCTCTGGATGATTTTGCTTCCGCTATCACTCTTCTGGCCAAATAAGATCTTGTTCTCAGATCGAAAAAACTTAACCGGAGAAATAGTAGCTTCACTTCCGGTTAGTTCGAGCAAGATTATCATGCAGAGACAGCTAGCTATTCTTCTGGAGTTGGTTTTCATTTGGGTTGTTTCATCCACGCTTTTGATAGGCTCAGAGCTAATCATTGGTGAAACCAAATTTACTATTTGGGAAGTCCATTCAATGCTCCTAGCTATACCTTTTTACTATTTCATGGCCTCGAGCATAATTGTTGCAGGCATTCTCTATCAAGAAAAAGGCCTACGCATCGTGCAAATCTTCTACATCCTCGCATTTCTCTGGTTTGTTGTAGGATTATCTGCTAACGCTGAAGTCAAATGGTACCACAAAGGATACTTTGGTCTATACGATCCCTTAGCCATTGTTTTGGAAAAGACGATCTTCGGAACCAATTATGAACTGATCGTTTTTTCACTTTTGAGCGTCATTTCTACTATTCTACTTCATAAACTCGGAGATCGCCACTCATTTGCCGCGTAGATCATCTCTCTGTTAATTCTCCCCCATGGTAACGCGCAATGAAATTTGAATGAAATAAGGAGATTGGCTTAAAAAATACGATCAGACATAATATTGTCATGGCTCAACAAGTATTCATTATTCTTCACTGGAATACTGATTATGCTGAGATTCCAAGAAAAGAATTGCCAAATGTTATCGCCTCTTCGTATACCCCTATGCTTGAAGAAATAAGGACTTTGGAAGATGTTGTTATAGTACATAATCTTACTGGGCATACTTTGGAATACCTCAAGAATAATTCTCCTGAAGTAATTGAAGCATTAAAAGAACAGGTTAGGCAAAAGAAGGCAGAACTTTTACTAACGGGATACAGCCACCCCATTCTCCCTCTCCTTCCCTCCCAAAGAATAAGAGCACAACTCATCAAGCACAAACAACTGCTTAAGGAATTGTTTGATGCTTCACCCACTGGATTTTGGCCACCAGAGCTAGCAGTCAGTCCCCGTGTTCTCCAGGAAGCTTCAAATCTGAATATCAAATGGGTCTCCATTGACGCAGAACATTACGCGCTTTCACAGCAATTTGGCAATGACCTAAATCCGTTTGAAAGAAGAGAAGCAACCACCACTGAGGTTCTAGCAAATGCCTATTGGGCAAGTGGCCCGAAGAAAATAACCACCTACTTGAAAGCACTTCGCCACCTAACTCGCACTAAGGCT
>JALTMP010000352.1 GCA_027001645.1 Candidatus Heimdallarchaeota archaeon
AAAGATCGATGGTAACATTGACTTGGTTTAGTGAATTTCTAAATGATCCATATTGCCACTGAATCTGAAGATAATTAATTCCTGCTTTGAATGACTGTGACCAAGGAATCGTGATTGTGAATTTTGCTGTACTACTATTAAATTGGGAAGAATATGAAGCATTGATGTTCAGATCAATTGAGCTACTGTTGATTAGGGCACTACCCCCAGTTACATTGACAGCCCCAAATGTAAAGGTCAACGTTTCGTAATAATAAATGGGAGACAAGTCTTCAATCAATATGTCTCCGCGATAGTAAACTGTTACCGTAAAATTCACAGAGTCCTCGTAAATGCCATCTT
Organism: Candidatus Heimdallarchaeota archaeon; assembly: GCA_027001645.1. Lineage (GTDB taxonomy): Archaea > Asgardarchaeota > Heimdallarchaeia > Heimdallarchaeales > JAJRWK01 > JAJRWK01. Next base: position 343 of record JALTMP010000352.1, read on the forward strand.
TGAAGTAAACTTTAAAATTGTAAGTCTGGGGGACTAGGGCTGAATATGTGCTCACGGACAAATTGAACTGAGTCGTGTAGAAGTAATGGGTTCCATTCGAAGAGGAATACGTTAAGGACTGATTATCTAGTGCCCATATTACAGCTCCTGGGTTTGTCCCTGGCCAAGTGGAATTATGACTCTGATCGAGAGTTGCTACTTCCACCGTTACTATACTATTCTCTAGAACCTCTATGGATGTCGATGGTGAAATCAATTGAATGCTTGTTTTTGGAAATACGAAGAACTCAACAGCAATTGCTCCGACTGAGGATGCATTATACCAATAGAATTCAAAAGTCCAGATTCCTGTTGTTTGATTTGGGTCTAAGTATGTTGAGAAGGTAGCGTTTCCAGTGAAAAGATATTCTTCACTATTGAGCCACTTATCTGTATAGATCTGAGGGATTGACTGATTTCCAAGAATATTTCCTGTGGGATCTCTGAGCGACGCATTGATAATGCCTCCAACTAAGTTTAGTGAAGATATGTTTGTAATATTAGCCTTGACAAGATCCCCTTCTTTTGCCACTGGAAATAAGGTTCCCATTGTACCGTTGGACGAGGCGACCCATCCATTTGTTGTCTCATATTTGAAGGTTGCAACATTCGCGCCCCATAATGCATTTGGTGATGTTGCATTTACACTATAATTCCCATCTCCTGTGAAGAAAAGTATTGACTTGTTTGTCCCTATTCCTCTCCCAACGACATAGTCAACAGAGTATGTGAGTTTAAGGCCGTTTCTAAACACATCAACAATGGTGAAAGAAGGATTGATATTGAGAAAGCGTTTGACTGTCGAAGAGCTTGGAGCAAAGGAAGACGAAAATGTTATATTCCACAAGGCAACAGCACGATTTGTATCAACAATATAGCTTCCTGGGTGTAGAGAATCATTTAGGCTGAACCACATGACCGTGACATTTAGCTTTGCATTCGGAACTGTTGTGGTATTGAATCGAAAGTAATATGTTTCCGCAACCCGTGTTTTATTGTCTATAAACTTGTTACCATTTGTAATATCATACCCCGGTTCCCCCTCGCTTTCTACTAGCACATTCATTCCAATTCCTGCTGGTCTTAATGTCTTGCTTGCAATATATTCAAGCACGTAATCGCGAGGTTGCTGGGTCCCCCAATATGTGGTGTCATTTTGTTTTGCATTTCCCCCACTAGATTTTGAAGGCACGTATGTTGGTGCTTTATCTGTTGTAGAGTTAGTCTGTGCATAACCAATGGACCAGGTTGTTGTAGTACTACCCGAGTTATTTGCATATATGATGAAGAAAACATAAGATCCAGAAGCGTTTGTATAGGTGCTTTTTTGATCTAACTGGATGGGTGTTGGAAAACTAAACTGGAACTCTTCAGAGAGCACTCCTCCTTGTATTGTGCTGGCACTCGTCACATACGTTGCTTGTCCGAGGCGATACTGGGGATATACCGAACCATTTACATCTATGCTTGCATTCCAGATTTCTCCGACAATTGTTGAAATATCGGGTGAGCTTAAGGGGGGAACTCCTGTTACGTTAAAGTTAGAGATACTGATACTTTCGGTAGTTCCACTGGATGTCATATCTGATATTATGGCCGATTGAGCAATAACAAGACCATCCAGACCATAAGCATCAATTTGAGTTTCAAACGTGTAGTTTGTTTCGCTTAAATATGGCAGCAAATCGAAAGTAGCGTTGAATTTTGAATAATTAACCGTTGCATTTGAGAATGGAACAATCTGAATGCTACTATTGTCTCCAAGACCCAAATACGTAGTATTATCCGTTTTTAGTTCTCCTTGAATAAGTGTGAACTGGCCTTCAGATTGATTTGTTTGCTGAGACATCAGCTTTGTCAAAGTATTTCTTGATTTTCTTGCATCAGATTCATCACGCGGGGTGGTCTGATTATTGTACGAATTTGGCTCATTAAGAGATTCATTACCTTTTTGAGAAGAGATAATGTCATTTGCTGGTGAGGGCAAAACATTGGAAACCCCTGTATTCTGCCCTACTATTAATTGGAATACTACTAGGAAAAATAACGTTCCAATAAGAATATTGAACAATGTTTTTTTGAGGCCCTTCACTCTTATCATTTTCTACAAATCTTATTATTAAAAAGTACCGTACTTCGAATGTAATCACTTGACCAACATGTAACTAACTCCTTATTTTGTGTGGCATTAATTCGTGAATTCTACTATTTCTTTGAAATACGGAGATTATGGGTTTAGATATCGAGCTTCTAAGATTTCTTGTATTCTGTCTGTGTGTTGGCGGAATACTCTCATCGTGATTCCAGCCGCTGAAATATCT
>JALTMP010000353.1 GCA_027001645.1 Candidatus Heimdallarchaeota archaeon
ATGATTTAGCAACAATGCTTCACGAAATAAGAATGGAAAAAAATGCGAAAGCAAATAAAATGATTGATGAATTAATGAGTTCTGGAAATCGGGAAATTAAAAAAATTAAGGAATGGATTCGTAATATTTTGGGTGATGTTGTTTAATTATTGCTTGCTACTTCTGAGTCTGCGTAAGCCTCTTTTATTTCTTCGTATTGATGGGTTTTCTTCGGTTTTTGCCATCCTAATAGTGGCATAAATCCAATCCTCGTCATTAGACTCAACAATCATTATTTTATCATGGAAGAGATAGTAAACTCAGCTTGCGTTCAATAAAGGGCTTACGTGTTTCCTCCGGTTGGGGTTTGGGAGGTGAAATGGGAGTCTCAGCATTAACGATGTGACGAGCAAGCACAAGCATGAGCCGTGTTGCTTAATGACTTTCTGCACTCCTCAGGTAAGTAAATTATTCGTTGAGTTTTGGAATTCTCTACATCCAACTATTTCATAACTTTCACGAATAATTTTATATTGCGGACAAGGCGGCCAAGAAAAGAAAAATCGTGTGCACGTGAAACTACAACGGATTGAGACTATACGCAACGCACAACCCTTCTAGAAAATAATTAATTCACCAAATATTCATTTATCTTTTGAATAAATTCTTGTATTAAGTAATGATTTTTCAAATCTTCTAATCTGATCTTTTCCGCATATCTTGTTAGGTCTTTTTTATCATAATTTCTATGCGTTTTTAAGTATTCTGAAGGCTTAAAACGTCCTTTTTTTGAATGAATAATTAACTCTTCTATTTCAGTTTCAAAAACAAGTATATGAACCCTTTTTCTTTTTTCAAGGGCTAATATGTTAAATTTTTCTTTCTCTATGCTTTCTTTATGATTTTTCTGACCATCCCCGTCAAAAATTAAAAAACAAAAGTTTTTCTCAGAAACAGAAACAAACGTTTTGGCAATTTTAGTCGTTTTAGAGTTACAAGGAAAATCTTGTCTTTTTACAGTAATTTTAACGTGTTTAGGAATAAGCGAGTAATTTTTTAATATTTTAGTAATTTTTTCCCAAAACGGAACTCCGTAAGAGTCTTCAGTAAGTATTAGTATCTCTATTTTCTCTTTTTCACTTGCCATAGAATAAAACCCTAAAGAGTTCATATTCGTAGAAGAATTTTTTCACTACGCGATTTTGCTATTTTTCTTTTAGTATTTCTGTTCTCCATGCTTCACTGTGACTAATTCCTTCTTTTGCTAAGAACTCTTTTAACTGTGAAGGCTCTTTTACTTTGATAAATTTTGTACTGCTTTCAACGTCTTTTTCAACCATTATGATTTCTCCAAGATCTATTAAATCGACTACAATCGGAGAATGAGTAGATATTAAAAATTGAACTCCTTTTTTATTTCTAAATTCATCAATAATAAACTGCAAGGCTTCATAATAAAGTGAATTTTCGATTTCATCAATTAATAATAATGACTTACTATATTCTAATCCAATTAATAAGGATAAAATCTTGAATAGGCCGTCACTTAGTTGGGGTGGTTTGTATTCCCCATTATTTTCTCTTTGTATTATGAAACTTCGACCATCTTCTGTCGTCTTGAATCCTATAGAGACACCATTGAACAAATGTTCTAATGCATAGAGAATACTTTTTGGTAAATTCCCCTTCTTTAAAAATAAATTAAGAAGGATTCTTTGTAAATTGTCACTAGTTTCGCTGAGCTCCAAATCTCCTTGAATCATTTTAGGGCGTCGAATTTCATAGAAATTTGGATGCCTCAAAAAGATGATATTTTTAAAGAAATTAAGAATCAAATGCGAAGTAAATTCATATTCATCAATTTCAGGAAGCCTATACCTATTAGGATAAAATTTTCTTAAAACAAAAAGATTAATGACAGCATGTTTGTTGTCATCTTCAATTAAGTCAGAATTCACAAAATAGATTATATGTGTTCTATTTTCATAACTAAGGAATGGAATTAATCTTAATTCCATTAAGCTATCTTCATGTTCTTCACTAACAGTAATGAGTTTATTTAATGGCGTATTTAGTATACTCCAAAAATTTGTTTTATTAAATATTGTTTTTCTTACTTTTCCCAAAAAGTTAATTTTGTAACTAAGTTGCTTTTTTCTTGAAATTTTACCTTCTATCACATCTTCGAGTGTTAATTGCCATTGGCGTGAGAATCTTAATGGTTCATAGTTGATTATGGTTTTCTCCAAATTTTTTATTTCTTTTTCACTCATTTTGTTAACTGTTTCTGAGAATGTCGTTACAATATTGCCATCCCTAACAACCTTTATGTCAAGAAATTTTAATTGTTCATAATGAATCTGATACCTCCCTTCAAAAAAGCCGAATCTAAATTTGTATTGGATATTAATTTTCTTCTTTTCAAAATAATATTTGAAATAAAAAGTCCCAATAATATCCTTTCTCTCATCTTGATTATAAACTACGTTAGAATAAGACCACCAGTCTACTAACGGCCTGTAAGGGAAATTTTTAAAGTTGAAGATTTTCTTAACAAATTTAAAGAATTCTAATAAATTTGTTTTACCTGAAGCATTTTTTCCAACCAATATATTTAATTTATCAATTTCAATAACTGCATCCTTTATTGACTTAAAATTTTGGATTCTAACCTTTTTCAAAACTAGATCACTAGATTTGCTTGGTCTGACGATTGGTGTTTCAATTACACTCATAATTGTTTCAATTTATTCTCTTGTGAGATGTGAAATTAACTCTTTTGTTGCTGAAAAAGTGAAGAATTGAAAGGACGCTTTCTTTTTCTTTTACGAATTTTCTACGCAAAAAACATTTAATGGGTTCTCTCAAAGATCATGTCATCGGTTTGGTTTTGCGTAAGTAGAGTTCCGCGTGGACTGGTTGCCAAGCAGAAACACCTCTAACAAGCGTTCTTGTGGCGTCGGGCAACTGATTTGCACTCCTGCCCCAGAGCCATAAAGCCCCCTGAGGTCATGGGACATATGTGAGCACACTGGGTATTACGTGCTGATTGCGGATGGCATCGTATTGGTGGTGAGGAATAAACGTTTCTCGCATCCACCGGCGTTCTCGTGGTTGCACAGACAAGCGGGCGTCGGAATGCGAGGGGCTCTCTCTTTCACAGCCAGCCATGCACACACGCTCATTCTCCTCTTTTTAGGCTTGTATTGGGTTTTGACGATGATTACTTTTCCGAGGGGTACTTGTGAGCAGGTTACTATTTTTTGACATCGCTAGGCGTTAAATTGATGTGTTGTTGAAGAGAAAAACCCGTAAACATCAATTAAGAAAAAACAATTCCGTATTGTATTAACGTTTACGCAAAATGTTATGCATGATATAAAAGATGTTAGGGGGATACAAACAAAGAAAGCTCTCCATGTGGGCATATAGGCTCTAAGCAAAAATACTGTTACGCGGTTTGTTGTACGTATAAGGAAAGATACAAGCGTCTAAGTGATTCACCAAAGAAAAGATCTATAGGATTGAAAGGTGTCGCCAAATTCGTTACCCCTTCGTATTGTATTTTGTAATGCATTTAGAGATGGTAAAAGAACCCAGAATAGTTTGTTTGAGGCCAAGAAAAAAAATGTTAAGGAGTGTATTTTGTGATGCGCGCGACTGTTTGACGGCTCTGAAAAATAACAAAAAGGGGTTTGTGAGGTTGGGTGGACCCTTGTGTAGTACGTATAGTATAATCATATTCTTGGCATTTTTCAGGAGTATCACTCATACTAAGCAATTGGAAAATCATTCTTCATTTAAAAAATATTTTATCGGATTCTTGCCCCTAGAATATCTTCGATCGACTTCAGATATGCCTTTTTCCTCTAAAAATAATAAAACAGATAAAGGCTTAGGATACGAACATTTCACAACACGTTTTTATTATGAACCAGTCTTTCGCCCTAGTGAAGTGATGAAGATCATTCATTAATACCCGCCAGTTACCTCAAAGAGTCTTTGCACTGATTTCATTGAACGAATGTCTTGGGTTTTACGAAAAAGTAGTTCTTGGAGCGTTCTGGCCACGTCCAAAGCTGGTTTCCCGTAGTTTATACTTCAAAACGGATAAGACGATTATTAGCGAATTCCGAATACCAGTCATCTCCTTCAACATTCACTTGTAACGCTAAAATCCCTCCTAACACTTCTGCTCGAATCGGTGGGCCATCATAACTGATAAGCTGGTCTTGGTTAATACCACCCCTGGCAAGATCTATCGCAAGAAGGCTACTATTAAGATCTGATAATTGAGCCCTAATCCCTTAAAGACACTCCAAAAACCTCTTGGAATCCAAGCCATCTTTGTGGCATTTTACTTCGGTCTTGATTGGACATGAACTCTCCCCCCCCCTTTAATCTGGAAAATCGTAGCACAATACTTCCACTCTCTTACTTCTTACGACTCAATACTTGGATCCTATTCCTATTCAATTACAGAGACTAAGAAATTCGTGATTATGTTTCTCAGTAAAAAAAGTATCTTCAAAAAACGACTTCAACTCAGAAGGAAAATCAAAGGAAATATTGTCTACCGCTTGGGACAAATTTTCGGACATTCTGGGCGACCCTCCCCTTTTCATTTGTCCGATTCCATTCCTGCATTCGGAAACAGGACAAACACTTTTGTGTCTACACGCTTAACACAAGGCAATCTTTGAAGGGTTTTCCTCATTGTAGCTTCTTTTTTACCAAACACTTAGGACAAATGAGTGAAGCTAACTGGACCACCTAAATTCTCCATATAAATACAGATTTATTTCAATTTCAAGTTCTTTCTATTCTTGTCACCACCATAAGCAAATCAGACATTTTTTTGTCCCAAATTTTTGTCTCGAGTGACAAGCAAAGGAACGGGGAAAACAAGAAACCCTTGAAAAACAGCGAAAAAAGGCTTGAAACAATGATTCTAAAGAAGTGTAAAGACAAATTGGTGCGGGGGGCGGGCTTCGATCCCGCGAACCCCTTTGGGACCGGATTTCTTCTCGGCCTTTTTGCTGCGCAAGGATGATTCCTTGCGGATCTTAAGTCCGGCGCCGTTGGCCAGGCTTGGCAACCCCCGCAACCTAAGCTTGAGTGTTTTTTCGACGGCAGTTTTACATGTTATGTCGTAATTTCCAAGTAGGAGAAGAGAAGGGGATTAGTTATTTTTTTCGATTTTAATCGCGTATCTGTTAATCGCTAGATACATGCCTTGGATCTCTCTTCTTAGAAGACGAAGAGAAGCAAGAGACTGATCAAGAGGCCGTAAATGGCGATTGTTTCTACCAATACGACGAATACAAGTGTTTTCCCGAACATTTCTGGCTTTTCACTGATGGCACCAATTGCTGCGGCACCAGTTGTTCCGAGACCGAGACCCGCACCAGCGCCTGCTAGGCCGATTGCAAGAGCAGCTCCCAGCAGTTTAGCAGATTCAGCAGGGATGCCAATGTCGCCACCAGTGGTGGGCTGGTTTTCTTGACCAAGAACGCCAAGAGCAGTGTTCAACAAGTAGATTACTTGCGCGATTGCAAGAGACAGACCAAATCTTAATGATTTCTTCATTGTTTTTCCTCCAATTGGATTTTTACTTAAGGGTTTTTTTTGGAAGCAAGTTTTATGCGAACCTCACCAGTGTTGAGCGTATTTTCTCTTGAGGAATGCCCGATGACTTTCCGATAACGATTCGGGCGACATCCTCGAGTTCAGTTCGCTTGAGATTGATGAAGCCAATGAGGCTTTGGGGGGGGTTGAGAGAAATGGAGAAAGCCGCAAGGCTTTTCCTCACCAAGTATCGTTGGATGGATCTTTCAAGCTCAGCCATGAGAGTATAGGGGTCTTCGGGGATGAAAGACTGATCCTTCTTAAACACCTGACCAATGCGTGTTTGCTGAGACAGGAAAAAGAAGGCTTCATGAACGGTTTCCATTTGCTGGGCTTGTTGTAGAACATCGTGGTGAGAGCTTGGATAAAGTTCAAATGGGATTGCTGCAAGGTCAATTTTTGCATGCAATGCCCTTAAGACAATCATGACATTTCTGTAGAAATTCTCCTCGTTAGTGTCGATTCCATATAGGGGGGTTTTTTCGAGAATCTTCCGCTCAAGCAAATCACTGAGGAAACTTAGGGTTTGCACGTTTTTCTCCCGGTTGTGCAATTCAATTAATTCCATTCGGAGTTTTTCAAACAGCACGTAGTCGGGTGCCATTTCATGGTTTTCGTTGTCCAAGACTCTTTTGTAGTATTCTTCGGATCGGGCTTTGGAGGGGGCTATCATTTCCATTACGGTCTTTTCATCCCATCCAAAGTAGAGGGCTTTCATGATGATTTTGATATTTTCGAGTTCGAGGTACTCTAGATATGGCTTGATGAGAGATTTGACAGTATCATCTGTGCCCACCATGAACGTGTAGAGAAGATCTCCGTAATAGGTTCTGAGTGCGCGTTCGAACTGGTCTGCAGATCCGTTATCGGGATCCCAGTCCTGGATGTATGGAGCAAGCACCGTCTCTTCCAAGATGCTTTTGATTTCAGCGACAGAGAGTGCGTCGAGCATTTGTTCCACGATTTCTTGATTCACCGAATCTGCTTGAACTGCGCGAGCGCGTGCGAGCAGATAGATGAGGGAGGGATTTGTCATTTCCTATTCCCCTTTGGTGTATAGCCGCTTGAATTCGTGTGGTGCAAACAAGGTTCCGGAGCCATCAAAGAACTTGCTGAAGAATTCTACCCAAGTGAGACGCATGGACTGTAGTGTGGAAAATACTCCTTCTACGGGAATTATGATTGCGGTCCCTATTGCAGCCCCGAGAAGCCATAACATTGAAAATTCCCAGTGCGCAGGGTCGTGGAAAATGATTTTTGCGCCTGTGAAGAGTTCTACGAACTTATAGGCAAGGAATGCGAAGGCAAAATGCACTGTGTTCATCGCCAACAGACGGCTGAAAGAAACTGTGTGGGAAACAAGTGTGAGAGTATGGTCGAATGCAAGCATTCCCCCTTCAACCCCTCCGGAATGCTGGATTTCCAAGTAAGTCATGCCAACGAGAGAGAGTCCTGCGAGAGCGAAGAACACAAGACCCAGTGGTTTAAAGACGAACAACATCACTGCGCCGATGCCAAAGGAAACATAGAGGCTCAGCATGCTAGCAGCGAGATATACTTCTTCCTTGTGGTGGGCGGTTTTTGCCTTATTGTAAACGTTGAGAATGAGACCAATTGTAAGTGTTATGAACCCAACTGCGAAGGAAAGGAGCAGTAAGCTTACATAATTCCTGCTGATTTCTCCTTCTTCATTCGTGGTGGTCATGAAAGCCAGGGATTGCTTTACAAGGGGAAGGTCAGCAAGGAACGTGGTTCGTATCCAGACTTCATCCCCAAAGAAAGAGCCAAAGAGCAAGCCAAAGAATGCGGCAGACAAACCAGAAATCACTAGGAGCTCTGCTCCGTTGAAAAGCATGCCCGCAAGTCCCTCAGGTACTTTGACCATTCTCTTTCTCCACTGCATAATGATAAGGCCAATTAGGGAGAGAAGAAGTCCTTGACCAAGATCCGCAAACATTATCCCAAAGAAGATGGGGTAAAGGATAAGGACAAATGGCATGGGATCGACTTCTTTTCTTGAGGGGACTCCGAACCCAGTGACGAGGTTAGTAACGGGCTGAAAGAAACTCTTGTGATCAAGCAGTGTTGGTGTTTCGTCTTCAAAGTCAGGCTCAATAAACGAAACCATGCAAGCACCCTCAGTTGCGTTCTCGACAAGAGTTCTAAACTTGGTGACGTGCTTTTCAGCAATCCACGCCCAGAACGTGACATTGCTCTTTGTGCGTCGCATAATCGACAAGAGTTGTAGGCGTTTCACAACAATCTCTAAGCCTTCCTTTGCAGCAAGTAATTCCATCGCGTGAAGCTTGGAAATCTCTCGAAATTGCTCTTCCAGTTCTTCCTTTCTCTTGAGACGCTCTAGTTTTTCCTTCCTAATATCTTGAAGGTCAAAGTGTGCTTCCCCGACGTCTTCGGGTAATTCGATTCTTTCAAAATTGCTTTGACGAAGTGATTCCCAGATCGCCTTTTCGTCTTCCTTAAGGCCAACAACAAGCATGAAAGTCCGATCTTCGCTTTCGGGGACGCCCATGACAAAGACCTTGTTGTCGGTCTTTTCCTGCAGTTCCCATCTTAGACGCTCAAACCGGGTTGGGAATACGGTTCCAACATGTGAGACGGTTCGAGATCCTGGGGTCACAACAGAGGGGCTCACACCAAGTTTCAATAATCCTTTGGCTAAGCGCTCCATAGCATCGAGCTCAGATAAGCGTTTTTCTATTCCTTCTAATTCACGCATTGCGTGAAGAATCTTTTCCCCGATACTTCCAACTATCTCTCGAGCATAACGAACAGCTTCTTCTTCAGTGTCAATGTGAACTCTTTCTTCAGCCTTAACCTTGGGTGCTCCGAGGCCATATCTTTCAAGGAAGGAAACCAAGCCTTGAATTTCAGAGAATAACTCATCTATCGTTTGTCTTCTCCCAGCATATTCGATTTGAGACACGTCGCTACGAGTGTCAACTTCAATTAGCTCTACCAAGCCACTTTCAGCGACTATTCTTAGCAACGCAGGCTCATACTTGAGAGGAGCAATTACCTTCGTAATCAGTAATGGTTTTGGGAAAAAAGGAGGACGCTTACCACCATGCTTTTGGCCATGGTGATTAGCGGATTTAGGACTTTGTTGCTGAGCGCTAACTTGTGCTGCCATGGTCTCTTCTCCGAGTAATCGTTCTAACATGCGGAGAAAAATAACATTTAATGAAAAAGATTGCGTTCATACACGTTGAAGAGAAGCGATTTTATTTGCAATATTTCGGCAAATTCCCATTAATTGTGAAAAAAGAAGAAGGAAGAAGGAAGCCTGCAGAACATGACTTGCCTTGATAGGGACAAGGGGGGGACATGAAGGAAGCACGCCGTTAGAGAATAAGAAATAGGGAAGGGGGAGCTTATGGGAGTGACCGTCTTATCTGAAGACCGCTTTTCTAAGGCTGTATAATGCGTAGAGAAGTATGCCTCCACCAATGATTCCGAGGGCATAGAGAAGAACCTTGGTTGACGTGGGAAGCTCAATAACTTCTATGGTTTGATTAATCAAGGAATAGGCTTTATTGACCGTAGCTGCCGGGTTATTCTTTTGAGCCTCGGTAACCCATTTGAAATAGATAGAAACATTGTATTCTCCTGAGCCCAGCGGTACTTTCTTCTTCATCGTGTGAGTATATGCTTGATTCAAGTCTAGGACTTGATGCTCTTCTTCGATGGTATCGTTTAACTCAATGGTTCGTGGGTCACGATTAGCATCTTCTGGCAAGACTTCGGTAAAGTTCACAACAAATGCTTTCAAAGCGATAGATTGATTGGTGAAAGTATTCAGAATGGTTCCTTTGAAGATAACATCAGTTTCTTTGTCAAATTTAGTCTCACTAATGTGGCCACCGTAAGCGATGGCTTCTGCTTGAGCCCGATGTGGGGCGCTCACCAAAAAAGACATTAGAAAGGCCAAGAGTAGAGTCGAAACAATGATTGTTCTGGCAATGGGTCGCATGAACGCCACCTATTCTTGCACTAAGAGTCTTGAGATTTCCACTCGAATGTCATCCATTCTTCTTTCTAATCGACTCTCAAATGTGTTGTCAGCCTCAATTGCGCCGAACGTTTCTTTCACGATTACACCGCCAATGGAAGAAAGCTCCTCCTTTGCAACTGCAAGTGTGGTTTCAGTGCCGGTCTGCTTTGTAATCTCTTTGGCAAGTTCTTTCAGAACTTGAGACGATACTATATTCTTGTCTTGAGATCTAATCACGACTTCCAAATCGCCACCGTTTAAGGCAAGCCCTGATTCAATGATGAGTTTCTTCAAGGTTTCAGCATACTCCGTGGTATTAGCATAGCTCGCAAGAGCAGCTTTTGCTTCCTCAAGTGCAGAATTGATAAGAGACTCTTGGGTGCTTAAGAAATCCATGTTCGCTTGTTGCCTTACACGTGAAAGCTCTTGCTTCTTTCGAGTCTCTGCCTTTTTCTTTGCCTCCATAACTAGGCGTTGCTTGATAGATTCGGCCTCTCTTTTGGCGTTTTCTAAAATGGTCTTTTTCTCTTTTTGAACTTGATCTTCAATTTCTTGAAGTTCTAATTGAGCATCCTTCTCGAGCTCGTGTTTAATCCTAGCGAGCCCCGCATCGGCCGAAACCGCAACTTCTACGTTATCATCTGCCATAAGACAACCTCGATCCTCAAACGGCAATTTTTCCTTTTAATTTCTTTGG
>JALTMP010000354.1:0-892 GCA_027001645.1 Candidatus Heimdallarchaeota archaeon
CCTTTTGTTTGTCTCACTTATGGTTTTGGGGTTGGTTCTATTTAATGACTAACGTCTTTCTGGGTTTCTAGCTTGTGTTGCTGGGATTTTTTGGATGGAGATTACTATCCATATTGGTCCATCTTTTTGGGTATTTATATCCATTTATATCCATTTTTCATGGATGATGTTGGATGATGTTCTCCGGGTATGATGTGTCTTTTTGAACGCGCATTCTAATGTGGCATTCATGTCTGATTCGTTAGTGCCTACTGATGCGGTAGCGCCCCTTGTAAATGATAGTCGTTTTTTGGATACTGTTGGATCAGATTCGTCGTCAAGTTTATTGCGGATCGCGAGGAGAGTATATGAGGAGGAATTGATAGTGAGCTCGCGGCCTACGAATCGAAAGGAAAAAATGAAGGAAGTGCACATTCTGTTACCTGAATCACTTTTTGTTAAGGCAAAAGAGATGGCGTCGATTCAAGGGATGTCTTTGGCAGAATTAGTTAGGCGTTCTTTGGCTCAAGGACTTGGACATGAGGGGTACCACGCGATTGGGAGCGTTGCAGAAGAATTGCGGGCTCTCAGGGAAGAGATCAGAGAGCTAAAGGATTGGAAAACCTACATGGAACGCTTTATCCAAGAAGAGCGGAAAACAAGTAGAGCGGGGAAAATGACCGCTTCTCCTCCCATTGCACGCCGTGCTCCTCCTAGTTCTTCGATGCCAGCGACTAAAGTGAGTGGTTCTCTTTCTGGGAGAACGTCTCTTGATACTCCCGTATCTGGTTCTAGTTCTTCTCGCACGGAGCGTAGGAGCCCTTATGAGGATTGGGTGTTGGAAGTCATGCGATCTGATCCCGATAGGCCCTGGCATTGGAGGGAGGTTCTGTCCAGACTTGAAGAATTGGGA
>JALTMP010000354.1:902-2639 GCA_027001645.1 Candidatus Heimdallarchaeota archaeon
ATAGAATGAACAAGATGAGCAAGGAAGGCTTGCTTCTCAAAGTTGATCGAGGAACTTATCGGTTGCCTTAGTTCTTTTCTCTGGTCACTGATCTTGGAAAGAGTTGGCGTGGTCGTTCTTCAACGGCCACATATGGTGCTAATGCGTTAGACGATAATTTTGGTTCTGGATCTCTATTACATTTTATTTTAATATTACATGGGAGTACTATTTAGGGCAACATGGAAGAGTGGTTCTTCTTTGTTTGTTGGTCAAAATTTGGTAGGAATCTGATTTGAATGTCCTTTCACTTGTTTTCAAATAATGTTGCATCTTTGGCTTTTCTTAAGCCACGCGCGGTATGCTTGGTATTGATGTTTCTCATTTTTTTTTCTTCAGGTCAAGTGCTTGTTGGTTCAGAAGCGTCGCTTGTTGATAATGGGATAGCACTTCCCAATGAGGAGTTGGCATCTGCTTCCATGGTTCCTTTTTCTCATGCGAATAATTATGGGGAAGCAAATGCTACTTTGAGTCAGACCTCGGGTTCGCTCCTTAAGATAAGGGATGTTCTTGAAGGTCAAATGGTCGACGTTGCTTTGAAGGATGATTTAGGGTTTGTTGCTGATGGAATCGGTGGTCTTAAGATCGTTAATCTTTTTGACCCGATTTCTCCCGTATTGCTTACTGATTATGAAGAGGCTGGTGATGTCTTTTCAGTTTCTGTTGATTCTAATTTTGTTTTCTTGCTTGGTTCCGGAGGGGTTTTGGTATTAGATGTTTCTGCCCCTCTTTCACCAAGGGTTGTCAGTTCATCATATGTTGGTGTTTCATTACTGAAATGCGAGGAGAAGAATCGAACACTATTTGGGATTGAGCAAATCTCGGGATACCAGCGTTTTGTCATAATTGACGCCAACAGTCGCTTTGCTTATCCGATTAGTGTTTTTTCTCCTGTTTCTGGGTGGTATCAGGATCTCGCTTTGAATGGGAGTTATGTTTTTCTTGCGAACAATCTTACGGGAGTAGAGATTCTTGATGCTTCTGACTTTTCTAGCTTACGCCTTGTTGGTTTGTTTGGAAGTGGGTTGAAGTCTGCTTCTCAAGTGTTTGTTGCTGGCAATTATGTTTTCGTGCGTGATATCGAGGGCATCAAGATTCTTGATGCCACGCGTTTTGATAGGATATCGCCTGTCAGCGAGGTGTTGTTGTCGAGTTCCGATTTTGCTGTCCTTGGCGATTATTTGTTTGTTTCAGCTTTCTCTGGTTTGCGAGTTTTTGATATTAGTAATCCTTTCTCACCGGTAGAGGTTGGCACTTTTGATAGCAATGGAACGGAGTTTTTGTCCATTGAGGCAAGGGATGGGCTTATGCTTGCCGTGGACAGCAATGATAGCTTAGATGTGCTTAATATTAGCGATGTTTCGTCTCCTGTGTTAGTAGGTAGAATTAGTTTTTCTCGAGGAGTAGTCAAGGATATTGAGATTAGTGGTGGGGTTGGGTATTTTGCGAGTAGTGGTGGTTTCTTTGTTTTTGATGTGAGTGATCCTTTGAATCTGACTGAATTGGGTTCTTCTTATAATGGCAAGGCATGCTATGGGGTTGAAGTTCAGGGTGATTTTGCGTATGTAGCAGTTGGTGCTAATGGTTTGGGGATTTTTGATGTGAGTGATCCTTCTCATTTTTTCAAGGTTGGTGAAGCTCCAACGAATTCTACTGCAATTGATGTGTTTGTTTTTGGTGATCTAGTGTTTGTTGTTG
>JALTMP010000355.1 GCA_027001645.1 Candidatus Heimdallarchaeota archaeon
CATCTATATGTTTGTCTTCTTCAATGAGTAGAATAATGTTCTCGATTATCTGCCTTTTTCTTCTGTCAAAGAGGTCTGATGTTTCAGATCGGATGAAACCAAAATCGTTGAAATCCTCAGTCGCTTTTGAGATTGCTTCAAGTAACTTGAATTCGTCAATTGTTACTTTCCCATCTTCACTAGCCGCCTCGATGGCCGCTTTAATGACTCGCTTCCATTCACCTTGCATCGAATCACTTAACTGATTCTGTTGAATTTTCCCACGCACTAATGAATAAGAGCTTTACTGAATCGTGAAAACCCTTATCACTTGATTGGAGACATACGAAGTCCTTTTCTCCTCTCTCATTAATCATTCCAAACCCTCCAAGCAAAGTGTCTGGCTTTTCACTCACACACCAAATAGTGTCGAGCTTTTCCATTACCCTCACAGGAACGTGCTCCATTTCCTTCAGAATTTCCTTTTCACCAGGATCATCAATTCCAGTAAGAGATGTCAGTATCCTAATATCAACTCCCTCAAGTTTTTTTTCTTTGATAACGGGCAATAGCGAATATTCTTGAATGTCAAAAAGAGTGTCTATTGCTAGATAGAAATATTCGCTTGACATTTCAAGAATCTCATGAATCGTTTGAAAGACAGAGCGATTCCCTCGAAGTGTCCACATGACGGGGAAATCCTTTCTTTTTGCCCTCTCCCAGATCGCCGATAACCCTCTTCGAGCTAACCTAATTTTATCGACATACTCGGTCTCGATATTATCAATTACTTTATCAGGAATTTCTGGAACATAATAATTTGCGATGGAGTCACCGATTTGGCCTTTGACGAATCCTTTGTCTTGCAGGCGATCTAGTGTTTGATAAACTCTGTTGGTAGGAACCAATGAGGTTTTAGAAATCTCAGCTGCAGTTCCTCCGCCTAACTGAACTAGAGCAATATAGACCTTGGCTTCATACTCGCTAAATCCGATAAATTTTAACGCCTCGACGAGATTTCGATCCATGCATTCTACAATGACCTTTTTCAGTTAAAACCTTAACCTTCATACTGAAGAGGATTGTTGTATCTGAAAAACAAGGCTACCTTTCACGAAGGTGAATTAACAAGTAAATTTGAAAATGAAGTAACACGCCATAATGAGAAAACAACGGGGGAATGACATTCAGAAATTTTAGAGCTGATTGGATTCTTGTTCCAGTGTTGCAGAAGGGTCTGTAACTGGTTCTTCTTTGGGTGGGGAAGATTCTTTAGGGATCATTTCATTTAATTCTGCAATGATATCGTCAATAGGACTCTCTATGATTCTTGATGTCAGATTATGAGCAAGGTTTGCAACTTGATCTCTGGACACTGAATGAGGAATACCATCATAGCTGATTGATATAGAAGCAACAGCCACAGAATAGGACAACGATTCTTGGACAGACTTATCCTGTGCTCTCAAGTAAGCGTAGGTTGTGATAAGAACATCGCCTGCGCCTGTAGTGTTTACGTAGCTGACGGAGGGGGCTGAAACATCATATTTCTTGCCCTGATAAAGAACAGTAGCTCCTTTTCTTCCCCTACTGACTAATATCTCAACTGAGGAAAGCACTTGATTGAGTTCTTCTCGATTGAAGTGATGAAGATCTAGCAGGAATGGGATTTCGTAGTCTGAGGCTTTGATAATATTTGCTGATTCGATAGCATGGAAGTCAGAAAGGAAATGTCCTCGTTCAACGCTTCCAATTTCACCAGTACGGGTAAATCCTTGAATGTCAATTGCTAAGAATTTTGATTGACTACGTACTTGCTTCAACACACTATTTGTTATCTCTCGACAAACGGGGCTGATAATGGCTAAATCACTTGCTACTACAGCTTCGATCTTGTCTGCCTTTGCCAAGAGTTCCATTTCATGCTCGTGTCCTCGACGTGGAAAAGAGAACCTTGTGGTTTCTTTTGAAAGACTCACGATATATTTCAGTTTGTCCTGAGTTTCTCTAATAAAGCGAGTCATATCTGAAGGATTGCAAGAAGTTACAATGATGGGTCTTGTTTCAAAAAGATCAGAAAGAATAACGCCCCCATAATTAGGAGGACCACCAATCATTAGCTCTCCTTCTATGTCATCAAGTGTAACATGGCCGTATATGGTTACTTTCATAATAGTCACTCCAACTCTATTGTTGCAGGTGGTTTTTGCGTGATGTCGTAGACGACTCGATTTACGCCATCAATTTCATTGACAATCCTTGAAGAGATCTTAATAGCTAGTTCTTTTTTCAAGTTATAAATGTCCGCTGTCATTCCGTCAGTAGATTCAACCAGTCTTACAAGAATCATTTCTTCGTAAGTCCGCTGATCTCCCATTACTCCCACTGTTTTTGTAGGCAATAAGGCCGCGTAAGCTTGCCAAATGTCGTAGTATACCTTTGCCTTTCGAAGTTCATCGATGAGAATTGAATCTGCCTTCCGAAGCTTTTCAACTCGTGAAGGGGTCACTTCTCCAACAATTCTCACAGCAAGTCCTGGTCCGGGGAATGGATGTCTGAATAGGACTTCATGTGGGAGGCCTAATTCTAAGCCGAGCATTCGGACTTCATCTTTGTAGAGATCTGCAAGAGGCTCTATGAGTGAGAGATTCATCTTT
>JALTMP010000356.1 GCA_027001645.1 Candidatus Heimdallarchaeota archaeon
ATGCAAGTTATGTTAAAATTCCTGCATTAAATGCTATTCCAATGCCGAAAGACATGCCATGGGAAGTTCTGAGTGTTATGGAACCGTTCGGAAACGCTGTTCATACAGTTTTTGCGGAGGATGTCTCTGGCAAAAGCATTTTAATCACGGGTGCGGGTCCCATTGGGCTCATGGCAATAGCCATTGCAAAAGCAATCGGTGCAGGACCAATTATTGTTACGGACATTTCTGAATACCGACTCGATTTTGCGAAGAGAATGGGAGCAAATCTGGTCCTTAATCCGTCAGAAACTGATGTGATCAATGAAATCATGGCCTATACCGATGGTGAGGGAGTTGAAGCTGTCCTTGAAATGTCAGGAGCAGAAACTGCGATTCATCAAGGATTTGAGGTTGTTCAAGCTGGAGGACACGTTGCTTTGCTGGGACTTCCTCAGCAGAATATTTCACTCAATCTAAACGATTGGGTCATCTTCAAATCGCTAAGGATTTATGGAATAACCGGGCGAAAAATGTTTGAAACATGGTTTAGAGCAAGAAAACTCCTACAAACGAGGAGAGTAGATTTAAAGCCCCTAATTACTCATACCTTCAAACTATCTGAATTTGAAAAAGGATTTGATCTTCTGATGAAGGGAAAGGCGGTAAAAGTAACACTTATTCCGGAAGAGTAGTTTTTTAGTAATCATCTTCGTCGTTTTCTTCCTCTTCCTCAACGACTTTTGCTTTTCCAATGATTGTGATCGTCGCGGGAACATCATTTGGAACTTTCAGTTGCTTGAGAGTTTTATCAGGGACAAAGATTGCTTCCTTTTCGCTCAAGACTACGAATTCTCGATGGATGCCAAGCAAGGACCGTCCTCTGAGATAAATGATAAACAACTGATTCTGCAATTGATCAAAAAGAGGGCCGTAGGAAACTCCAACTTCGAGAGCATTTATTTCATTCATGTAATGGCCTGCAATTCTTTGAAGCGCTCTAACTTTTCGGGGTTGCGTATTTATGCTTCTTACTCGCGTGAGTATGGTTTGTCTCATTCCAATTAATTCATTGATTCAAAGGCATATATTTCTTATTGATCTTTTTTCATTTCGGTTTTGAAGCCGCATTAGTGCAAAATAGAGGGTAGTTACTACCGCAGTAATCAATCGCCGATGGGTTTATATATTTTGTTTTCCTCAAGTATATTGGTCTGGTCTAAGGGGTATGCAAAGTGTCAAACGCAGAAGTAAGCAATCCTACTATTGATGACCCGGTTGTTGCATTAAAATGCAACGAGTGTGGGTCTAAGAATCTAATAACTGACATGGCACGTGGAGAAATCATTTGTGCCAATTGTGGACTTGTTGTTGAACATCATCTCATCGACTCTGGGCCCGAATGGAGATCATTCTCGCTTGCAGAGGATTCAAGAAAAAACAGAACTGGACTCCCTGTTTCCGTAACATTGCACGATAAGGGACTAACAACACACATCAACTCCAACGCTCAGGATGCTTTGGGACGACCACTATCACCATCGCAAAAAACCAGAATGCAGAGATTGCGCAAGTGGCAATTGCGGACTCGCTTGCGATCCTCAGCGGATAGAAACTTGGCATACGCTTTGACAGAGATAGAGAGAATTTCTGGACAGCTTGGGCTTCCAAAGACAGTTCTTGAAACTGCTGCAATTATCTATAAGCAAGCTGCGGGAAAATCACTTATCAGAGGCAGAAGCATTCAGGCAATGGTTGCGGCTAGTGTTTATGCGAGCGCTCGGCTCAGAAGGGTCCCGCGCTCCCTCGATGAAATCAGTGGAATGACGCGAGCATCAAAAAAAGAAGTAGCGCGTTGCTACAGAGTAATCCTTGCAGAGCTCCAGCTAAAGGTGCCAATACCTAAACCCGAGGATTACTGCATTCGTTTTGCTTCTGAGCTTCACCTAAGTGGTAAAGTTGTTCGAAAGGCTCTTGACATTCTTCACGAAGCAAAAAGAAATGGATTGACCACGGGCAAAGATCCTGGAGGATTAGCTGCTGCCTGCTTGTATATGTCAGCAATTATTGAGAACGAAAAAAGAACGCAGAGAGAAATTGCTCGTGTGGCTGCAATAACAGAGGTAACAGTGAGAAATCGATACAAAGAGTTGCAAGCGAATCTGAGAATAGATCTCCATTAAATCCTCTCCTCTTATTTCACTTTCTTTCCCTTAAAGCAAATCTTTTTCTCTCATTCGTACAGGTTTTGCTTGATAAGAATGAAGGTTGCTATTCCAATTATTTTGAAGGAACCCGTTGAAGAATCAAGAATATCTAGTCATTTTGGCCGAGCAAGGTATTATGCTATTCTCGACACTGCGGAGTCTAAAGTAGAGATTGTCCCTAATCAATCCAAACATATGGGAGGGAACATGAGCCCTCCAGATTATATTGCATCATTTGGTGTTGACGGTGTTATAGCCCAGAAAATGGGAAAACCAGCGTATGAGAAGCTGACTACGCGAGGGATCAAAGTTTATGCTCCCGCTGTGAATGTTGAGACGATCAAAGACCTTTGGCATGATTTTTCAAAGATCTCTGAAGTGAAAAGCCCGGAAAATTTTGCTTCAGATTGCAATTGTGATCACGACCACAGCCACCACTAAACCCGGAT
>JALTMP010000357.1 GCA_027001645.1 Candidatus Heimdallarchaeota archaeon
AGGGATTGAATATCGAGTATTGGCTGATTTGAATCACTTGTTTGCAAGCTTTTTGCTGATGAGTGGGTTGAACTTGTCATTTAATGCATCTCCAATTAACGAGAGTGAAAATGATAGTAGGAAGATCATGAACGCTGGAAAAGCAATAAGCCATGGATAGTTCTGTATTGTTGCCAGCGATTTTGCGGCAAACACGTCATATCCCCAGTCTGCAGTGGGGAACTCAATCCCGAGTCCGAGGAATGCGAGTCCTGCGTTCGTGAGGATCGCGTCGGTCATGTTGAACGGAATCAAGGCTATTGGTGCTGCAATAACGTTGGGGGTAACATATCGAAGGATGATTGTTAGGTCGCTAGCTCCCATGGATCTTGCAGCCTCTACATAGGCTTCTTCTTTCACTTGTAGCACTTGTGCCCGGACTACTTTGAAGTAGGTCGGGATGTAAACAATTGCTGTGGCGACTGACACGGCGAGAATTGTTTTCAGAGTTCCGATTGTACTCAGATATACTGCAAGCGTGATGGCGATTAGCAATGAAGGAAAAGAGTAAATCGAGTCTGCGATTAGTGTTAGTACTCGATCTACTGGCCCCCCGTAGTATGCTGCTAGGATTCCGAGAGGGATGCCTATCGCGAGTGATAGCAAAGACGCTGCAAAAGCCATCTGAAGCGCCGTTCTAGACCCGTAAATTACTCTGGAAAACACGTCCATGCCGAGCCGCGTGGTGCCAAACCAGTGCTTCGCTGACGGCGGTGAGTACTTACAACCAGAGTAGCTAGAGCCACAATCGTTGCTTCGTTCCGCATAGCCGTATGGTGCGATAAAGTCTGCAAAGACCGCCATGAGGATGATGATCGATAAGATGAATAACCCCGTGCTTAATGACTTGTTTTCTCGCAAAAACTCCCATGTTTTGGTTTTTAGCGATTCTTTGTGAACACTTGGGGCTTCGATGAGTTGCGTTGCTTCTAGTACCATTCTTTTTCCTCCTAAAACTTGATTCTCGGGTCGAGCAACGCGTAGATGATGTCGCTAATCAAGCTGATTAGATTAACAACCAGTGTAAATACGACCATGGCACCTTGCACTGCTGGGTAGTCCTTGTCTTGAATGGCGAGGTACAAGTATCGACCAAGACCCGGAATGCTGAATACTGTCTCTGTAAGTACTGCTCCCGAAAGAAGTAAGGCAAACTGGAGCCCGATTAGAGAAATTGAAGGAATTGTCGCGTTTTTGGAGGCGTATTTGTAAGCCACGACGTGTTCAGGTATTCCTCTCGCTCTTGCAAAATGAATGTAGTCTTGTTCCAGCTGGTGGATCATGTTAGTTCTGATCTGTCGAGCAATTGTCGCAGCAATGAGCATTCCCAAGGTGATGCTTGGGAGAATAAGATGTATTAGAATATCAAGGGTAAGGTCTAGCCTCCCGCTAAGTATGGTATCTATGATCCAGATTTCTGTATAATGCGTGAATTCCTGGGTTCCCCCCGGAGAAATAAGCCCCAATGGTGGGAGCAGAGGTATCCACATCGAAAAAATAACTTGCAGGAGAAGCCCTACCAAGAAGACCGGTGTTGCGTAATCTCCGATCGTGTATAGCCTAATGGAGTGATCAATAGTGTCCTCTCGATGTCTTCCCGCTCTGCTTCCAAGGAAAATGCCGAGAGGAATCCCGATGAGTGAGCTCGAGATTCCTAGCATGAGCGTTGGGCCATAGGCAAGCCGAATCTCGTCCTTTACAGAAATTCCCGTTCTGATTGATTCTCCGAAATCAAAGCGGGCAGAGTCCCTTAGGAAGTAAATGTACTGCTCCCATAAAGGTCGGTTAAGCCCTAGCCTTTCACTGATTTGCCGTACTTGTTCGTCTGGCATTTGAGGGTTCATTACTTTTATTGGGTTGGCACCTGGAATTACCCGTAGCAGAACAAAGACTAGGGTAACAAGGAACCATAGCATAGGGAGGAACAACATGATCCTCATTACAATGAATTTTCTGAGCGATGACATCCAATCGAATAGCTCATTGAATAAAAGAGATTTATTTGTTTCCCATGACTTTCAGAATTTCGAAAAAGAAGAATAAAATGCGGAGGGGATCATTGAAGTGGCGAAAGACCACTATACGTACTCCAACAATGCCTTTATTGTCTCTTCTGCCTGACCACTAACTTGTAGGTGGTTACGATGGAGAGCAAGGCAAGCATTGGGATTAGCGGGCTTATCGATAAGAATCCGCCCTTTTCACCGCCATACGCTATGGTGTTGTAGTGTAGATTTTCAGAGGGTTCTAAAACGACACCGGTAACTCCTTCTTGGTAAGCAACGAATTGCTTGATCATGGTGAAGAGGGGCACGAGAGGCACATCTTCGGCCATTAGTTTCTGAGCATCAATAATTGCTTGTTTTCTGGCAGTAGGATCTGTGTTCGTTAGCATGGTATCGATGTACTGATCCATTTGTGTCGAGGAATAATTGGTGCCAAGGCTGAAAGCCCCTGAACCAACGAAGGGATCGATGTAGTTGCTGGGGTCAGGGTAGTCAAACCACCAACCAAGGAGGAAAAAGCCCATGGAGCTTAGTTGTCCTACATAGGTGCTCCATTCTGCGGACTTGAGTGTGACTGTGAA
>JALTMP010000358.1 GCA_027001645.1 Candidatus Heimdallarchaeota archaeon
CTATCTCAAAGAATCAAAGATTCCGGCTGGAGTAGACGCACTTCTATTTGCAGCAGATCGAGTGGAACATTGGAAAAAGCTAATATTGCCATCTTTAAATCAGGGGAAAATTGTTGTGAGTGATAGACACAAATTATCTTCACTAGCATATCAATCAACACAAGGACTCAAAATGGATTGGATACTGGAAATCAATGCGCTCGTTCCAGATCCCGATTTAATCATATATCTTGAAATCCCAATAGATGTTGCATTGACTCGGATCAACAAAAAGTCCCAGCTGGAAAAATTTGAAGTAAAAACAGAATTAGAAAAAGTACAGCGAAACTACAACGAAGCCTTGTCCAAGACCCAAAGTCCTATAATCCGTTTGGATTCAACCACCCCTCCGAAGAAACTTACTCTCGAAGCTTTTGAAAAAATTTCTCCGTATCTGCCTGAACTGCCTTGAATTTCTGTTGAATTCCTTTTCCACACCATCTTATGTTTTTTGAAAAAAACCAATCTTGCTCTTGGATTAATGAAACACTTATTCCTAGCGCTAGAACCGTTTAACGGAGAGAAACTTCTGCAAATTATTTAAGTCAAATTAATCGATTCTTAGGGCGTTTTAACCTTCCGAATAAAGACTGGATAATGCTTTTAACCCAAAAGATTATGTTTGTATAATAGGTTCTATCACAATCACCACTAGTGAAGGGAAAAACATGAGTGAAGCCAGTGCCCCCAGCAGTTCAGATGCACCAGTATCTGCTGGTCGCCGAGCAAGAAGGCGACCCGTTTCAAGAGCTCGAACCATAAGAAAAAAGAAACGCATCAAGATACCTTGGACCAAAGTATTCAGCGGAACGACATTATCGATCCCCGCTGGAATCTTTCTAATCGATAAGTATGTTTCCCAGGTGTCTTTTCTCCACACACCGGTATATTTTCCTCTGGATTTGCTCCAAGGAACTGCCGGATTCTGGCTAGCGATGACTCTAGGGTTTCTGGGATGGTATGCTGGCTTTCACATAAAGAAATGGCCTAGGGGTATCGGATTATTCTTAGCCATTGTAATGGCTGGACTTATCATCTCATCAATGCTCCAACCATTCTACACTCAATTTCTTTATACTAGACAACTAGAAGGCAACTCCCCTCTTTATGGTGATATTGACACTAGTTTTCTCAGCTCTCCTTTCTTATCCGACCTGTTCGAATCTTTGAGGGACTTAGCCCAACAATTACTTAGTGGTGACTATGTAGTAATGAAGGTTTATGCAGCAGATGACGGTCAAACCATGGATGCGACGCAAGACCACTTTCTGTATCGCTGGCGGGCCTTCGAAAAATATAGCTATACGAAAAAGGATTTTGATTTACCATCTTCGCAAGAACTAAGCCAGATGACTTTCCACGATCAGAGAACTGATATCCCTTCAAATGTTGCCGGTGCCAAGCGTTTGCGTTTCGACCTCAATCTCACAGTGATTTCTAATCAAGCAAACCAAGAACTCCTCACAACATGGAACTCTCTTTACAGAAGTGATTTGGAAAATGTTGATTGGGCTGCCGGTATTTCAAACCCAGTAGGAGCAAATGTTGTTGAAGCTTCAGTAAGCAATAATTCCGCAAACCAGCCATTTATTGAAGCGACGTTCGCAGATGGATCTGAATCTGAGTTCTTTGCAACTTCTTCCTACACAGGGTACTGGTATCCAGAAAATAAATCGCAAGTCGTCTCTGGATCATTAAACTATTCACAAGTTGATTCTCTTTACAACAGCGATATCCAAGGACGATGGGGTGGCGATTCATTTGTTGGAATAACAAGATCCCAGTATATCGCCGGATCTACTGGTTTTCAGAATGCATATAACAAATACGTAACTGCTTCTGAGAATAAGACCATTTTCGAAGTAGTTCAAATGGTTTACAATGATCTTGTAGCTAACTATCTCGATTTGAGCAACTTGCTCCCAAGCAATCCCGATGCAGAAGGACAAGATCCTGCATATTTTGTATATGATGGAGGCTCTCCCGGAATTGAAGAGTTAGTGCTTTCCTTTGTTTTGATGCTTCGCGCACTCAACATTCCAACACGCCCGATCATGGGGTATAGTATTGGAACATACATTAACGACGCCACCGGACCTCATTATGAAATAAGAAATAAAAACCTACATTATTGGACGGAGGTGTTAATTCCTGTCCAAGATGATAATGGCAGAGTCACTTATCGCTGGGCAATTTTCAACTTGATTCCAGATGCAAACATTCTTGCGTCATCAGGAGGTACTATTCTTGATTATGGCAGAAACGCGTTCGGAGGTAGTGGAAACTTTCAAGTATCAGTACGCTCTTCGACTTCAATCCAGCAAGTTTCCATGGGCACTGACCAAGTTCAAGTCTATGTTCAGCCACTAGGAAAAGACATGGTCGTGGATGTAATCGCCCGAGATGGAAGCGGCAATCCGCTTCCCTCGCAAGCATTTTCCCTAAAGCTACTGGACGAAGACAACTTGAATAATATGCTTACAGCAATAAACCAAGGGGATCTTGGGACTGCCTTACAAATATTGGATGAGAACGGGATTCTATTAGCAGATGGAATCACGAATTCCACAGGAGGATTCGAATATCAGACCCGTGTTGCTGGAAACGGAAGCCTTGAAGGAACAAACACGCAAGTGAAGCGGCTTAATATCCAATCACAACCCTATAATGTATATGCCTTGATCGCAATATCTGGCTTGAGTTATGGGTATTCGGGAGTAGGGTTCCTGGCCTCCGGCAATATTGAGGTATTTGCACCCGCCAAAGAAGTAGAGTACCAAGATCCTCAAAAGAACCAAAATGTCACCGGTTACATTACGGTTCCGGGATCTTCTCTCCCCGCGTATGCAAATCTAACAGACACAGACACAGGCAATGCATTGCCCAATGAAGGAATTGATTGGTATCTGCTAGTTTCAGATAACATTGCAGATCCCGCGAACATAGACTTCACACAATATGTTGGGCAGAACTTCAGTTCATCCCTAACAAACTCCTCCGGTATAGCAAATACTACTGTCGAGTTCAAACCCACCGATAGCGGATTGTACATCGTAGCCGCTCATTGGCAAGGAACCGATGTCTATGGATATTTCTTCGTGTACGTTACAAATGACATTGTTCTAACCGCATCAAGCACAACACCAGACAGTCAGAGTCTTTCTCAAAGCTCACAACAATCTGTGTCTTTCTCCGTAGTAACTAGAGCAATTGCGTTTTCACAAACAGCAGGAATTGATCAAAAAGATGCAGAGGGAATACTTATTCGCTATTACCTGATAAAAGACACCTATTATTCTGAAACCATGAGCTATGATACTTTGGAGACGCAGATGGCTACTTGGACAAACCAGACCGAGTATCTAAACTTAACTGCCTGGTTTGGATATACTGACGCCACTGGTACTCTCTCCATGACGTTAGTTCTTTCTAATGTATCTGTCATTGGCGTTGGAACGTGGCGAATAGTAGCTATTACTAAGGACGGACGGGACCATGTGCAGCATGGAACGGGTCTTATTCTAACTGGGGCTCCGTTGCCCACATTTCTCGATACTGATCACACTATAGATTTGAAGCCAAATCCTCTCCAGAGTCAACATAAAAATCCAGCCAATGAACCCATTCGCACAAAGCTTTTACAGCGAGTGACGAGTTCCCTGGCGTATCTAAGTGAAGGAACCATTGATCGTTCTACTAGATTGCACGAAAAAGTATTTGTGAGGAGGCCAGATTAAATGAAAAGCAAACAAGTATTGCTTACAACATTCTTGATTCTATGCTTCATAGGAAGTAGCTTTGCTTTTGGCAACTGGTATATTGGAGAACCATTCAAAAAAACGAATAAGAACTTCCCGGCGAAACCCCTGCATTCAATTCCGGATATTTCATCTTCAAAATCTCTCTCCGGCTCCTCACACGCGCAAGGATCATATTCTCTCCCTGATCAAATAACAAGACCAAATGCTCCTAAATCAGATACTGGAGAAAATCACAACAATATCGGATCGGATCTAAAACTTTCAACCCTCGTAGTTCCCTCAGGAGGATCTGCAACGATTGTTAGGGGAAATGATATCATAATTAGCGGTCTGCTATGGACTGGTCCTTACGACCGGTGGAGTGACGAAACAGTCTACCTTTACTGGAATATCAGTTCAACTGAATTTGAAAATATTCTTACCTCTCTTGGCTCAGGAGCCCGCACCTATCTTGACTCAAACTACCTCTTAACAAGCGATATAACAGATGCCAACGGCCAATATGATTTCATACTCCCCACTGATCTTCAAGAAGGCAACACCCAATCTAAGCTTGGCACTCATGATTTTGTAGTCTACTTCTGGGGGAACCCCTCCCTTGGCCGAGAAGCGGGCATTGCCGGATCTGGCTCCATCACTCTGATCGGTGAAATGAGCTTTTCCGTTGTCATGGACACACCCGCCAAAATATCCGCAAGCTCCTCTGCGACCTATCAATTCACTGCCAAATTGAATTTCGACAATGGCACACCCGTACTGACAAATGTAGCAAGCATCACCTTTGCTGAGACCCGAATCAACCTCACTGATCCTGGAGCCTCCACTCCCGTAACATATGATTTCTCTTCTCAGCCAATTGTGTTTTCTAATCCCATCGGAGATCAATCTCCTCCGGGGGGCCTGATCAATGTTACCTACACATTAGATCCGAACGCTATCACAAATCTACGAACCCAATATCCCAATTTCAACATTACCAACGACCCCACCGGGTTTTCCCTCATCAATGTAACTGTCGATATTAATTTTCAAGTCAAACTGTGGAATGGAACCAATTATGAGACAAGAAGTTATGTCTTGCAAAAAAGAGATGAATACTTTGCGGCTAATGTAACAATCACTAAATCAGATGGAACCACAACATCTGGAATCCCAGATAGAGTAGTGCGACTCGAATTGATACAAGACTCTCAGGTCAAAATATTAACCGAGCAAAAGACAACGACCACCGGAATACTGATTTTCAATGTTTCTTTAACCAATACTGTTTTCACACAAGCCGGATATCCTGTTTTTGCAAAATTCTCGTACCTCAATACCACTGATACCGTACAGCCGGGCTATGTTCAAACGTTCAAGATAATATTTAATGCAACAGTTAATAGCATACAAGCAAAAATCGTTGATTCGCAGTATTTCCGTACATTAGCTGAAACGATAACAGTTACAGGAAACGTCACTGATGAATTCGGAAGAGCCGCCAGAGGGGTTACTGTTTATGCGTTTTACAACTACTCTGTTTCTACCCAAGCGTTCAAAGCAACCACGAACTCCAGTGGCCAGTTTACAATAACTATGGACTTCACTAATCTTGATGCAACTGGACAAACAAAAGACACCTTATTGTTCTGGGTAAGCTTCATACCCACATCGTTACCCCTAACAGGATCTGAAGACGTGGTCTGGGTAGGAAACACTACCGAAATCAATTTTGGAGCTCTAAACATGGTAAGGAGCATCCAATTGCAATTCAAGACATATGAATATAACTCAACTAATGATCTGAACCCAACGCTTTTGATCTTCAACTCTACTTTTGCCGATTACTACAATGGTATTACCATTTCTAACTTTACGAAGCAAGCAAAAGTGTTCATAATCATTGTGAAAGATCAAGTTGGCCGCACACCCCTGGGCATCCAAGTGAAAATATTCCACGGGACAACAGCTATTCAAACAGTGACCGTCGATGCAATAAACAATGGAACAATAACTTACGACCCAACTCTACCAGCAACTAATTTCGACACGACGATTCTAAATACCGGTGGAACAGTGTCGTGGCGTACGGAAGTACTTTCTCGCATAGGTACTACACTAACACAATCAGGAGTCACTTATTCTCTCTGGGGGCCAGATATTTACGCACCCGTATTTACAACTCAAACTCCCGGAGAAAGCCCGGGTCTAACTTTTCTGCAAGGCCAGCCTGTTCCTCGTTTCAACGTTACAATATCTGTAACAGTGGACGACAACGCCAATAGCAAAACCGGCATCAAACAAGTGATCATTTATTATCGATATACCTCGGACAACACAACCTATTCCACAAATATTGGGGATTACACGGCAGCAACAATGACAACGGTAGATGGCATTACGTTCACATATAAAATCCTCTTTCCCGATGGTAGTATCTTTCCAGACGGAAATCCACATGGAAAATGGGTTCACTACTTCATAACAGCTTACGATTATGCTGGATACGGATACAACATAACTGCCGGAACACGATTCACAACACCTCAATACGATCCTAACTATTCTAACAATGCGACCCTCTTGAACAATGGCAAACCATTCATGTATCAAATAGGTGATGGGAATCCCCCGCAAGTTAACCTTGGAGATGATCTACTCATCAATCAAACTAGACTATCCGTATATACTGGCAATCAACAAGGTCCTGGAATTCTGAATGTCACCATCGTTATCATCGACGCTGGAGGTATACAATCCGTAGAAATAGGAATCCGAAATCGAACCGTGGTTTGGGTCGAAGATCAAGCTCTGGCACTACAAGCCTTTGTAAATACCAGTAATTGGGGTGATTGGAGTAACTATACAATGTACTTCGCCCCCGGCCTAAGTAATCCCGCCAATGGAATCTATGCTTACACAATTCTGATTAATTCGACCTTAGAATACGAAATTGAAGTTGATTTTGCCTTCACGATCGTAGATAGCGGTGGAAACATCGTCACAACACCCACAGCATCTCAAACTCTTGAAGCCATTGCGCCCGAGGCCCTAAGTCGGCTTCCCAAACTCGTTGATCAAACACCACCCGCTCAAATTCCGCCAACGAGTGTGGATTACAATGGCACTCAAATCCCCAATGGATATCAATTCCAGAATCAGACCGGTTATCTCAATGTCACGCTATTGTTCTCAGATGATGGTATTGGCATCGAGCCCTCAGCAACCTACATCACTTTCTACTACGCCTACTCTAACGATACAAGTAACCCACTAGTTAATGCGACACTGCTAATGCAGAACTGGGCTAATGGAACCCCATTCTCCTTTGAATATGCCATACAAAATATTGAAAACCTCACCGGAGCTCCATGGGATGCGACTGCAATCGCTTATCTTTACTCATCTGGAAATCTGCAAGTAACGTTCACTATACCCTTGTTGCCAGTTGCATTCTTGAACACGTCAGAAACGTGGCCAGTCAATATCATACTTGTCTGGCAAGTCACAGTTGAAGATCAGTCAGGGAATAAAGCAGACATAGTGACAAACACATACGTTGTTGAAAAGTATGTCCCACCCCCCTCCACAGCACCTCCTGCTGATGAGACAGCACAAGGCGGACCCAATATCATCATCATTATCGTCGTTTTCTTATTGGTGCTCACTGGTGTAATGATCTTCTACCGATGGCCAGCAATTATGGGCTATTTCAGAAAAAGAGAACAACTCGGACGAATCACTGCTTCTCTTAGACAAAAACTGGACGAGATAAAAAGACTAGGAGCAGAGGGTAAGTACCGCAGAGCGGTTCAGCTCGCTTACAGGGCAATGGAAGAACTGGCTAGCAAAAACCTCTATGCCCCTCGTCTCGAAAACCAAACCGTCAGAGAATTTGCAGACTATCTCGCAACCCTTACACCGGTAGCACCCAGTACCCTCCGCCTCATTGCTGAATCCTATGAAAAGGCTAAGTACAGCAATGAGGAAATAACGTTTGAAGATTTTGATAATGTTGTAAAAGCGTTGGAAGTTACCACGCAAACAATAGCAAAAATAGGAGTGAAAGCTTTTGAGGAGTAGTAGAAGACCACCCCGAAGAAGAAGAGAAGAAAAAAAGGAGTCCTTCATTGAAAAACTGAAGGGCATCTTTGGGATGAAACCCAAAGTAGACACAGGTAGCTACAAGAAGGCCAGAAAAGCGGCTGAAACCGAGGCTACCAATGGAAATTACAACGCGGCTTCCGTGCACCTATTCCAAGCCCTCGTTGAATATGGAAGAACCAGAATGGACTTGCCTCGAAAACCAAGTCAAACAGCAAGAGAATATTCGAAAGCATTTGCTGAAAAGGCAAAAATCGATCCTGATCTCTTTGAGCCAATTATTCTTCAGTTCGAAATTGCGCGATACAGTCCATTTACCGTAGCTCAAGAAGATTTCGAGGAAGCAATCGCAGTCCTCGACTCTATTGTGAAGAAATCAGTACCAACAATTGAAGCCAAGGCTAAGGGTGAGAAACGTGGCGGAAAGAGGCCAACAAGAGCAAGGGCAAGACCACGCAGAAAAGCGTAAAACGAAGTGGTATAAGCGTATCACTTTAAAATCAATTGCTGTTACTATTGTCGTAGTCCTAGCTCTAGCTCCCATCGGATTGAGCCTACTTCCGTTTGGAACAGCCTATGGAACGTTCTCAATTTATAACACCGACTATGATGGTCTATCCGTCTTTAGAAACGAACTCATCTCTCAAACCTCGATTACCGGAGGCCTACAATACGATATCGAAACACTCTCGACAATCTCTTCGCTCAATGCACTAAACCGCTTCAATGGTTCTGGCGTACTTTTCATAATCGGTCCTTCATCCAGATTTGACACGTCAGAGACCATGTCGATAATCTTCTACATGCTACGGGGAGGATCTGTGGTCGTCGTGGATGACTATGGTTCGGGAAATGATGTTCTGGACCCCATATTCGATGCCTTGGACAACTTAGACTCTACCCTTGAGAAGCTGAACGACCAATTTAACTTAGGTATTCCGACTGTCGGCTCATTCTTCGAGCAATTCTCTGGAGGAAATACAACGACTGGTGGCGGATCGACAGAAGAAGAAATTGGCACAACAGTCCTTCTAACAATCATGTCCAAACTTAAACGGTTCGGATTCAACGGAAGCGTCCTCATGGATGTCGGTAGCTTCACTGAAAGTCCAGTCAATCCTCTCATCACCGACATAGATCACACAGAAATCCCTGGCTACACTTTCACTGATGGCGTCGATAAAGTCCAACTCGAATTTGCGTCCATTGTAACGTTTCAAGCTGAAATCGTGGGAGAAGATAACCAAACATACCGCCAATGGTTCCCATTGCAAAAAATAACACTTGACCAAGTACTCGGCGGCCTAATCGATGGAGTAGATACCGGATACTCCATTTCTTTACCATTCTTCCCATTATACACTTCAAGAAACACATGGATTGAAACTGATCATAAAGCAGCAGTTGAAGGCAGGGCTCAACCAGATCTCACAGAATGGGGAAATACTCAGTTTTCCGTTGCTCTCACCATGCCATTGGTTCCAAATGGAGGCAAGATGGTATTCATTGCGGATCCTTCTATCTTTATCAACAAATGGACATCAAAGGTGTCAGAAAACGATAACCTTCGACTTGCTCTGAACTTAGTTGAAATGGCAACCGCCCATCAAGACAGAACCAAACCTGTCCCCGTAATCTTTGATCTCTCACACGTATATCAACCAATAAACAGTCCTACTCTCTATTCTGCATCTTATATGAGACTCATTGCGCAGATAAGCATGTTTCCAATTCTAGCTCCATTTGCTCCTCTAGTGGCTCGCTCATTAGCAAGATTCATTGTCCCAGAAGCAGTGTCTAAGAAGGGGTTGCTACGGACTAAATATCGCGGTGAACGGGGAGTGTCGAAGTTTGAACAAAGATTACGCAATATCAAAGAAACAGGTGCTTACGGAGAAGCAATTCGGCTTCTATATCGAAAGATTCTCCGGCTCCTACAACAAGATGTGCGCTTTGAGGACGTGCCTACTCCTCAAACCATTGCTGATTTCTACGCAACAGAATTCCCGACTCTATTCAACAGGAGAGAATTGATTAGAAAGCTAAGACAAATCCAGGCAATATATCATAATCCATACCAAAGAGTTAGACCTCTGATGGCAAAGAACTATATGTCTTTACTAAAACGCATGAGCGATCTCCTAACTAAAGACTAAGCTGGTCTCTGCCATTACATCACATGGGCTACTACTCCTCTCTCCTCCCCTGTTATCTTCAATTTCATTGTGCCTTGAAATAACAGTCCGTTTGTATTTTTTCACATT
>JALTMP010000359.1 GCA_027001645.1 Candidatus Heimdallarchaeota archaeon
ATAGAGAGAATTGTGGAAGACATTGGTATTGATGCTTCGAGAGTGTTTTTAATGCCCCAAGGCAGAACACTAGAAGAACTTCATCATAGAAGCGTTTGGGTTGCAGAAATCTGCAAGAAGAAAGGGTTTAATTTCACTCCACGAATCCATGTCTATCTATGGGGAGACAAAAGAGGGAAATGACCATTCAGGGATTGTTATCTTCCAGTATTTCATATTCTGGTCTTATAATTCTTTTTTCCTCAATCTTCGCACTACTCTTTTCTTCCACTTGTGTATCTTCATGCTTTGATATTTCAAAAGTCGTTATCTCTTTCGTATTTGCCACAAGAAGGTTATCGAATGTTTTGAATGGATCAGAGGGAAGTGCTACAGAGCTTTCAGAGGGAAGCGGAAGCGCTCTAATTTCACCGTCTTTAAAGCTGAGAACTTGAGGATGGAATTCAGGGATTAGCTGGAGAAAAGCATTTGACCAGAAAAGACTTAGTTTCTCGAGGATTTCTTGTTCAAGGGTTTCGAAGGGTTTCGGTGGGCTTCCCTCCCTGAATCTGAAACCGGGAAATCGGACTTCAGAATACTTCAAGGTTTTGTGTTCTAAAACCCTAATTATCCCCATTACATTGACGTACTCCCAGTCCTCCATTTCAACGATTCGAAGCCAACCATCAATAATATTCTTCTTACCGGCTTCAGCAATTTTCAATCCGAACGTTTTAACAATCTTTCCTTGAGGCGTCTCAACAACGTCTACAATCCCAGGGATGCTTACTCGTGAATAATTATCCATTTCTTGAATTTCTACGAAGGGTTTTTTGGCAATTCTCTCAATCAGCTTTTCCTTATACTGATTGAGGGTAAACGATATTTGCTTTAAACTATCCTTAATTTGAGGAAGATGGTCAGATAAGAGCAGGACAGAAGATGAACTTAGTGATGGGAGGTCCTTAAGATCAATTCGATTTCTGCCGAAAAGCTGTGAAGCAATCTGATCCAATATTCCTTCGGGAAGTACGGAGATATTAGAAGGATCATCCAGCGAAATTGCAAGGGCTTGACTGGATATTTTCTTCCCTAGAGGAACAACGAGGGCTTTACTTCCTATACCCAAATCCTTAAGGGCTCCCTCGGGGACCTCAAAGCCTCTCTTGATTATGACTTTTTCAAGTTTCTGAGGACTAGTCTCAATTAGTGAGTCTAGTTGCTCAGACGAAATGCCCAGGATTTTTCCGATCTTAGGATTCAGAGCGGACCCTTGAACTTTTGCATAAATCCCTATAATGGAAAGAACTAGCAGAGAGAGAACGTAATATTTCCAGAAGATCAAATGAATGCGCCCTAGCCAGTATAGGAAACCAAGTATTGCAAATTGAAAAACGGAGACGTTCACCACGTGGGAAAAACTTCCGAAAGTTGTATCTCCAATTTTCAAAAGATCAGATCGATCTGCTAGAAGATCAAAATATAGGGAAAAAATAAGCCCAAGGCTAGCCAGAATCCCAAGAGTGATCTCGACATTTTCTGAAGAAGCGGGGATAAATCTTGTCCACCTAATGAACAGTAACCCAACAAGAATGCGGTAAGCTAATCTTGCACCGTTATCCAAGACGGAAATTGTCTCCACTATTGAACTAGGTCTTTTTATTTGCTGAGGGATTGAAAAATTAAGCAACCAGCCGATTAACATGATGAGAAAATAGGCTCCCATGAGTACACTTACTCTAATACTAAGAATTTCAAATGAATCTGGCATGTTCTTCGAAACAGGATAAAATGCGAGCACGAAGATTAGAAAAGATAAGGTAGGAGACCTTGTTCTAAAATTATCCTTGTAAATGGGAGTATAGAAGGCCAAGTTAGAGACTAGTACTAATGAGATTCCAATGAAACCAATGTAAGGGTCTTGAAATACAAGAATAGATAATGAAAGTGCAAAGCCAATTATAAGCAATAAGTCCAGCATGTCCTTCAATTTTGGTTGGTATGTTGGTCTTAAATAATCAATCCAACTCAATGGTTGGTTGGAACTGGAAAGACATCCTCTTGAAAATACTCAAAGCACAAGTATAGCAATATTAAAGGATTGGCTGTTAAAGGCTCAATTAATGTTTTACAACCTTTCAAACCGAGTACTAGTTTCAAAGACGGTTGCCATTCTGAGAAACGAAAAAACAGATGCAGAAGCATTTCGTTATGCCCTAAAGCGGCTGGGAAGACAGATTGCATTTGTCATTGCCGACACTTTAGAAACCCGTGAAAAGGAGGTCAAAACTCCCCTTGGTCTGGCAACTTACAATGACTTTTCAGACGAAATAACAATTATTGGGATTCTTAGAGCAGCCTTGCCCATGAGTGAAGGAATGGCAAGCGAATTCATAGAAGCTCATATTGGTTTCATCTCCGCTTCTCGGGGAAAAATGATTGATCGTGAAGGTAAGAAGTTTGAAATAAATACCGATTACACAAAGTTACCTAGGCTAGAAGGCCATGTTGTCATTGTTGTTGATCCAATGTTAGCTTCAGGATCAACTCTGCTGTATGTTCTTGAAAAAATTCAGAAAAGAAAGCCAAAAAGAATTATCGTGGCTTGTGCGATTGCT
>JALTMP010000360.1 GCA_027001645.1 Candidatus Heimdallarchaeota archaeon
TCTTCGACCCCTACATGGAAGATGCCATACTTTACCTCAAGGCTATGGCAGACTCCCATGTGTTTACAACAGAGCTCGACGGAGCAGAGCTTGCCCAGACCATAAAGGAAGTAGAGGATGTGCTAAACTTCGCCATAGCCATGGAGAAGGACTCTCTGCTTTTTTATTACGAGCTCGCCCGTGGAATAAACGAAAGCGACAGGGGCGTTATAGATAAGGTAATAGAGGAGGAGAAATCACACCTTGAAAGACTACTTGAGCTAAAGAGCCAGCAAACCCAAAGCAGCTGACACGACACAATGGACCCGATACTGCAGAAAGCTAACGACCTGCTTGCCCCCGCACTGGTCTTCCATACCAACATAGTGGCAGACAGGGCGGAGGGCATATATGTTCGCTCCACAGATGGCAGAGAGTACATGGACTTCACATCAGGCCTTGCAGTGCTCAATGTGGGTCACACACACCCCGATGTGGTAAAGGCGATAGCAGAGCAGGCAGAAAGGCTCATCCATTCAGGCTGTATATTCCACTACCCTGTGCTTACAAGGCTTGCCGAAAGGCTACGGCAGATAACCCCAGATTGTATAGAGCTATTCTTCTTCTCGAACAGCGGGGCAGAGGCGGTAGAGGGTGCAATAAAACTTGCCCGTTATGCCACCCAACGGCAGAGCGTAATAGCCCTTGTGGGCGGCTTCCACGGAAGGACACTTGGAGCTATAAGCCTTACAAGCTCCTCTGCCCGTTACAGAAGGCACTACCATCCCCTGCTGCCATCGGTGTTGCACGCACCCTACCCCTATTGCTACCGCTGCCCTATGGGCAAAACCAGATAGGCCTGTTCCATAGACTGCCTTAAATACATAGAGTGGCTATTCGATCACCTTGTAACCCCACAGGAGGTGGCATGCATAATAGTGGAGCCTGTGCTCGGCGAAGGCGGCTATGTGGTGCCCCCCATAGAATACATGAAGGGGCTTAGAGAGCTTACCGCAGACCATGAGATACTGCTCATAGCCGATGAGGTGCAGACAGGCTTTGGCAGAACGGGCAGATGGTTTGCATGCGAACACTTTCAGATAGAGCCCGACATAATAGTGCTTGCCAAGGCTATCGCCGCTGGTATGCCCTTAAGTGCTATAGGTGCCCGACGCCAGCTCATGGAACGCTGGCAGCCCGGTGCCCATGGCACCACCTTCGGCGGCAACCCCCTTTCTGCAAGCGCCGCACTGGCATCTATATCTGTCATAGAGCGTGAGGGGCTGGTCGAAAATGCAGCCGCCATAGGCACATACGCACTTGAAAGGCTTAAAGCCCTGAAAAAAGACCACCCTGCCATAGGCGATGTGCGTGGGCTGGGTCTTATGATAGGTGTGGAGCTTGTAAACAGAGATGGCTCACCAGCACCAGAGCTGCTTAAAAGACTGTTAGAGGGCTGCCTTCAGAGGGGACTTATAATAGTCGAGTGTGGCACCCATAAGAATGTGGCACGCCTTATGCCGCCACTTATAGCCACCCGCCAGCAGATGGAAAGAGCTCTTCAGATATTCGAAGAGGCACTCATGGCATCCCTATAAGGTGTTGATAAGAACCACCCTTATGGTTTATACTTATAGGTCTATGGGTTATAGAATAGTCCTTACCATAGCGCTTATACTGCTTGGTCTTTCTGTTACAGGCTGTAGCGATGAGATGCGAAAAGAGCCTGCCTTTGAGCTTGCAGAGCGTTTCTACAGCGCCTTAGATGGCGAAGACTACCAGACACTTTTGAGCCTTATTCACCCAGAGCTCTTTGGAGACTCCTCTGCCGAGCAGTTTGTTGAAAGCCTTAAAATACGCCGCTCAAAGTATGGCGGTATAAAGCGATACCGCATCGTAACATGGGATATATGGAAGGAACAGCGGATGGGACACAGCGGGGTCTATTACAAGCTATGGTATCTTGTAACCTATAATAAGGGCACGCTTATGGAGAACTTTGTAATGTTTCGTCCCATAACCACACAGAAGATCCTAATATACCAGTACAGCTGGAGCGACCAGCACCGTATAGACCGTAACAGGTAGGTGGCTACTTGACCCTATCTATAGCCCGCACTATGCGCTCTTTAACCTCACGGGCAAGCTCATCGAGCAGTTCATTGCCGAGCGCCTTCATAGCCTCCACAGGGTCCATGGCAGATATGGTGGTGGTGCCGTCTTCGTTCTCATAGACAAGCACATTGCATGGCAGGAAGACCCCTATATCGGGCTCTGCGCTCAATGCCCTGTAGGCATAGGGCGGGTTGCAGGCACCGAGTATTATGTATCTTCTGAAATCCCTGTTGAGCTTCTTCTTAAGTGTGGCTTTCACATCTATCTCTGTAAGTATGCCGAAGCCCTCTTCTGAAAGGGTCTCTCTTACTCTTTTCTCTGCCTCTTCGTAAGATAGCTCAACCCGTCTCTTTATGCAATAGTCTGCCATGGCTTATTCCCCCTCTTCCAGATTGTGCCCAGCCTCGTCGTCTATTATCACCTTTCCAGCCGCCACCTCTCTAAGGGCTGTTACCACCTCTTTGTTGTCGCTCTCTACCAGTCTTCTTGCCCCCTTTATGAGG
>JALTMP010000361.1 GCA_027001645.1 Candidatus Heimdallarchaeota archaeon
GTGAAGTCATCTGTTTCCTCGCCTGTCGAGAACTCTATGTCAATGAGGTGGTGGTGTTTTAACAACACGGTGCTGGGAGGCTTGTCTGGAAATGCCTCTTGAAGAACGTGATCGATCACGCTAAAAACTTGCTCAATGATTGATAGAAATGGCAAGAGATAGACAATCCGATAATTCGTCTTCATTTCTTCTTGAAGTCTTTTTCGCAAAGAAAAGGCCCAAACGAGGTTACCGAGTGTTTTTCCAGACCCGGTTGGGGCTTCGAGCTTATGGATTCTTGTGGTCAGAGGAAACGTTTTGGAATGTTTCATTGCTTGATAGTAGATGCAGGGTCTTGCCTGGGTTAGCCCCGTGCTTCCTTTAGCCGTTAGGACTTGGCTTTCTGGTGGAGGGTTGTAGGTTTTGACATAGTATTGCTGAAGCATCTCTATTAGGGGATGGTCTACTTGCGCGAGGACTTGTCTTTGCATAGCGTTGGTTTTGTCTCCTTCTTGGACACAACTAAAGAGAAGCGAGGAGAGAAATGTGGCGATGAAGGAGAAGTGTGTTTTGTTGAGGGCTTCAGAAACCGCGTTTTCCCCATAGTGAATAGGTTTACAGGCAAGGTTGATAGCGTCAAAGTTTCGGTTTAGTTTTCTCGCGTAGCCATCGAGTTCGTCTGAGGCGATGGCCTTCTGAAATGCTTCCCATGTTGGCAGTTCGATGGAAAGTTGTTCAGAGATGAAACGGAGAATGGGATTTATCAAGGCTGGCTCAACAGCAGCCATTTGTTTGCTAATGGCTTTGTTGGGTTTCTTGGCGTTTTTGATGTCTTTCTTTAGCTCCCCCTTTTCTTCTTGGAGTTCTTTGATGTCTCCGTGGTGGCGTTTGATTGTAATTGCAATAATAAAAGCCAAGAAGAGTTTGGCTTGTTTCTCTAGGTGGGAAAACATATCACCTGACGCAATTGCGTAAAAAGCATACAGAGCTCCAAGCGTAGAATGATTTGTCTCAGGATTTCTTTTCAATTTCTTTTTCTTGGAAGGATCCGTTTCTCGAATATAAGCTTGGAAAAACCTCGTCGCTTTGCCAATGTCATGAAGTCCCCCGCAAAGGCGGGCAAGGCTCTTAATGTCTTGAGCGACGAGTTGGGTTCCTTGGAAAGGAATCGGCTGTAGCGACTTGGATTCAAGGAGGAGGTCAATGTTTTTTGCGGTTTCGAAGAGGTGTTTGGATAAGGGAACCAAAGGATGGGACCAGAGTTCTGGCGAGGGAAAGAACGGATTACCAGACAAAGACATGCGTATCACGCGTTTCGACGTTTTCTTGTCCGTGGGAGGGAACTTTGATCAATTCCACCAAGTCCGCGAGATCAGAATTTGTTGGCACGTGAAGCTCTCCTTCCATCCAATTACCATTCGCATCGAAGACGACGCGGAGAAAACCGGTTGGTATCCTTGAAACATCGAGATGTAGGGCATGCTTGTCAATTATGAAGTGATTTTCTTCCATCGGATATGGGTCGAAGAAATCTACTGGTGCAACGGATCTAGTTTGAATAGACATTCCTTGTTTAATGGAGAGTTTCGTTGTTTCTACTTCTCCATCCCAGGAAAAGTCCGCGAGAAGAGACGCAAGACCTAGGGCGGGGGAATAAACACACTCGTGATTTCGCAACAACGTTTCTAATTGTTCTTGGATGTTTTGATTCTCATGGGAAAACCAAATGCGGTACTTGGGATTCTTAACTAGCTGGAACGGAACGATCATGTGATCGCTAACACCCAGAACGGTCTCGAGAGTTGAGGATCCTTTGAGTCTTAACAGCTTAGAAGTAATTTTGATGGTGCTAAGATGTGAAAGTACTTCTATGCCGATCTTTGATTGTGAGGGGTCGAATGTCTCTGCGATCTTATCTCGCTCAAGCCCCATGATTGCCCCAATAATGCCTGCGATTGTGTGTCGCGGAGGAACTAAGTGTGTAGCAGGAGATGTCGTTGTGAATCGCATTCGGAAATGGGCAAAGTTTCCTGTGAGAGTGAAGTGAAGAAAGGAGTTATGGGGCATTCTGAGTCCTCCTGCTAATCTTCTATGTTTAATGCTTGAACCGGAATACCTACTGTCTTAAGAAAATCAACAAAGCCATTTTCTCCTTGTTTTTCGCTCGTCCCATCAGAAAAAACGAGAGAGGAATCTGCTTGAACAAGGAGTTCCTCAATCTTGTCTTTGTGTTCATTAAGTGTTGCAAGCAATGATTGCAGATTCACAACATAGTCATTGGGAGAGCGTAGTTCAACATCATCTTTCTCATGAGTTATTGAAACGTATTGGTCAAGGCTTCCGATCTGGAACTTGCCTTCTTTATACTTCACAACTAGGAGTAACCGGGGGACTAAGCCAATCTTTGAGCGAGTAATCATATTCTTGGTTCCCTTCCACATTCCGCGATAGAGGGCTTGAAGATCCTCTTCGGTGAGCCTAGTTTCTTTTGCGCGAGTCTCATTTACAATTCCGTGAAACGCAATAAGCGAGTAAGGAACAATGTACTCGATTCGAAAGGTCTGCTGCTCTTTTCCTTTAGTGGCTGCAAAAGCACCCGTTCCCTTTATTCGCTCTACTGTTACTCTATGCAGGGATCGGCCGATCTGGAATTGAACCGGTCCCGTGTGGGTGATGCTTGTTTTCTTTTGAGTAACGCTTGTTTTCTTTTTTTTCCCAGATTCGACTTTTACTTTTAGTTCCAAAGGAATTGTTGCACCAAAGAGTCTGATGTCGATACATTCCTCAAGAATCCTATTGTCGAGACGGTCTTTTTGTTCCTGGAGGGGCTTTCCAACTAGGGATTCATCTAAGAAATCGTCAGCGCGGGTTTTTGCGTCTGGCAAGAAGCCTTCGGCGTCGGGTTCGACCTTAACGAATATTTTCTCTTTCTCGATGTCGTGAAGGTAGTCCCTTATAGTACGTTTCAAGCGCACGTCAGTAACCAAGTTGATTTGAGTTTCGGGATCGGTCCTTGGCTTGTTCTCATCAGCAGGATCCCCGTTGGGATTACAATATGTGGCATCATAGAGAAAAATTATCTCATGTCTGTTGTTTACAATTTTCATTTTTTTTCCTCCTTTTACTCTTCTTCTTCATTTTCTTGATTTTCACCCGTGTAAAATGCGTTTCCCAGGGCCAAGCCTGTGGCAAAAGAGAAACTGAGATCATCGTTGGAGATGGAGAAGGGTTCCGCTTCTTTGGCGAGGTAACAAGAAGCGAGAGCTTCGAGGGTTTTAAAATCGGCATAGTTCTTGCCATATTCTTGTAGCTTTGCAATTATGTCTGGGAGTAAGCGATGAATCAGGCGAGGATGCATCCTCAGGTTGTTTAAGCGCTCATAGAATGGCTCAGAGCCCAAACTACGATACTGTGCTTGAGCTACTTTGTGCGTCAAGAAGCCTACAAGGAAGGCACCTCTTTTCACCGGGTGATCAAAATAACTGCTCTCATTGAGAAATGAGAGAATGCTGGACACAAGGGGTGATCCCTTTGTGTTAAGTTGACTTGCTAGTTCTTCACATGACTTCATGTTTTCACCTTTTGTTTGATTATTGGATACCCGAAGGCATCCGATTTTTGAGTAGAATTCCCTAACAAGCAGATAGCTAAATGCAAGTCTGCTGAAGTTCAAGTACCAAGAAGAATCGCCTGCCCTTTGGCTAAAGGCTGCTTGTAACATTCGGGCCATTTGAAAGATGAGGAATGCTTCCTCAACAGGAGAACTGTCAAGAGCAGCTTTAACAAGGGCTAGAAAGTCATTAACATAAGTGTCTTTTTGGCCAGCAGTTTCTCCAGGCGGGGCTTTTGGAAATAGCTCTCGAATGTTTCCAAAGGAAAAGTTAAGCTCTGGGCTTAGAAAATCCGGCTTAGGGAGGGATTCCCAAATGTCTGCAAAGACGGGGTTTTCGTCAATTTTTTCCTTAACTTCATGCAACTTTGCTAGACGAGATGGTAAGACATCAGGTACAAGGGCAAGTATCTCTTCTTGGGCGTTGTTTTTCTTATAAAAGAGAAATGTTAGGGTTAGGTTGTTTTTTTCTTCCTTTAATTCACTTAGGAGTTCGTCTTCTTCTCCGGTAATATCTCGACGTATTGAGACTTCAGCACTTTCTCTCTTCCTTACTGAGCTCTTTTCTCCGTGAATTCTTCGCAACCTTTCAACTAAGCGTTCGAGATCTTCTGTTCTTAGGGTTTGAGGGATTAGATAATATTGTACCCCATGCAATCGGAAGTTCAATGTTTCCTCTATGAAGAAACGGCCATTTTCCGCATAGATTGCGCATTCTGTGCACACTGGAAAAAGGTTCCACGCTCGTTCCACATTTAGTTTTGGGGAAAACACAATCTTGTCGTGCGTGTAGAATGTGAATGGGCTAGCAAACCCATGAACCAGTTTTGTTTCTCCACAATAGAAACACGAAGCATTGCCTTCACTGAAACGCCCATATCGTCTAGAGTATCTTCGTCTAACTTCTGGTCGAAGAATGGATCGAAGATAATTAAGGAATTGCTCTTGATATTGAATGGGTTCGTAACCAATAGTCAAAATGAAGGAGGGGTTGTTTGGCAACCTTCGGTTCTCAGTTTTGAGTGTCTCGGTTCTGACGACCTTGTAATTCTCGGTGAGTTCGC
This sequence comes from Candidatus Heimdallarchaeota archaeon, assembly GCA_027001645.1. Taxonomy (GTDB): domain Archaea; phylum Asgardarchaeota; class Heimdallarchaeia; order Heimdallarchaeales; family JAJRWK01; genus JAJRWK01. Next base: position 4,654 of record JALTMP010000361.1, read on the forward strand.
TCTTCAATTTGGCAAGCTCTTCTATTATCAAGCCAGAATTTTGTTTCAGGAAGTCAAGAGAGTTAAGAAGAAAAAGAGGTTGCGAAGAATCGTTGGATGATTGTTGTTCGAGTCTTGAAAACCAACCCAAGATCTTGTTAGACAAGGTTCTATCGGGTTCCGTAAGTTTAGCAGAAGGAACGGCTCCCGGGCCTTGCGAAGGAGGCTTGCGATAATAGATCATGGATTGGTGCTTGCTATGATCATATTCACCGTGTTGAATAGAATAAGATTTAATGGAAGAGTCATTAAAATCAACTTCTAGAACAATTCGAATATAGTAATATGTTTCTGGATTTTCTAAGAGACTAGAGATTGGATCTAGGTTGTGATTTTTCATGTATATTTTGCCAAGAGTTACTAGAGTGTCTAGCATGTTCTCACCTACTCAAAGAGGAAGAAACGGGAGATTTGGCCTGAACAGGCAGCGGGGTTAGTTTAGAATAACTGATTTTTCGTTTGGGCTGTAAGAAGCCAAAACCCAAGGATGTCTTTTGTCCCATGCCCGCGTCGATTAACCATTCCATGAATTTTCTAAAAGATCGGTTCTGATTAAGGACCAAGGTTTTCCATTTCGAACCAATGATTGGAAAACTCCTTCCCCTCATCTTAACGGGAACTGCGATTTCGCGCTCGAGTTGCAGCTCGGAGAATAATGGCTCCTCGATGACGAAATCGCTCTCCCCCATCGTTGCCCGATACCTCGCTACCGCTCCCCTTTTTATTATTTCGTCAAATTCATTCAGCGTGATTGTTCGGTCTCGAAACGAGTAGTATATTGGTTGCGGGTTTTTTTCGCGCACAAGAACAATTGGACTACCGGTTCGAAGTGGAACATTTGGTGTTAGCTTCAATGTTTTGGTTCTTATGAGTACGTAGCCTTTGAATTGTAGTCTTCCACTTTCTCTTCTAGCTATTTTTTCGAGAACACGAATAAACTTCTCATTAGGGCTAGAAATGATTAGCCGGTATACTCCTGATTTTCTTGTCTTGAGCCAGTCAGAAAAGCAAAAATTTTTGGACACAAAGCGATCATGTAGGTCTGCGAATTCTGTGTTCTGCAAGAATCGGTAGATGAGCCCCTGAACTGCATGCTTATTTATCCAAGGCTTCGATGGGGTCTTTCGAATATTAGGAGTACTCGCATCCGTGTCATGAGAGAGGAAAACCAATTCAAGCCTCATTTTGCATGGAGTGCTCTCATTAAAGTCAGTTAAGTTCTTCTGGCATATTTTTTAGATAAGAGAAAAAAAGCGAAGAAATCCGTAGAAAGAATATTTTCCAGAATCCTTGTCAATTAGTGATACGAAAATTTCTGTTTCAACTAGGACAACTCCTCGGTTCTATATTGAAAAAAGGTGTCTAAACCGCGCTAGACAGCATCTTAGAAGACAAAACAGAAAAAAAAAGGAGAGAAGAAAGAAAAAAAATAATGGCGGGGAGGTGACCCTTTAATTATAATTAAAGGGGCCACGGATCATCATCGGGGGGGTCTGATGTTGGAAATATTGGGGGTAGTGGTGCTATCATGCAAGTATTGAGTTGACCCCGCAAAGCCTCTGGATTTCCGACCCTCGCGATTGAAGCAAAGTGGCCTTGTGAAATGCTGGAATTTTAAACAAACGCCTCTTTATGAGGGGAAAAATGAGGGGAAAAATTCTCAGAATGCAAAATTCCAGATACACGCGGACCAGGAGTACAGCACTTCGCTTGAGAGAAGTTGAGGAGGTCAAGAAGATAAAACCAAGTTCTAAGGACTCTTACGAAGATACAGGGCAGAAGACCTCTCACTTCTTCAGGGAATGATAAGAGAGACGAATAGATGGCAGTGGCTGGAGTTTCCAGCCTGTTTTTGTCGCAATAACGCTGAGACTGCGGCGCGAAGATTCCAAAGTATCGGGAAACATCGCAAGTTGGGCAGAGGGAAAGAGGTCTTGGATGAGTTCCAATAATTCTATCTTGTGCAAAGGCGGAACAGCAAGAAAGGAGATGAGCACGTCTGTCTCAAGGAGCGTTGAGTTAGAAACGGGGCACCTCGCAGCAATCTCCTCTATGAAAACCGAGTAACGGTTTTTGATATTTCTGACCAAGACAAAGATCCGATCCAAGTCGTCAAAAAATGGCATAATTACCTCTCTTCGGAGTATGCCGTGTTTCAAGAGCTGGCGGATAGTGTTGGATAATCGGTTGCGATTGCCTTTTCTTTGCTTGAGAAACTGCTCAATGCTTTTAGGATTCCTTGCAAAAACATCGAACGCTAATTGTTTTTCTTCAGGGCTGAGGGAGGGAGGGTTTGAAACGGGTTTGGCAAGATTTCTCTGGAAAGCCATTTCTTCAAAGGATAATGAGTCTCCAAGGGTCCAAAGACCAAGGACCGGGTCAAACAATTCGGGCCTTTGAACATTGATTTTTTTCTTTTCGATTTCCCAACTAATGATTGGAAGCTCCAGGATTTCAATTGTTGAAGCATCGCTGTGTGCTACAAGAGGGCTTGTGGAGAACAAGCTATTTTTCCAAGCTTCGAATCGCTTTTTGGCATAGGGCTGAGAGGGATAATAAAAATTGAAGAATGCCAAGAGGTCGATTTGCTTGAATTTAACAAAAGCTCGCGTTGTTGGAAACCTCAATTGGCTAATCTTGCTTTCTTGTGAAAGTGGGGTTTGGAAAAGGGCGATCATAGAGCGCAGGCCAATGGAGGCAGAAGAGAGAGACCAGCGGTTTCGAATGAAGTACCCTGCTTTAAGGGATTGAATGAGTTTGCTGGCACTAGAACTACTGATTCCTAAGTGAGCAGAGACGAGCTTGGGGCTGTCTGAATTCAGTGATAGTACGGTTTTGAAAATTGGAAGTTCTCTTTTATTAAGCTCCCGAACTCGGGGGCCTCTAACAAATGCAAATCGTTGTCCGCGTTTTCTTGAAACCCGTCTGACACCTAAGTATCGAGGAATGATTTCCCTCGAATAGTAGTATTGGCCTCTTCTCGCCATGGTTTTTACGTACCGCTTTAGGCTTGGAGCACGGGCGACCACCGTTTCTTTGACTGGAACCGTTTGATTCCATAACTCTAGTATCTTTTGCCTCAGCTCAGAGTCGGAGATAATGTCCCAAGCTAACGCAAAAGAAGCATCCAATGCATCATTCTCGTTCCTATAAAGCCTTGACAAAATGATTCGCCAGATTTCAACTAGTAGTATTGCCTGCCTGGTTGGGGGGTCATTGAAAGCGTCGAAACGAATAGTAAGCACCCGGCCAGAGCCTATCGTTTTTTTGTCGTAGTGTTTAAGGAGGGGGGTAACATATCTGCGCCCAGACTTTTTGTATATGGTTTCATGGTGATTTATCCGTGCATAGCTCCATTGGGGGGCAAAACCAAACTTTGTCCTTATTTGTTCATAATAAGAATTGAAGAATTTCGCCAATGCTTCAGGATATATTGGGCTTTCTTCCAAGAGCAGATTATTGCAAATCTGAATGATTGCTTCGCTTGGCGTGTTGGTTGGAACCGCTTGCTTACTGTTCGACATCTATTCTTTGAACACCTAGAGATGCAAGATATATAGATTTTCATGAAAAGGGTGAACCAAAATCAGAAGGAAAAGGAGGAAAGGAAGAAAAGAGGAAAAAGAAAGGGTGGTTTGTTTGAGAGGAGAGAAGTCCTTGGTTCAAGTTGTGAGTGTTGTCTTAACAAGATTAATAGGAGGGGTTGAACCACTCATGGTGAGGGAGCGGTGCCGGGTTTCGAGCGGGCACCGAGGAGCGATTAGGCTCCTAACTCCCTCCTCCCTGAGGGAGAAACTTCATGCTAGGCATTGTTGCAAGTTTTCGAATCATAGGACTGCCGTTTAATGTCCTCGGGATCCTTCAGAAAAACCTCAGGAGAAAAGCAATTGATGAATTCATGGGGTTCAATTTCGATTCGTTCTCCCGGGAAAACAAGAAGTTTTACTATCAACAGTTGGATGAGAAAAGATACAGCGTTTCAAAAAGAATTCATCACTGGTCCCACATTCCTTTTCAAAGCAAAAAGAAAAAAGTCGGCAGTGAATACCACTACATTCAGATCCGGGAGACAGGAAGCATTGCCTACGTTGTAGAACGCAAAATAGAAGAAGAGCAGGGGAGAGAAGAGCTTGCTCGAGACGTTGAGCAGATCTTAAAGAAACAAAACGGATTTCTCAGCTCGCTTGGCGGTGCAAAACTTGCTAAAGAAGCCAAGCAACGCCTCAAAATAGAATCGTCAAGAAAAAACCCGGAAAAACATCAGAACTGGTGGTCCGTTTCACAGCCCGTTTCTATAGCGATTGTAGAAGCAAAAACACGTGGGAACAGTGATTTAGCAAAGCAGGCTGAGGGATTAGGTAAACTCCTAAGAATCCAAAACCCCCTTTTGAAAACGGAGTTCGGAGAATACCGGCTCCATTCGAAAAGATTTCACTTGTTATTGACGGATGCTTTTCCCCGAACTAAGAGAGGAAAAGGGCTGTTTAGATCAAGAATCCTTTCCTCAACTACTCTTGCTTACGGAATTCAACAATCTCTCATGTCTTCAAATGCAGTGATTCTTGACAAGAATCTACACGCAGAACCTATCGAATGGGATGCTCTCATTCACTTTATGAATCCATTGGTATTAGAGGGAAAGCTTGGGTTTTCCGCCATGCTAGGGAGTTCATTATCGCGATCTTGGTTTATTCAAACAGAACGAGCAATCCGACTTCGAGAGACATATCAAAGTGTAATGCAGTCTCTCCCCCTGCTGAGCGATTCGGCAATCGCACATTTTCCAGCGATCTTGCTCTCTCTCCTTAAGCTCACGGGAAGAGAAAACACATCGAGTGCGTGGTTAGATCCTCCTTCACTTCCTGAAGCCACAATTGTTCTTGGAAAATTAGAGAAAAGAATTATTGAAGAATTGCGAAAACACGAGGAGATAATTCAGAACAAAATTAAGGCACTTGACCATGGGATTGATTTGAAGTTCCAGCGAGGCTTAACCAAATCAAAAATTGTTGAAAAAATAGGGGCGTCTAGCGGAAAGTTTACGCTGAAAGTAACAACCAGTCTGAAAAAACTAGAAAGAGCAGGACTAGTTTCTAAGGCACCGTATTTGGGTCCTGGGAGAAGGAAAGAATCTAGCTGGATGTATTTCCTATCTGATGACCTCACAAAATACAGAAAAGTGCTTCACGCCCTTATTCAAGATAGAGTGGTCAATGCGATACAGAGAATTGAAACAATGACCAAAGCATAGTGAATTAGAAACAAAAATAGAAAAATATCCCTCATAAAACCTTTTTAAACCAAGTTGCGAATCAGAGGTTGTATCGACTTGCCCGTTGGATTCGCTGAAATCAGCTCTTGAAAGGGCAAATTTCGCACGGTCTTAGAAGAACCCTAGAGGTCTGGAAACATATATTCTCATTAGCAT
>JALTMP010000362.1 GCA_027001645.1 Candidatus Heimdallarchaeota archaeon
GCTGGAGAAAGTGATCATTCTAAAGTGAAGTCAGTTAAACTGGTAACACCACCTGCTCAACCAACAAACGTTGTTGCACTTGCGTCAGAGGACTTAGTAACACTTGCATGGCTGGCCAGCTCAGAATTTCACTCGCCGGCAGAATACTTCGAAGTCTATCGTGCAGTAAACGACAGCAATGAATTCACCAAAATCGCAGAAACCAACAACACGTATTTCATTGACAATGACGTATACGTCAATACAACGTACTCGTATTACATCGTAGCCGTCAACTCTTATGGAAAGAGTGAAGCTTCCAATGTCGTCAGTGTAACAGTCGGAGAAGCAACAACACCAATCCCAATCGATGCGGATCCCATCGGTGATGGCTTCGATTATCCAGCGTCGCTTAACAGTGACGTAATCATAGGGACCGCTGCCGTCTTTACAATCATTGGTCTTCTAGGCGCAGCACTCTGGATTTTCAAAAACATTGTGCTTGTGAAGTAGTAAGAAAATGAATCCCCTTCCCTTTTAAGTTTACCATGATTTTGGAAAAAAACGCTATCAGTTATCAAAAACAGATTATGACAAAAGAAGTGATGTCCTATGAAAATTAAACAAACCCTAGCAATTATTCTGGGGATAAGCATTATTATTTCTGCTTTTGCAGGAAGTACACTCGCAACCGATCGAGTAGAAACACAGTCTACACAACTAGGCCTACATGCACCTACCATTATCGGAGAGTTACTGTCATTTAATGCTTCAACATATATTGCAGAAAAAACCCAGTCACAGAAGCTCCCTCCAGTTATTATTGGTGATGGGAAGCTTTCACCAATCTGGGAGGAAGTCAAGACCTTTACAGTAGCGTCCTATGGCGAAAACGGACTCATTGCCAGTGTCCACTCTAACAACTTTGTGTATTTCCTCATTCAGTTTGACTTAACAATGGACTGGGTAGCAATACAACTAGACTCTGACAATTCCTCAGATCCGGAAAATTTTGATCCGGCAACAATGGAGCCCATGGCAGCGGGAGATGACATGTGGGTTTTCGGCACCACAAGCATAGGAGTTTTCGGAGACGCTAATTCTCACGGCCAAGCACCACCATTTGTCACTCCCGATGATCAAGACGATCTTTTCTGGGAAGAGATTATAATCAACGATACCAGCGGAGCTCAAATTGCTAAGGCCATAGAGGTGGGAAGAGCCCTAGATACAGGGGATACTGCGGGAAGAGATGCGGTATTTACAACTTCGTACAATGTTAGCATGTATTTTGCTAGCAATGAATTCCACAGACCAGACAGCAACATTGCTTATGCAAAGTTTGTCTTGTCGGGTTTGGAAATTGGCGGAAATACAACAGATACCGGTGGCGACACAGATGTTAAACCCCAGGAAGACAACAAGATTTCTGCTACAGTATACATGTTCTATAACGGTGCAATGGCGTTGCTAGTAGGATCAATCGTGTACGCCGTGGTCACAATAATAGGTGTTTATGAGATTAAAAAAGAGGTGAGACGTTCAGATGAGCTTCATTGATCTACTCTGGAATACAATGATGGAATTTCTGCACACCGCACATCCTGCAGTAATCCATTTCCCCATTATCGGAATACTGGCAAGCTTCATGGCAGGGTCTACGGCTCTATTAATTAAGATTGTCGCAGACATCGCATATCACCGCGACTGGATCGACATGGATTGGAAAGAACTGGCCTACCGCTTTGTGGATCGCTTCGAATTCACTAGCTATGTTCTGATATTCTTAGGCATGGGCGGATATGTCATCGCAGGAGTTACGGGCTTTTTCTCCATAGGAGGAGTAGAACCCGCAATAAATAACACTCTACTGGAATACAAAGTTCGCCTCTCATTGTATGCATTTGTTCTGTGCTTTACCCCAATTTTCCTCAAGACATACATTGGTATTGTCTTTCGCCGAAACGTGTTCACAAATGAATCCTACATCTTGCCCATCCTTTATCTCTTGCCACTAGTTGTTGCTGCAGGGCTTACGAGTGTTGTTGCCGGCACTGGCGGTAAGTATGTCTATGGACATTCGATCCTCGAAATTTTCGGACTGAGTTTCCTCCTTCCGGAAGGATAAACAGCTCAAGAAAACAATGAAGATCCCCTTTCATCCCCTCCCAAAACACTTCTAATTTAAGTCTCTAACAAGAAATAACTTGAGAGGAAGAAAAATGACCCACGTTCGAATTATGTTTTTGACTATGACCTTTATTCTGCTGGCTTCCTCATCTGTAAGTTGGCAGGGAATGGCTCAATTTCCAGCCGGAAACTTAAATGACCAGCATGAATACTTCGGATTTGAATACGGAGCGAGCGGCATTTCAGCAGCAATTCTCGCTTCGGTTCCTTTATTAAATGACTCGGATCTCCGATCAACAGCAATAACTACTGTAGATAAAAGCCTTGCCTCGATTTGGGAAAACCGTCTCGAATACGAGGGCAGCAAGGTACCCGCATGGGGAAAATTTCTGGGGGATGACCTCGTTTATCCCGGGAAAAAATACGGAACAGTAGGTATCCTAGACACGTTTCTTGATTATTACGAGTTTTCCCAGAATAATACGTGGTTAGACTACGCAACACAAGGTTTCGATGCATTGATGCAACAAGCCTTGAACGCATCGACTCTGCCTCATTGGCCTTATGCTTATGACCTACCCACAGATCCAAACGGGATTCCCATCACAGATCTGAAATACGGAGCGGGAGGAATACTCGACTACGCATTAAGACTACATTCAATCACGCAGAATCAAACGTATCTTGAGATCAGCAGTAGAATTGCCGACTGGTTACTTCAAACAAACGTTACCAAGGAAATAAACAATTCACAATATCAATTGATTCCATGGTATAGTATCAACAGCACATATCTTCCGGTGAGAATGGGATATGAATGGGGTATCTCTGGACTAGCTCCACTGCTCTATCGCGCAGGCACTGAAACAGATTCGCAAGAACTAAAGGATTTTGCTCTTCAAATGGCGGACTTTATAGTAAATGCCCAATTCGCTAATGGAAGTTGGCCTAATGAGATCAGCGCGTTTCCGGACGATAAAATCAAACATGGCTATGATGAGGGGGTAGCGGGAATACTATATGGACTCTATCAAATGAAACAATTGCTCAACACCAGCAATTACGACTCAGCAATTTCAAAGGGAATTTATTACCTATTTACTCAGTTTATTTCAAATTCCACACATGTTGGTTTCTACGCTACGTCAAAGCATGAAAGAATCATGAATGATTGGAACGAGGGGTTGGTCGGAATTCTCTGGGTGCTATTGCAATTAGATCAATTCCTTTCAGAAGATCAAAGATCAAAAGTGGTAGAAGGGCTTGATTGGCTCATCATCAAGCAAACGGTTGTTGTGCAGAGCGAGGGCAAGGAATTATTGCTATTCAAGCATCCGCTCTTAAATGAATCGACTTTCGACTTTTCTTGGGGCCACGGTTTAGCTGGGTTAGCCTATCTTCTTGCTACTCTTCCTCAAGAATATGCGAAAAAAGTTGCTTTTGACTACCCTGGGGCACTTGAGGGAATAATTAGAGCGTTAGGGTATTTCCAGGGGGAGAACGGACTTTGGCCAAAACAGCGTACCCTACCCTCAATCATCCCAACTGGACCTTACACGAATACCGATGGAGAGGCAAGTGAGCCTTCCAAAGAGAAAGATAAGAACTCATTCCTTAACGGTTTTTCAGCGTTGCAAACAACGTTCTTCCTCTTTACTTGGGGATTAGCAATACTTGCCATTCGAAGAAAACGCGCAAGGACACGATAGCACGGACTAAGAAATCTCCAGATTTTTATTTGTATCTCCCTCTCAATATTCCCATTACTCGCTCAATCATTATATTCTGATCACTAATTGAAAATAGATTAATTAACGTGAATGACTGAAATGCTTCACATGGATAAAATTGGCATTGTAGGACTGGGTGCAATTGGAAGTATTCTTGCCGCCGATATTGCCAAACAAGGAATTGATGTTTGGGCAGCAGTTAAACATGCCAAAGCTGTAGAACACATAGCGTCAAGTGGAGTAAAGGTTAGAGGGGTTGGAGGTGAATATGTCGTTTCTGAAAGAATTCATCCTGTCGAGAACATTGACGGGTTTCCTTCAAATCTCGATGCTATTATCATTGCAACAAAAGCAGAAGATGCGATTAGTACCGCAAAACGTTCTGTTGATTTCATTGATAAAAACGGGGTTATTGTTACAACTCAAAACGGGGTTATTGAGGAAGAAGTCGTGAAAACAGTTGATCCCTCCCTCATTGCGGGATGTGTAATCAGTTTTGGGGCAACCATGATCTCACCTGGGGTTTCAGAAAAAACATCGCACGGGGAGATACTTATCGGTCCAATAGAACAAAAGCAAAACAGTTCTCGGTTGGAGACGATCAATGAGCTTCGAGGCTTGTTGGATTACACAGAGCCAACCAGATATACTGAAAACATAATTGGGTATAAGTACTCAAAACTACTATTGAATTCCGCAATCAATTCCTTAGGAGTTATTGGCGGAATAACTCTTGGGGAGCTGATGAAACGTAAGCTCACAAGACGGGCGTTCCTCACAGTTATTACAGAGGGAGTACTTGTCGCAAATTCAAGCAAGATAAAACTAGAAGTTCTTAACAAACTGAATTTCTACAAGCTGATGCTTTCAGAAAGAGAATTATTCGGATTTTCCTTTTCTTATTTGAAAAAAGACTTACTCCTCAGAATAATTGGGAGAAAATATCGGCGATTGAAATCATCAAGCCTTCAGTCATACGAAAGAGGTAGACCTACAGAAATCCCATATTTGAATGGGCACCTTAGCAGAAAAGGACGCGAAGTTGGAGTAGCGACTCCTTTAAACGACTTCATAGTAGAACTTGTTGAGGAGATTGAGATGGGAAAAACACAACCCTCCATTGAGAACTTGCAAAAAGTTGAGAAGAAAACGCAAGAGGTTTGGGGATTAGTCTAGTTTAATTTTCTAAAAAAGAAGCGTTTTTCTAGCGTATCGCGCGAAAATTAAAATTCACCCCAATGCCTATAAGCCATGAATTGTGAAAATAAAATGGATCACTAACTGGTGGTAAGCTATGTCACTAGAAAAAATAGAAACCACGTTGAAGGGAACGAAAACAGAGGTGGAACGGTTAGCTACGTTCCTCAATGAAGAAAGCAAAACACTGGGATCTCAAATTGATACGATCGTAACATCAGTGAAAACAGAGACAGAGCAGGTCAAGAAGAAAAGAGAACAAAAGCAAGACTTAGAGCGAAAGCGAGGAGAACTGGAGGGAGAGTTAGCATCTCTGAAAACATCCATTGAAACGCTTGATCGTCAAATCAAGGAAGCGGAAACAAAGGCAAGCCAGACCGAGCAAGAGAATCAAGCTCTCGACATGGAAATTGATAAGTTTCGCCGCGAGAAGATGGAGCTTCAATCACGGCTTACGAGTCTCAAGGATCAAATCCAAAACATAAGGCAAGAATTAGAGCAAACTAAGACCCAGTTAGAGGAGGAAAGGAGAAGACACGAGGAAGAAATAGGCACGATCCAAAAGCAAGCAGATGAGCTTCAAGCAGAAAATCAGATGCTCGAAACAAGATTCAAAGCGATCAGTCATCTTCTCAAAACAAATTACATTCAGACTCACGTTTACACTATTGTCCAGTCAATGAAACAACCTGGCGTGAATAACTATCGAATTCTAGAATCAACAGCTCAGATCGACCCAAGAGTTGTCAAGGAAACCGTCGAGGATCTTGCAAATCTTGGCATAATTTCATATGATCCAACTTCTGGAGAGTTGAAGATAATCAAGGAGCTAGATGTGTGAAAGGAGGAATAGGAAGTGGTGGATACCGTTAATCTAGAGCAATTAAAACAATTCATTGATAGAACAAAGAGCAAGATAAATCAAGACCTAGATGAGCTTTCTTCACGTATCAACGGGCTTATTCAAGAAGCAAATCAAGTTAATGCCGACATTCAAGAGCTCAATGAACAAATAAGTTCACTAGATGCAGCCATTGCGAACCTTGAAACACAGTTGCGAATCGCAAAAGACGACAAGTCCTCGCGAGAATCCCGAATGAAGGATCTCGAAAAAAGATTGGAAGCCCTAAGTAAGAAGAAACAAGAATCTGAAACGGAAAAAGCAAATGAGTCACAGGAAATCGCTCGACTAACAACAGAGATTAGAGAAGCCGAGACAGAGCTGGAATCCTTGAAAAAAGAACTTGAGCAAGCGAAATCGGAGCTAGAACAGGCAAGAGCTAGCTTTGATGAAAAACTCCAACAAGCAAAGAACAAGCTCCAGATCGAGCAGGCTAATCGACAGCAAATTGTTGAGAAATTCCCCATCGTTAATTACTTGGTCACGAAGGGGCATTTGGACCTACCAGAGGCAGAGATCATTTCCTTACTTGCATTGAACCCCGATGGGCTAACAGAGGAAGAAATCAAGTCAAAGGCAAAGACAGCTAGTGCAGTGCTGATCTTTAGAACAATAAAGAAACTCGAGGCAGACAATCTCATCGTGGATCACAATGGAAAGCTAGTACTTAGCTCGGATTTAGTCTCTAACTTATCCTAAATTTTTCAACTCTAGTGCCGAGAGGCTTCTACTCCGTTGTTTTTCATAATCTCCGTTTGGTTCTTTTCAATCCTCAAACCGTTCGATTTTTCTTCGAAAGAGCGTTGCAAGGAAGAGAATAGAAATGATGAAGACATAACGATTCATTCCCAAAAATGAAGCTCCAACTGGTGAAGATGGAACAGTTGATAGGATCGTGAGTGTCGTTTGAGTGGTATCCCGAACAATTCCATCAGTTGCGATGACTCGGAGAACGTATTTGCCAGAAGCCAGTGTCTCAGGGATCTCAACGTTAATTGTAGTTTGGGAGAAAATGCCTAGCTGAAGCCAAGTAGATCCGTTTCTTAAATCGAAAAGATAGACAATGAATCGGAGATTGAGGGAACCAGAATAATCAATATTGATTGAAAATTCGATGAAAGAACCTGCTTCAATTTCGGATTCTGGCAAATTGCTTAATCCAGTTATTTTTAGCGTTCTTGGATTTGAGAATTCAAGAGAAAGGGCTGATTCAAAGGTGAGACCAGCGAAGTTAGTAATATATTGAAGAGTCAAGGAATAGTTTGCATCTGGCAATCGATTTGTATCAATAGTTCCATTCGTCCCATCAAATGGAATGGTAAGTTGGGTGCTTTTTTGGATTGAGAGGGAAACTCTGAGATCAACACCAGTTGCATTAACCAGATCAATGTAAAAGAAGTATTTTCCAGTTTTTGGAGCAAGAAATCCAAACATTATGTTTGTTGAATACTTCATGCCTGTTCCTTCAAGAATATCGTTTTGGGAAACAGGCTCTGCATCCTCGTAAAAGACTTGGATGAGCATGCTTCCAGATAAACCAGGGTTTTCAAATGTGGCTTCGACTTTTACGTACTCGGAAGAATTCAAGGAAAGTTCCACTATTTTATCTGGAGCTCCAACCTTGGGGTCAGGAGCTGAGATGATGGTCGTCTCTTGTTGAGAAGCAGTGGTATTTAAATAACTCACCAGCTGTTTTAATTCTAGTTCGGGGAAGATTGGAGCTTGATATGTAGGAGTCGTTATCTTAAGTTCTCCGGTCACTGGTTGGATTGATGGTTCTAGGATGACATCCACGGGGGGTAAATCGTTGGAATCTATGGCACGGACAATGAGGCTTATTGAGTCACTACTCAAGATCGTTGAAGGAGAGGTTACGTGGAGAATGACGAGAAATGTTTGGGGATTTAGAGGGTCGGTTCGGTAAAGGAGGAGTTGCCTTGTGGGCTCGGATTTGCCAGATCTAAATTGCCCTCCTCCAAGATATCGAATATCACTAGTTCTTACAATGGAACCTGTTTCATTGGCCAAATAGACGTCAACTACAGTTGTAGGGTCGTTCCAAGACACGATAAGTGGAACCAGATCGGCTCCAGAAGGAGTGGTGAAGGAAAAGAAGTATGTGTCTCCTTGATCGGGTCTGCTAAGGAAATTGGGGTTTCCAAATGAATAGCTTGGACTATTGAAGATGTCTTCAAAATAACGGAGTGAAGTGTTTCCGGAGAGGGAAACGCCGGGAAGGTTAAAAATGGAAATGGGGAGAGAAATTGATGTTTGATTTAGTGAAATGAGAAGACTTCCAAACACGGCTTCTCCGATAGAGGCATTAAGAGTAAGCGTGTTAGTATTTGAATCAATACTAGTGTTCGGAAGGGAGGTCCTATTGAACGTGTAAATTTCGACTCGGAACCCAAAATTCCTACTGTTCAGAGTCCCATTTACAATTCCGTCGGGATCAACGAGAACAAACATGAGATCGCCTTTTGGAGTGTAGTGAAGCAGAGAAACATCAAGCGTGGTCTTTTGACTATATCCGGCATATTCTACCAAATAGATGCGTTCCCCTTGTGGGAAGTTGACTCCGTCAGGGTCATCGATCTTACCATTGCCATTCTTGTCAACCCAATCTATGACGTAGAACTCAAAGGGGTCTTGGGTTTCTGATTGGAGAATAGCATTCCAAGAGTCGTTGAAAAACGAGAAAGCCAATCGGAAACCATCAATCTCAGAGGTCAAGTTGCCCGGAGAGAAGAGAGTAACATATGTGGACCTGCCCCCATTCGTGAAACTTTCAAGTGTTGCGGATTTAGAGCCAGAGAAGTAGGTTGCTTCAAGAGAAGATATGTTATTAAGGTTAAGAGTGAGTGTTTTGGAGGAGCCGTATCCCAAAAAACCACCCACAATATTTTCAGATGACAGTCGTAGGGGATTAGAAATGTTAAAAAATGACTCAAATGCGGCGTTTGTACGTTTACCGTAGTCCTTAGTTCCTTCGCTAGCGATAATTGAGGATTGATAGGTCTGCGCTACCTGTATTGCTCGAGAAGCAACAACAATCCCGGCTCCTTGGATTTGAGAAGGAACACCTAGATCTTGACTGCCCAAAAGGATTGCTTGCTTTATCAAAACCGGAGTGGGCTTAATGTTTAAGTTATTCATCGCTTCCACAACGAGGGCGGCAACTCCAGCCACCAGAGGAGCAGCCTCACTAGTTCCGCTGAAGAGCCAGAAAGCACGAGTACCGTTGCCTTTCCCATTCATTACTATTGTCGGTGCATACCAGAATTCTCCAACAGAAACAACATCTGGTTTTGGTAGGAAAAGCGGCGATGGACCGCGTGAACTGAACATGGCTGCTTGTGAATCCGATTGAGGCACTTTTTCTGAAAACTCCCGAAAATGTTCAAAAGTTGAAGCACCCACGGTTAGAGCAGTGCCAGCCACCCCGGGAGCGGCTGCTGTTCCTGGACCGGGCCCGGAGTTTCCAGAAGAGACCACAAATAAGGCACCATCAAACAGTGGGTCTAAGAGGCCTGGTTGAGAAGCCAAGTCAACAAACATTGATAACGGGTCTAACCCACGAGCATAGCCGAGCACGTTTGGGTCAGACAAGCCAAAAGAGTTACTGACTATCGTTGCTTGGTGTAAGCCGGTGTATACCCATTTGCCCAAGTTATAGTCCGGCTCAAAGCCTAGAACCCAGTACCAAGAAGAAAAAATGTCTGCAATGCTGTAAAACTTGGCTGCAATAATGGAAGCATTAGGCGCAGAGCCGGGAAGAGAGTAGGAAGTATCGTTCTCTACACTTTCGGTGGAGGGGTCGTCAAAAAGAGGATACAAGCTTTTTCCAACCCCAGCTACTGAAGCGGAAGTGGAAGTGCCATGGCCCACATAATCATACATTACCGCAAAACCTTCTCCTGTTGGCAAGATTCCAGAAATCAACTCTCCATTAATCAGACCGTAGAGATCAATGGTGTTTCCTAGGCTCCCAAAGGAGATATCATAAATCCCATCTCCGTTGGAATCTTTTGCGAGAATATCATTTTTTCCCCAAGAGAATGGCTCATCATCAGATAAACTCCAATCAACTAGTTGTCGATATGTTCTCCCCCCTTCAAAGATCAAACCGGACTGAACGAGAGATAAAGCCAGGGATGTGTCCATATCGATGTAT
>JALTMP010000363.1 GCA_027001645.1 Candidatus Heimdallarchaeota archaeon
AAGAGTGATCTTCCACCCAAGGGAATTCGTGATTCTAGAATACGTCTTTTTGACAATGTTCTTCGAGTTATTTTCCTGATTTGCCGCCACATAGTCCACCTAGTTAATAGCTGACTAATATTTCCACCATTTTATTAAAATATTTATGGTGATCTTATTCAATTCATTAAAGGTTTATATATTGCTGAGAAAAAAAATATAATTAGGAGATCGAAATTAGCGGAATAAAGAAGTGAGCTTTTTCCATAGCGATTTGTGGTTTTCCGACAAGGATGATGTAACTTCTTTGCTGATTTCAGAATCAAAATAAGGGGTTTCCTCATCAAACTGCTGATTGCTAAGCTTGCTTTTTCCATGATTTAGAGACATCTCGGTTTCATAAACTAAGTTGTCAATTATGGGGCTAATGTCATAGGGATCAAATTCGAATGTTTCCGATCTCTGCTCATTCGCTTCAAAAGAGTGCATGAGTTCGAGAGAGGTCTCTAGGGCATCGAAAAACATCTCGATATGAGATTGCATTTCTTTAAGTGTTCTCTCATCAAGAGAGTTCTTTTCGACGATTAGTTCTGCAACGCAAATGAAATCATAAGAGTTGGAAAAAAAGTATTGTCTGTTTTCAAACCCAATGTTTCTCAGTTTTTGATTGAGTGTGGTTTCACCAAATTTGTTGATTGCTGTCAAGAAACCCGAAATCAATTCAATGCTAGTGTTTTCTTCATTTGCTCTCTGGTACATTTTTGCAAAAACAGGAATCCCATCTTGATTAATGATATAAATCCCGCTGAAACCGTAAGAAATGCTGTCGGCTTTATCACTACTCATGCTCTCACTTCGATCCCGTTGAAGACTGGGGGGCCTATTAAAACGGGTCCTCTGCTGTTCAATTTATATTTTAGTTTTTTAAGTAATCTGATATTCATCGCACAGTAAATTTGCTCCTACCTGATCTTTTTTTTGTATTTGATTCTGCGGCTGTAGTGAAAGAAAAAATGTTTAGTTTTATGAAGGATGTGATTTTCATATGTTTCTTCGTTTTGATGGCAGAAATTCACCTAGCTAACACGTCTTCTTCGCTGTTGATTTCTCGGAAAAAAACAAACATTTTTTTGGGTTGTTCCCCTCCTTTTTGTGAAAAAATGCTCACTTGTTTCATTGGTTGTCTAACCATCGACATGGCTGAAAGAAAAACATTCTTCAATGCTCTGAATGCTTATCACGAGATTGGCAACGCGACTAAAACTTTTTCTTAAGATCCGACTATAGACTGCCCATAACGAATTGAGTCAAGCCAAATTCCAGCAAATACATAAGGATCATCTACCTCCTTCGAATCATGGAGTTAAGCCACATTCAAGAAGAATTCACTCAATTCATCAAAAGACGAGGATGGGATAGATTTCCTGCTACCCAAGTTTTTACCCACCTGATAGAGGAGATCGGGGAAATCGGAAAACACCTACTGTATGAAGAAGGTTATAAAATTAAAGGACTTGGTCATGAGGGTGCAGGAACCTCAATTTCACAAGAATTCGCCCAAGCTTTCAATCTTCTGTTACAATTGGCTATCATTCACAATGTTGACCTTGAAAGCGCTTGGAAAGAAGAATTTTCAACAATGGAACAAAGATTCCCGGAGGATGAATGGCGTCTAGCAATGGGTATTGACGATGATATATTAGAATAGCTCATCCATCTACGGAACGCGTTTTTGCGTTTCATAAGAAAATCTTATTTTGGAGTCAATCTGGGCATTTGCTAACTAAATCAGTGTTAATGGCCGTTCAAGCTTTATAGGGTGCAAAGTGCCATTTTCAATTTTAACAATGGTATCGGCTTGCTTTGCTACTTTCATGTCGTGGGTAATCATGATAAGGGTTTGGTTCTCTGTATCGCTTATGTCCCTCAGAAGCGATAAGATTACATTAGTTGATATTTCGTCGAGGTCTGCTGTGGGCTCATCTGCGAGGATAATTCGAGGACGGTTGGCTAGAGCCCTTGCAATGGCTACTCTCTGTTGCTCTCCTCCACTCAGTTCTGCAGGAATGTGGTGAGCACGATCAGATAACTCTACTTTTTCTAGTAACCCGGAAACTCGCTCTTCCCTTTCTTTTTTTGGGATACCTGTCAGTAGCATTGGCAACTCAACATTCTGGAATGCAGTTAGGACCGGGATTAAATTATGTTGTTGGAAAATAAAGCCAATTTCTTTTCTTCGAAGGTTGAGCAGTTCTTTTCCTTTTGCTTTGGTAATACTTTTTCCATTTAGGAGAACGGTGCCTGAGTCTGGTTTTTCTAATGTTCCAAGAATTCTGAGTAATGTTGATTTACCCGCCCCGGATCGTCCAATGATACTGAAAAATTCTCCCTCATAGACATCAAATGAAACGTCTTTGAGTACTTCGAGCGATCCTCTACTTGTCTCGTATTTTTTTGATAGTTTTTTGACTGAGATCAAAGGCATGCTCATGGAAGAAGCAAGTGAAGAGTCGCTTAATGAATTCAAGGTGTCACCTCATCCCAATATCCATTGGATCTGATAATTGGCCTCGCCAAGTATGAGGGGCTTGGGATCAATATGAAGATTCTGGTGCAACGATATTTGCAAGAACTAACCCTACCCCCACGAATGAGCTTAAACCACTAGTGATTGCCAGCCAGACAACCACACCTGCAGAAGGTGCGTCTTGAACTAGCGCGCTTGCCACTCGGTCTGTTAAGAAAAATAAGTAAAATACTCCTAAGATGATAATCGCACCCAGGAAGATAGAGGCATAAGCCAGATACTCTTGCCTATAGGTGTTTCTTGTTCTTGCTTTTCTACTATTGAGGTTACCCAAAGCTATTCCACCAAGAATTCCGAAGATCCAGAATAGTCCCAGCCAAAAATAGGAATTAGTGAAGAACATTGTAACTATTCCGGCGAGAAAGATGCTCGCGACTGTGAGTAATCCTCCAATTGCCGTTCCTACGCTACTCATACTACTTACCTCTTCTATTGAAATAACGGATTCGACTTTTAAGAACGTGTCGCAATTAAAAAAAAATGCGTCTAGCTTTGATCCAAAAGAATACCATTGTAACGAAAATGTTTTCCTTTAAGGTTCAAACTACATCATAGGTTGACCATGTCAAAGAGTCTAGACGATTTTTTTTCCGAGTCTGATGAGAAACAAGAACGTTCCAAAAAAAAGGAGAACGAAAGCAACTCTCAGGAAGCATTAAGCGGATCTGCTGGATTGTCTGATTCTGATGGTCCTTCTGAAAAAGCTTCGTCTCTTAAAATGGCTACAAACAAGGCTCTAGCTGAAGCAGAGAACGATTACGACAAACAACCTCCGGTGGAAAAATCTGCCTCCAACCAAAGTCCGGAAGGAGAGCCTATCTCAGATTCTGCGGGTACAGGCAAGGAAAAAGATAAGTCAGAACAAACTGTAGCTTTCATCTCTTCTAATTCTGGAACTCGGCTTTCTCTCAGTTCTATTATCTTCAGACGCCCCGTCCAACCTAGCCGATTGAGACCAATTAACCCCCTGGAACTAATTGAAACGATTAGAAAAATCCCCGGCTATAGCAATCGATTAGTCTATGTTAAGGAACATGTTCTTCCAAAGAATCCCAACATTTCAAAGGAAGAGCTCTCCATTCTCCTAGCTATTACTGTTGGTGAGGCCGCTGTGTTATTATTCGATGCTAAAAGGACGTCTTGAATATGCCTCGCATGTTTTTTAGATCAAGTGCTCTTTCCCATTTCTGGGCTTGTAATCTAAGACAAATTTTTCCTGCACATAAGATTCAATTGATCCCGGTCTTAAGGATCTGATTTTGGTTAATGCTTCTTTCGGCTTCATTCCATGAAACTCTATGAGATAGATCGCAAGCATTGTTCCGGTTCTCCCCATACCATATTTACAGTGGATCCCTACCCTTTTTCCTTCTCTTTTGAATTTTGAAATAATATTCAAAAATTGTTCAATAGTTTCGTCGCCAGGAATACCCATGTCCTTTATTGGCAAATGCTTAACTTGGATTTGGTATGCTCCAGCCAAGTCAGAATCAGCTGGAGTGTTACTAAGACTAATAATTACGTCAACTCCTTGCTCCCTCAGAAAGTGAAAGTGTTCTTCTGTCCATGGAAACGCAAATCCTGCTACAGTGTCATCTATCCACGAGAATCGAAATGAAAATCGAATCATATCCATAAATTATTCGAAGATGTAACGAAAATAAATTCTCTTCTCTTCGGGGATTGTAAACGATCGTAAGTATTTGATGCTTGTTCAAGGATAAATATCTGAAAATCCTTATAGGGCATGCGAGAGAAAAATCAATTGACGGCTTGTGCAAGGAAGTAGCTATTTTCTAAAAATTGTTCTCATGGGTGAAGGTGCCGTTGGGAAAACCTCTCTCCGCAACCGTTACATGGGAAAAGGTTTCAAAACTCAGCATCTCATGACTATAGGTGCTGATTTTTCGACCCATCGACAGGTTATTGACGGGAATGCTGTCACATGGCAAATCTGGGATTTGGCTGGTCAGCAAAGCTTCCAAAGCGTGAGACAAAGATTCTTTAAGGGTGCAATGGGCGGTCTGCTGGTTTTCGATGTTACTCGGCCGGAAACTTTCATGGCATTGCCCCAATGGATTGAGGAATTGTGGCGAAACAGTGGTAGAGGAGTCGTCCCAATGGTTCTGCTTGGCAATAAGGCTGACCTTAAACGCGCTGTATCCAAGAAACAAGCCGAAGAATATGCTAAACTGCTCAGTCGAACGGTTAAACAGTATGGATTTACCATGCAATACCTCGATACTTCTGCCAAAACAGGGCTTAATGTGAAAGAAGCTTTTGAACTTCTAGGACGACAAATAATTCACGCAATTCAGTCAGGAAAACTAAATCTCGCTTAAGGCCCCAGAAACAAAAGAAAAAGAAAAACAAAAAAGAAGAGAGATACGTTTCAAGTATCCATGAGAACGGCTTCACTATTCTCTTTCTAGCTGTATTTGTGATCTTCTGTACCAAAGCTCTTCCTTCAATAAGTCGCGAATTGCGACTCGAATCGCCTCGGATCGATTGGGATATTTTTGCATTCTTACTAATTCGTCTAGGTCATGGAGATATTCTCCCGGTAAGTGTACGGTTACTAGCCTCATCTTCCAATTACCTCCTTACCACTGTTGATCTCGAGAGAGTTTAAAACCAAAGATAATACTGAGATGCTACTTGCTTATTTCGTTTCCACTGCAACTCTTGGAAACACTAAGCCTTGATTGGAACACACCGTATTATCCTCCGTATCGTTCCCGCTAACACAATCAAAATGCTTATCCCTTTTTCATAGCAACTAGTGACGGGATAGATTATGCTATTTGAAGATGGAATCATCGAACGCATGTGGGGCTCAAGCCGAATTCGCCACGGCACAAATAGATTGAAAAGAGGCTTTGCCCGAATGGTCAAGCACGGTGCCGTGTTTGATGTCACAAACGCAGAACAAGCAGCAATAGCAGAAGATGCTGGTGCAGTTGCAGTAATGGTTCTGGATAAGCTTCCCGCTGATATTCGTGCTGCGGGCGGTGTTGCTCGCATGGCCTCTGTAGATGCCATTGAGGCCGTCATGGATCACATCACCATTCCAGTCATGGCAAAGTGCCGCATTGGACACACGGAGGAAGCTCTTTTGCTTCAAGAAATCGGAATCGACATGATTGATGAAAGCGAGGTGCTTACTCCTGCAAATGAAGCTTCTCATGTATGGAAGTGGGATTTTACAGTGCCTTTCGTGAATGGCTGTAGGGACCTAGGTGAAGCTCTCCGCCGTATTGAAGAAGGAGCAGCAATGATTAGAACCAAGGGAGAGGCCGGAACCGGAAATGTTGCAGAGGCAATCAGACATATGCGCATGGTCAATCTGGGCATTCGCCAACTCCAAGCAAACCTTGATGATCCACAAGAGCTCATGATCCTTGCTCGTGAAATGAGAGTGAGCTATGAGCTTGCTTTGGAAACAGCAAAGCTTGGACGACTCCCCGTTGTGAACTTTGCTGCAGGAGGAATTGCCACGCCCGCCGATGCAGCAATGATGATGAGAATGGGCGTTGATGGTGTTTTCGTCGGCTCTGGGATTTACAAATCACAGGATCCCGAAGTAAGGGCTGAAGCAATTGTTTATGCTGTAGCCAATTGGGAAGACGCAGAAAAGGTCTTGGAGGCTCAATCCATGGTATCAGAGAAGAAGAGCATGACTGGCATCGATATTCAGACCTTGGCAGAAGCAGAAAAAATTCAGTATCGCGGTGCTCAACTTTAGGTGGTGCAAATGGGTAAGAAAATAGGAATTCTCGCCTTGCAAGGCGCTCTTGAAGAACATGAAGCAGCAATAAGAACCGCTGCAGAGGCACTTGATATTGATGTTAGCACTGTACGCATCAATCGCACAAGTCAGCTTTCAGACATTGACGCAGTTGTTCTCCCTGGCGGCGAGAGCACCTCGATGAAAAGCATTGGTCGAAAATTGGGTCTGTTCGAACCGCTTGCAGAGAAAATTCGCGATGGGATGCCTGCTTTTGGTACCTGTGCTGGAGCTATTCTTCTAGCAAAAGAAGTTCGTAGAAAGAAGGGAGAGCCCATCACGACAGGAGTTATGCCCATACTCGACATGGTGATAATAAGAAACGGCTATGGTAGACAACGGGAATCCTTTGAGGTTCCATTAAGCGTTCCAGAACTTGATCTGGAATTAGACGGTGTTTTTATTCGAGCCCCGATTATTGAAAAAGTAGAAGATGGCGTAAAGGTTCTAGCAACTTTTGAAGACCAACCTGTATTGGTCGAGCAAGAAAATGTACTTGCCTCAACATTTCACCCCGAACTGAGCAATACCACTGCTATACACAAGTACTTTTTGAAGAAAATCCTTTAACCGCCATTCTACGAACCTTTGGCACTATTTTTCCCCTATTCTTTATTGATCCTTTTCATGGGCTTTTAGTCTGATAACTTTCCGCTATTCGTGTTCCTAGGCCGTTCTTTTAACCAATCCTTAGTTTGCGTATTCTCCTCAATGTCTGATTAGAAGCGAAATGTTCTTCTCTCGTAAAAGTTAAATTGAATAGGTCTGTTTATTATCACGGCACCATTGGAGGTGTAGGCTTTGCCAATTAATGAGAACTTTAAGGAAGAATATATTAAATTGGACGAAAAGTATGAAGGAAAAATCTCTATCTGGGTCCCCAGTGAGGATTACTACAATCCACCTGAGAAACTAGGCATCTTTGGAGACGTTGTTGCTGTTGATGAGGACATCTGCATTGGAGACGGGGCTTGTATCGATGTGTGCCCTGAAAATGTCTATGATTGGGCAGAATTCCCTGGGCACCCGGCTAGCGACAAGAAAGCCGTTCCCATGCGAGAAGAAGATTGCATTGAATGCCTTGCTTGTGAAGACGATTGCCCTGTAACCGCAATCAAGATCTTCTCTGCATAAACCGTCAATGTGATCATTTTTCCAAGGCAATTCTCAGCCTTGATTTAATCAAACCCCAAAAACTTCCCTATAATAATAGCAAATTCGATATTTTTGTGTCTTTTTCCGCCCTCTTAATGGGAACCATGGGTATTGCAAAAAGTCATTAATCAGAATAGTATGAATAATGTTGGGACTATTTATGTTGTTATGGGATCTGACAGAACGAATCCCTAAATTTCTTGGGGACGAAACAGAATATGGAATCATCCTTGCCTATCTTAACAAATTAACTGATAAATTACTTCAAGAAGGAATGGAGGGAAATGTCGAAAGAAAGGTTCTGTCATATTTCGTACAGGGTCAAAGCTCGTTAATACAAGCAGAAAAGGCGTTCTTTGATAAACAGATGGATGTTGCACAAGAACACTTTGATGAAGCCCGGAGAAAGCTAACCTTGTTTTTGAACTCTCGAGGAAACAGAAATGATTTAGTCGATTTTCTTGCTAAACAGTATCTACGAAGAGTGGAAGGAATGCTATTTATAACAAAAGCCGCGATCATTGACGATTCGCTAGCAAAAATGAGTTTTTACAGCGAAGGTCTCAAACGATTCAATGAAGAAGTAACCAATTATACACAACGAGCAGAAACATACCCTGCCTATGTTGCCTTTTCTAGAGCCTCATTTGCTGAAGGTTTGTATTGGTTTTATCGAGGAGAAACTGAGCGATCTAGGTCGACAGCAAGCGCTAAACGGTCCTTAATGAAAAGCAGAGGCTCATTCAGAAAAGCAGCGTTTATCGATAGACGTTTTGCGCCCTATCTTGAAGCTGCTTCTGAGGAACTTGATCTGCTCACCCAAGAAAGAATCATTACAAAGGCAGATGAAACATGGACAAAATCTCTCCTCGCCATTGATAAGGGAAACTATGATGAGGCACTTAAGCTAAGTAAGCGAGCTAAAACGCTCTATACTCGGGCTGCTGAACTGAGCAGTGATGTCAGCAAGAAAAGAATTTTGATCGCAACCTCCACCATTCTTGACGCAGCTTATTACGAAGCTCTTGGGAATCTGGCCTTTAGAGAATTGAATCAGCTCGAAAAAGCCAGAAAACACTTCATCAAAGCAGAAACAACTGCAGATAAAGCTTTGGGGATGGTTGGAAATTTTGGTTCTGTTGCTCTAAAAGCCGGGTTTGAAGCTGAGCGAACATACTACAAAGCCATGACCATCTTAATTGAAGGTATTATTATGTTTGATAACCAGAAATACGAAGAAGCAGAAAAGTTATTCATTAAAGCTATGGAGACATTCAAATCCGCAGAAAACTTTGCCAAAAAGGGCGAAAATGATATTATTTTGCAGTTTTGCCATCAAGCCATTAACGACTGTAGGGGATACTTAGAATTGTGCAATATTCTTGCTCAGTAATCTCTGGCTCTTACGTGTCGTTTTTTTCGCTTATTGTTTGCTGGGCACAGTTCACCATAATAGATAAAAAAGTCAAATCGGATGTTCCATTTGAAATATTTGCCATTGGTGATATACATGTCATTCCAAGATGAAGCAGTAAGATTGTTCCAGGAAGGAAACATCGGAGTTGCAGTCCTAGTAGGAGAAGATAATCAGATTTATTGGAAAATGGGTGAGTGGGATTTCGACCCAATTCAAGCAATTCAAGATTGGAAAGCGGGAACTTCCCCCGTATTTGTAGGCGGGCTCAAGTTTTCCGTTATTCGAAAAGAACCCGATCGGTTTGTTGCTACAAACTTGCAACAACAGGGGCATCTCATCATTGCTCAATGCCCATTCTGGCCAGGGTACTTAATTGCATGGGCTCCGTCAAGCGTTGGTCCTGATGTTGCCTATGCGGAAGTAGCAAAACTTGCCGCAATGGTTAAATCCTAAACTAAAAATCAGCGATCTATTCTTACGGCAAGACAAACTTCTTTCAATCCTAGTTTAGTACTTCCGCCCCTCAGTTACTTGTCAGATGTTTCTTGCAGGTATTATTTCTTGAGAGTTCTCGTTGATCACTCAATTAGCGGACCGGCATCTTCAAATCCTTGACGTATTCCTTTTCCGGCTCTTTTCTCGAGCCATTTGGGATTTATGAGGAGCATTACAGCGTTTTTAGTGTGATCTCTTGCTCTATTATGACACACCTTTGCCAATATCTTTGGATCATTGCTTTCATCCTCGTGAACGAACACTTCAATAACATGCTTTCTTGTCATTAGCTGTACCTGTTGCAATGCCTCAGATGCTACTTGTGCGGAAATCTTATCCACGGGCTTTGGTCCAGGCATTCCCATCGCAATTGCAATATCACATCCCCTCTCCTCTAGTAATTTTAATGCGGCAACAGGTAAATCTTTGATGCCCGGAACGGTATATCTCTCCCAAGTGATTATTCCTGAGTATTCTTCCAGTACTGGTAGTGCAGATTTGAAAAAATCAAAACGAGCAAACATCGTGTCTGCAATTCCAATCTTTGCACTCATTCTACTCTTCCTCTCGTTCCGTTTTCTTTATTTCTTGTTGGGGAATCTTGAAGATGCTTCTCCACAACTTTAGGATTTCGCCACCACTTAGTAGTGGCAAATCATGTTCTTCTGCAATTTTTTTTGCTTTTTCAAGAGAAAGAGCTCTGTGTGTCTCACTATCTAACATCTCGACTAAGCTGATACTTTGAGGTTGCTTTGTTAGTTGAGCTAGAGCAATTCCCAATTCAGTGTGCCCTTGCCTATTCCTCAGGAGTCCCGGAGAAGCTCTTAACAAGTGAACATGGCCTGGGCTTCTAAATGAGGTGCCGAATCTCCTAACAAGATCCAATCCTTTCAGCTCGTTTTTTTCAAATTCCAGATGAAGCTTTCCCAGCTCGCGGATTGTTAGTGCGCGATCGATGTCAGTGATTCCCGTAAAGGAATTGACATGGTTAACTGTTATTGAAAAGGACGATCTTGCTCCATATGGCAAAGAATGAGACGTCATTAGATTGATCACCGGATACCTCGAGCCAGTCATATTTAGAACCGCGCTCATGAATGGCAAGGAGATCTCATAACTAAAGTCATGGGTCAGTGCAGTACAAATCAAACCCCCTCCATAGGTTCTCATGAACGCAACGTGATCTGGATTAACAATGGCAGAAGGGATGACCAGATCAACTTCGTTTTCTCGTTTCTTGAAATCATGTATCATGACGAATTTTCCTTTTTCCCATGTTTCTTTGGCGAATTGTATCTTTTCAAACATGTCCTTGAGATCGTAAAACGAACCCTTGTTTAAATATTTGGAAGCCACATATTCCCGAATGCTTGCAGGATGAATTCAAAAAATTGCTAAACAAAATTAAATAAAAAGGGGTTTAGTGAGTCAGTGGACAGACTATTTCCTATGAACTAGGCTGGTGTTATTATGACTCGTATTAGATTTAGAGATGTCTTGAAGTTACCCCGGAACATATACTACACCTATTTGGGCATTTTCATGCTGAGACTCTTTTTCTATTTGAGCCTCGCAATTCTTCAAAACCCGCGATATCTTTCTGTATCCGGGCTTGAACGCTTCTTAATCTTTGTTCCCTACCCGGCTGCAGAACTGCTTACTGTTTCTTTTTTTGGTTCCTTATGTGACCGTATCGGTAGAAAACCTATTTTTGTGGTTTCCTTTCTGCTCGATGCACTAGCAATTTTCTTCTATGCTTTTACTAAATCACCAGTCTTATTGCCTCTTATCTCTGCTCTTTTTGGAATGGGTGCTGCAGCCAGTGTTACTTCTAGTCTAGTCATCATCTCGGATATTTCTCCTCCTGAACTCCATGGAAGCACCATGGGTATTTATGATGCTATGGCTTTAGCCGGTTTAGGCGGGGGATTTGGTGGGGGCTTCATTCTAATGGAAGTTGCCCCCTCATATGCAAGGACTGCATTTCTCTTGGGGGCGTTTGTTTTGATAGGGATGGCCCTCTTCAGCTACCTGATTATTCAAGAGACTTTTGAAAACGCTCCAAAAAAGGAAGAAAATTTTGCCAAAGCACTTATCGACGACGTTGTTACTGTTTTGAAAGACAAAGATGTCCAGCATATTTTACCCGTTTGGATACCTGTTATATGCTTGTACGGGATCGTTTTGAATTTCTCCGAACAACTTGCTCATGATCTAGAATTGAACAGCGAAGGACTCCCATTACTTATCGTGCTAGCTTCTATTGGTCTAGCCATTTTCGTTGGTTTTCCACTTCATGGCTATCTTTCAGACAAGTTTGGGAGGAAACCGTTTCTAATTCTTGGAATGTTCAGCTTTGCAGCATTCATTTCTCTTCTTGTATACGCATCTACCAATAACCTATTACTTCAGTTCGCTCCTCTTCTCTTTCTTCTCGGTTTGGGGTGTGGGGCGTTCCCGCCAGCAGCGTTAGCCCTTCTAGCCGATATTGTAGAAAAAGAACATGCTGGAGCGACGATGGGGAGCTATTCCGTTGTCTACGGGATTGGGCTAATCCTCGGCCCGTTTCTTGCAGGTGTCACACTGGACAAAAAAATTCCGGGTATTCCCCCCTCCTATCAAGGTCTAACGGGTCTAATTATATTGGTGTGGTTGCTGGGAATTGTTAGCATAATTGGTACCTTATATCTTCCAGACCACTTGGCCAAAAAACATGTTTCAAGCACATCTGTAACTTCTGTTCCCAGCCTCAAATGAAATGTGCTTCTTCATTCTTTTCTCTTCGTTCTTCACCAGTTATTAGGTAGATCAAAATGTCCTCCTTGGAAATTCACTCCCATATTATTGGTCCTCTTCAGACAAATTGTTACGTTATTATTGATAAGGCCACTACCGATGCGATAATGATTGATCCCGGTTATCTGACAGCAATTGATTTGGCAACAAAACTAGCGAAAAGTGGTGTTGTTCTAAAATACATCATTATTACTCATACACACCCCGATCACTTGGGGTGGGCTGAAGAGGTTGCCAAGGTTAGCGAAGCTGAAATAATTCTGCACGAGAATTCTGAAGCAGTAATTGATACATATATGGAATTAGCTCGTAATTGGGGTCTTCCGGTTGGAGATAAGCCCTCTAACTGGAAGTCGGTGAAAGGAAAAACTTCACTCCATTTTGGCAGTGCTACGTTTAAAATTCTGCATACTCCAGGTCATAGCCCCGACAGCATTTCAATTTATTCCAAAAAGGAGAATATTGTGTTTACGGGAGATACTCTCTTTCAATCATCTGTGGGGAGAGCTGACTTGCCCTTTGGGGATTGGTCACAGCTGGTTACTTCCATTAGCGATGTACTTTACAACTTACCGGATGACACTGTTGTTTATCCTGGACACGGCCCTCGCACAACAATCGGGGTTGAAAAAAGGGAGAATATGTTTGTTAGGGCAAAAGGTACTTGACCTGTTCCTAGAGAATCTTTGTGTTTCGTAAGGAAAGCACATCCGATTTTATTATTCTCTCTAAATCAAAGGGATGCGATACTTCTTCGATGGTTGATTTGAAGACAGCTAGGGTACGCGTTCTTTTTACAGGGAAATCAATCCTGATTTGCTCCAATAGATCACCCAACTCTTTGAGAGATTTTTCTTTGACCTTGATTATGATGTCATATTCTCCACTAACTCTATGAAGCTCTCGTATTCTTTGGGGGTATTTTTTTACCATCCCAAGTTCGATTTCTTCAAACCCCCCTTCACTACGGTCAATTTCAATTAGAACAAATGCTGTTGTACTCAACTCTATTTTTTCAAAATCAACTACCGCAGAAAATCCCCGTATCACTCCTCTTTCAATTAACCGATTGATTCGATCATTGACTGTGCTTCGCTTCATTTGAAGCATTTTTGCCAACGTTGCTACATTCTCTCTTCCGTATCTCTGTAATGCCCGCAAAACCTTATAATGAGCTTCGTCAGGGAACTCTCTTTTTCTTCCCCTTTTTTCTTCCTCAGACATATGTGTCAATCTGTACTCATTTATTTGACCTTTCTTACCCCTATGTTTTGTCTCTTTTTTGCTACTTTTCCGCTAGAACTTGATGCCAACCGTACTTAGGACATCTTTAAAGTCTTCTAGGACAACATGGGGCTTTTCTTTGCCTACTGCCTTAAGCAAGGCGCGAAGATGGTCACATAACACCCTCTTATGGTTTGGCTTTTCACAATACACCCTTTTTTCGCATCGATCAACAAAGACTTCGATCCCCTCACTAACCCCCGCGATCACATAAGGTGTCGCAACACGGATATTTGCTTCTAGATCCGTTTTTAGGACCTCATTCCAACCATTAGCTTTTTGTTCTCCAAAATAGGCGCTTAGCTGACCCATTTTTTCTCTGTGAAGTCTATGTGCAAGAATTGACGTGATTCGGTTTTCAAGTTTCCTAACCTGTTTCGAGATTTTTTCTCCCATCGCGCGCTTTGCATCAATTATATTTAGTGGAGCTTGCCCAAGAGGATGATTATTTGCGTCAACTATTATGGTGTTTTTACGAGAAGAAGCCATTCGTTGAATGATGTAACTTATTTCTGGAGGTGGATAGTAATAGTCGTACCGTTCTCGTGCTTCTTCATGGTTATACCACTTGAATCGATTTCTTCCATGTAATCTAATGAAAACAATGTTCTGTGCATTTAAGCCAATGCTTGTGGCTCTCCCCGGGAGAGTTGATATTCGTGGCGTATCTGGAATTACGAGAATCGCTGGATCGATTTCTGTTGGCGGGAAATACCATGACTTATCTCTAAATTCTACAAAAACAAGAGAATTGCATTGCACTTGCTTGATTGCTGAGATTAGTTGCTTTGAACGACGCACGGATTGGGGAAATTGGAGCAAGAAGCCCAGTAGTTTTTCTTGCAGATCCTGAAATTGTTCTGTCCACTGCGAAAACTCTTGTGCGTTGAAAGAGCGTCTGTGGGTAAATTCCTGATTTGCTTTTATCACAAATTTGAAGTTCGGAGGAGTTTCTTTATACCATCTTTTGACTAATCCCTCGCGGATTCTTTTTTGGTAAAAGGTTACGTTGATGTTTGTAAAATTGAAAATTCTCGAGTAATTGGCAAGCCATTCTCTTTCCTTTTGTTCTCTCGGATAGACCGGCCCTACCCAGTCGTGGTAATGCCATCCAGAGGTACCAAGATAGGCCCGCATCACCATGTGTTTAAATGTTTGAGGGTGATTAATTGTCTTCTTACTAGCATTCTCTTATTGTGTCGTTTTCATGGTTCGTACAATTGGGAAGTTTTCTTAAATAAGCAAAACTAGAATATTGTTGGTGCTTAGCAAGACATGGGAGCGACTGGATTAGAACTGGTTAATGAATTGAAAAGATATGTTCCAAAATCTACTGAGAATGCCCTAGTATGGCTTATTGGCAAACTAACCGTGGAGGGGAGCGTAGCAATTAAAGACGTTGCTTCCTATCTAGGGGTACCCATCGAAGAAGCTGAGATTTTTTTGGGAAAACTTCTCCAATACCAGGGCTTTCCAGCCAAATTCAGAGATGATCGCTTTGTCTTGACAAAATCAATTGCTTTTGCGACGTCCAATGCGGACAGTCTTAGCAAACAAGAAGAGGAATTTTTGGGATACCTTCGAGGAAGAGGTGCTTTTGTACCCAAAGAAATTGATTTTATCTTTGGTTGGAGCGAAAGAGAAGCTTGGCACAGATTTTACTCTTTGATCATAAGGGGCTATATTACTGCATCAGTAGTAATGGGTGTTGTTACTCCGAAAATCACCTTCTCTCCTGAACCCCTATCTCCAGAGGAAATTACTGATCAAGACGTCATTATTGTGGGAATGTTTCAATTATTTCAAGAAGCAACAATTTCTCGAATTCAAGAACTAGTTCAATATCCTTATGAAACGATCATTAGAAGGTTATTTCTTCTTTCTTTTTACGAAGCAATTCAAGCAAAGTTTGTGTTTATTGAACGAATTATGAGATCTCCTTCTCTTGTTGTAAAACATGCAAAGTTTCTCATTTCATTTCCTCGGCGTTCTGTCACAATCCTTCAAGAGAACGAGAAGCTAGTTATTGGCCTTGTTCTAATGATGCGAAAGGTTTCATACAAGCGGATTGCATTAATAATGGAAATTTCGGAAGAGGAAGTTTTACGAATTGCTGCTCAACTTACTGCCACAAAGGTTGTTCCCTTGGCCATGGATTCAGAAGGGAACATGTTCATGTCAATGCCTGTTGATTACCGCCCATATCGCTCCTTGGAACAAATTCAACGGCTTTCTCTATTCAACTATCATGTCTTGTTGGGACTGCTTGCCACTCATCGAACAATCAATCTAAAGGTTATTGCTAAAAGAATGAATGAGCCCCCCTTCGAAGTCTTGCGCGGCATTATTGTCCTTGTTCTTGAAGGTTTTCTAGTCTGCCAAATGAACAAGAAATATGATATTACCCTAGAAGAAATCCGAACATATTCTGGAGTCGGAGAGAAAGCTGTTGAGAAATGGGAAGCTGTGGTTATCGGTGCCCTTCAACTGCATGGGTTTGTAGATATTTTGGAGATTTCCAAACTTTTGAAGGTTAGCAAACGTGTTGCATTAGAACTGGCCTATACCGTCGTTGCGCGTGGCTTAGTTAAGGCAAGGGTCAAATTAGATCGTGTTCTGCGAGCTCTCGAACCCGTGCATATTCCCCCCACTATCCACCCCTCTGAATTAGAACTTAGAGAGAGGCAGATCCTCGGATATCTGTTTCTCAAGCGAGAAACGGATTGGAAAGAATTAAGGAAAGGATGGAGGCTAAATGCGCTTGAGGCTCGACAAATCATCTACATGTTATCGGGGTATGGTCTCGTAACTATCATCCTAAAAGGCAAGAAGCTTCATGTAATTGAGAAAGCGGATATTAAGCCTAATCGGTCCGTAGAAGAACTTGGCAAAAATGCCGAAAAAATCTACAACTCCCTAGACCGCCTTCCTGACGCCATCACCATTCGTGAACTTGTCAATGTTTCCCGTCTGAAACGTCATGAGGTGTTATACGCGTTATATGAATTGGCCGCAGAGGGATTTGTCGTAGGTGAACTCGGCGTTGAACTATTCAAGAAATCCGCAATAAAGCGCGCGCCCCGGATTCCGCGATGTCTTTCGTGTAAGGAGGAATTGCCAGAACCTAACTCTGAGTGTCCTTCTTGTGGTGCTCCTCCGCCCACTTGTAGCGTCTGCAGGGGAGGGATCGATTCGCGAGATCCCATTGCAAGATGTCCTTCTTGCAAATACGTTGCCCACGATTCCCACCTCAAAGAATGGCTCAAAATAAAAGGCGAATGCCCGGTTTGCAGGACCAAACTGGCATGGGAAGAAGTTCTTCTGGAATAGGGAAAAGAATCCCGTTGTGCCTTTTTTTGCATCGAAGATTTTCCATTGCTAGGAGAATAATTCTCTTTGAAAGACATCTAATTGATATTTTGCTTTGCTCGCCGCCATGTATAATCTGGTAACGACGAGCTTCCAAATGTTGATTCTTTTTTCTCTAGCTAAAATATTCTGCTCTATTCTGATGGACGATGCAATCCCTAAGACCAGAATGTGTGTCAGCAAATAATCCCACACCTCTTTGCTAAACCAAAGCCTGTCGTTGAAGCGATTAACTCCAAGCAACATCTGAACCTCAGGATAATCAAATATTCCAAGTACCTCACTAATGATTTCATCTTGATCGTATTCTTCAACAAAGGCAGGAGTAAGTAGGAGTAAAACTTTGACAATTGAAAGCGATGTCTCTCTTTCGTCTTTAGGTAGCCTCACCGATTGCCACGCCTCTCTCAGAATGTCTCGCAAAAGCCATTCTTCATACCAGCTAATATTCACAATTGCCGCATCTTTCCATTGCTCTTCTTTCATTTTACCAATAGCGTGCAACATTGCCCAGCTGAACAAGTTGAAGCCGACTTGTTTTCTCCGCTTAGTTAATAATTGCTTACTTAGCTCCTCTAATTTCTCCGTTAAGCTGATTTCTCTTCTCTTTAGGGCTGTGAATGCAGAAAAAATCTGAATTAAGGCATCTCTTATTCTCCTTGTGATCTGTTTCCTGTTCTTACTACTTTGTTCTTGTTTTTGGATTGTAATCATCACTCGTTCTTGTCCCTTCTCTACAGCATAAAAAACACTTTCTGGCACGTTTGCCATTCTCTCTTTCTCAATAATGTCTAGAAGCATTTCGAAAATAGATGGGCTCAAAGCTTCAACAAATGCCTGATGTAAGGGAGCTAGAATGACTTCTTGTAACGCCCTTGCAATACTTGGAACGCCTCTCTTTCCCAAATAATCATACAATTGCTGGTAGTGTCTCCATTTGTTATCTTTAACTTGTCTAAACTCCCAGAAAACGTAGAATTGGTACGCTCTTAGTTCTAAGAATAGTCCTTGTCTTCTTAATTCTGTGTTCTTGCGAATGTATTCTAAGCCTGTAACATGATCGACAAACAAGACAAAATAACCCTCGGCAAGTTTCAGATCTAATGCCTCTGCAACATCTCGACTTATTAACGGTGCATTTTCAGAATCAGTATTACGAATGGGAACTCCTTGTTGTATCTTTCCACTAGTTTCTTTGTAGGCATTATTATACACCACGAGGACCGCCTCTTCCCCGCATCTATTGCTATAAGCAATGACATCATGGTCTATTTCTCCGTTTTCTTTCACAAAGTCGTAGAAATTGAAATGGTCTACTTCTGAGAAGAGGAAACGCTTTTTCAAAAGCGGAAAGATTAATTCTTCGTGCCTCTTAATAAACTCTCTATCCTCATGTTCCTCCATTCGGGGTTTTCTAAACTCCATTCCGTATTTCTCACGAAAGCCCTCTATCTGTCCGTGCCCAATCATTGGGAGTCCAGGGAGGGTCGCCAATAAAGTGAAAACACCAAAGTACTTGTCTCCCTTCCCAAACTGGACAACGGCTGTTTCTTCATCGGGATTATTCATAAAATTAACAAAGCGTTTGAGGATTCTTGGATCAAATTTTAGTGTGTTCTTAATCAGGGTTTTGTATTCAGCATTTTCCTCGGCTTTCAGCATGTTCATGAATGCGCTATTATACACTCTATGCATTCCCAGTACCCGCACGAAATATCCTTCTAGTAACCAAAAGGCCTCAGCAAGCAACAACGTGTCGGGGGCTTCTTCGACGACTCTATCAACAACTTCTCGCCAGAATTCTTTTGGCATGTGTCTATCAAACTCTTCTTTTGTCATGGCAAATTCCGCTCTTGAAGGAATATCTCCCCCTGATCCAGGAATTGGGAACCACAATCTCTGAAAATGCTTTTTTGTCAAAGTCATTGCAGCATCGAATCGGATGATTGGGAAGAGTTTCGCGATTTGTATGATCGTCTCAATGACTGCTTGTCGAACTTCTTCTAGCAAATAATTGAGTTGGGCAGTGTCATTCCATGGCATCTGGGTTCCATCATTTCCATGATAAATGAAATTCTCCTGGCCCGTCTCCATGTCAACTCTTTTGAAAACTACAGCAGCATCTGTTTTATCATAATAATGGTCTTCAAGGTAAATTGCAACTCTAGGATCGCTACTAAGGTTAGGCCCATTAAATGTGTAGGAGGGAAATGGCGGTCGTTCCACTTGAATATACCACCCTGGATGTTCAATGATCCATTTTGCATCAATTCCAGTATGATTGGGCACCATATCTCCTGCTAGCCTAATTCCTCTCTGCTCTGCCCTTGCTTTTAGATTCTGAAACGCTTCAAAGCCCCCCAAATCTTGCGAAATAACGTATTCGTATATTGAATAAGCAGAGGATTCTGCATCATGCATTCCTGTTAGGTGCTTAATTCTTTTCGAGGCTGGACTTCTTTCCCATACTCCAATCAGCCATAAGGCGTTTATTCCACGTTTTCGCAAAAGGTCGAGCTCTTCATCCGGGATTTGATCCAATCTTCTGATTTCTCTGCCATATTTTTTGCTCAGCTGGTATAACCAAACATAGGTAATCTTGGCAATCAGTACAACGTTTGGCATCCAATCTGTATCTCTGCTGTACGCCTCCTCAACGATCCCCTCATAATCATATGCTTTGACTTTGCCCTTTCCCGCTCCCCTAAGCTTCTGCTCTTCTCTGGCTATGTCTAATGCCTTCAGGATTTTGAGCAAAATTGGATTCACAATGTCTGCCCAGTTTTCAGCAATAAACTCGATTTGACCAATTATCGATTGGGGGTTAACCCTAACGGGTTCTTTCAGTAATTCAACGAGAGTTTTATTTTTCTCAGCGAACTTTGGCTGTTTTTCAAAGAGCTCCTCCATTTTCTGCATTAGCTGGATGTATTTAGTAGTGACTTCAAGCTCTGAATCATCAAAAAGGTCTTTGAGTTTATCCAACGCCGGATTATTATTCTCTAGCCAAAGCAGAAGCATTTCTTCTAGCACAATTTCCTTCCCTGATCTTCCATCGATTTCTTCGTTGAGATATTCTTCAATACTTTTTTCTCCTTTTAATATCGGCTGAGGGGGAAAATTCCTCAAGAAGGCACGAATGACGGCATTGAAATCTTCCTCATTGAGGAAATTCTCCAAATTCTTGCTCACTTCGTTTATCGCGTTTGAATTTATTTCCCTCAAATACTTCTCGATAATAAAGTGCCCTATTTCGTGAAGCAATCCCGTGGCGAAGAATTCGCTGATTTTTACGGCCAATTCCGGAAATTCTCTAACATTGCGCTTTTTGTTTATTGCAGACACTGCCTTATGTGTGGTGAATATGGTGTTAAAGACAAGCTCACCTTGACTGCTAAATAGTTCCTCTTCAATTCCATAAAGTATTCGAGCTTTTTTTGAGATTAACATTTCTTTTCGAGAATTCTTCCTTGCATTTTTAGGAGGTGCACTGCCTTTGCCTTCTTGTTCTCTTTGATCCCGTTTTTTCATTTCTCTTTGCCACATCCGGTCAAAGCACAATTGCTAGAAAATCATATCACTCCCTATTCTGTTTTTTCGCATGCGTACTTCTATTCCATAAGCATGGAAACAATTTGCTTTTGCAGATCTAAAATCACTTCCAGCGAATCATCAAATGATTCCTTTAATTCATCGTCACTATTTGATGATTTTACTGCCAAAGACGCGTTAATCGCAGCTTTTCGGAGCTGATCCAGCCCGTTTAGAATCATATTTGGTGAAAACCAAGGTCTTTTGGAAGCCCACCACTGTTGACAACTGTGAAGGCCGCGATCTGCCATTGTTCTTGCTATTTCCCAGTATTTTTTCCCCTCCTGTGTGAGGTTTGCATTTCTCGCACGGATTATCATCGATAGCGTGTGCATCATTACTCTGTACTGCAAAACGTGAATACTGTTATCGGGATGGTACCATAGAGGATAAGCAACACCATGTTCGATATCTCCTATGGTCGTAGACCATGATGATGCTCTTGGGATGCTGTCCATTCTCTCGGGAAACAAGTCTAGCAATTCACTAATAGTTGTGAGTGCCACCTCCTCTTTTTTTTCCAACTTCTTAAGCAAGGGATGCAAGAAATTCGAAAAAGCATCTTTTACGTGATGGCCATACGTTTCTCCGTCTTGAGCGATCACCACGAAGTAGTCCTTGTTTTTTCCTTGATACTGGACTCTGTTTATGAACGCTTCTCCTGACAGTTTCTTAAAGGAGATCTCATTCGAAATGATATCATCCCTATATACGATGACCAATTCATCTTGAATCGTCTGGAAGTAGTCTGTTGGGAAAGTTTGTTGCTGATTTGCAATACCGCTCGCGACTATCCAATCATGTCCCGTTTTTGCGATGATTGGATATATCCGATCTCCTATCGCGAGCTCTGGGGGGAAAAAACCTGTAGGATTGTAGGTATTGCCAAAGAATCGGCGATTCGTTTCTTTATTGAGCTCAATTTGTCGTAGGATTTCCGACGGAGGTATTAATGGCAAAATTGCATGATATTTTGCAGAATTTGTGAATTCAATCTTTCCATTTTCAGAGAGCTCTGCAAAACCCGCGATTACATCATCTAACCCGTAATCATCCAATTGTTCGGTAAGTATTCCATTAATATTTAGGGTGAACTTTGCCTTCTCGAATTGCTTAGTTGTTTCAATAAGCGGGCGATAAGATTCATCTGCTATTTTGCTTACTATTGAAGGAATTTGGCCTGGAGGTTGGTAAATGTGGAAAAGGAAAGAGACGTAAACTACCATTCTGTGCAAACACCAATCATGGGTAGTTACATTGGCAAATATTTCTTTATGAGATTAAAGGGATATAGATCATCAAAATCAAAGCTAATAATTCTCTGAGTTATTGCTTTGTAATCTTGGGTTACTTCGTCAACTATTATGCGTATGGCTTGTTCTTTTTCTGCATTGCCATCTTCAATAGTGATGATGGCATCCAAATCTGTTATCGGCTGTCCAATCGTTGAAACCAAGACTACGTTATTTTTGAGGCCGAGTTCTTCATGAATGCGCTTTGCGATAATTGAAGCCCAGACATTGTAAAAGTTTCCCACATGGTGACTTGGGTTCTTTCCTGCAACGGCTTCAAGGGTTTGGGGCCTAAATGGAGCTATTACTCCTAGCACCCTGTTGCCGCGCCCAATCTGTCCATCATCTCCTTGTTCAGCTGACGTCCCCGTAACTGTGATATACTCGATATCCTGCTCATAATCATCGGCCATATTGACAAATACACTCTCTTTTGGTATTCCAAATCGTTCCGCAACCGTTTCATGTAGGGTTTCCTTTTCATGTCTGTACTCTTGGCTTCCTGTGAGTTCAGGAGCAATAAACGCAGCTGCTATTGTGAGGATAAAGTCATTTTTTCTTCTTCTTCCCATGACTTTGATATCAGTCCCTAAGGCTTTATGTTCCCGCCTGAATTGGTCGTTTAGAAAGTCTTCTACTTCAAGCACAAGTTTTTCGAGAGGTGAAAGAGGTGCCCACGCTGTGGCAAAACTTGTGTCATTTGCCAAAGGAACATCATCTGCAGCTCCAAAATTGCTGATCAAGTCATCACTGCCGCGCTTGACATTATTGGTATTGATCTTGTATTCTATTCTTTCATTTAGTGTTTGAAAGACCCGATCACTGGCATTTTTTCCTAACATGTAAATTGGGATCCCAATAAGCCTGTTTTTTCCGGCCTCGAACATGTCTCGAACGGCTCTCCCAACAAAGTCTACTTGTATTGGTTCAATTATTTGTCCATCTCCATAAGTAACAGACGCCCTACCTCCCGTTAGAGTAATCTTATCTATATTGTGATGCAAAATTTGCCCAAAGTACTTCTTGGTATAATGACTATAATTTGAAGAAATGATTGCACCAAGCATGTCGGTGATTGTGTCTGGATGGCCGAAACCTTTCCGTTCGACGATTTCTGCCGGCTTTAGTGTAACATCAACTTCTTGACTTTTTGAAATGATGATAGATGCCCCTTGCGTCATATTCTCTCTGTCCTTGTTTGATCCTTAGTGGTTTTCAGTATTCCTTTTCGGACAGATTATTTATGCCGATTAACTTGCTCTTTTTTCCTTACTCTTCAATACCATCCCAATGATTAATATGCACGACTACGCATGGAAACAATAGAAGAATAAAATTTCGGGGTTTGGTGATCTACGTGGAATTTACAGCCCTATGCTCATATTTTGAGCAATTAGAGAAAACTGCTAAGCGCTTGGAGCTTATCGCAATCATACAAGAGTTGCTTTCTCAAACTCCCACCGAAGAGCTGGAGCCCGTAATCTACATGGTACTCGGTCAATTGGGACCAAAGTATGACGAGCCAAATCTCGGAATCGCCGAGAGAATGGCGATTGAGGCTTTGAGGAATGCAGCTGGCGTGTCCTCAAAAAAAGCAAATGAAGTTCTAAACCAAGTTGGTGATTTAGGCGAAGCAGCAAGAATTCTACTCTCCAAAGAGCGATCGAGTTCTTTAGAAATGTTTCTTGGGGGGGATTCAAGCGTTTACTCAGCTAAATTATCTGTAAGGCAAGTCTGGAATCGCTTGCTTGATATTGCTCTATTAACAGGAGAAGGCTCTGCTAAGATGAAAATTCGATCTCTGACCAAACTCCTTGTTGATTTGGATCCTATTGGTGCAAAGTATGTCATGAGGCTGGTTATGGGCAAAATGCGTCTTGGCGTTGCGGACATGACTGTTGTTGAAGCAATTGCGAGAGCATATCTCGGGGACAAAGAATTAAAACCAATCGTTGAACAAGCGTACTTTAAGCGATCTGATCTAGCTGAGATTGCAATTATGGCAAAAGAACAAGGTGTTGAAGCACTGAAGTCTGTAAGAGTTGAACCTGGTAGACCCGTTCAATGCATGGCTGCACAACGCCTCTCTGATCCCGAGGAAATTCTTGAAAAACTGGGTGGAAGCTGTCAAGTTGAATACAAGTATGACGGCCTTAGATTTCAATATCACCTCGATAAGAATGGTCATGCAAGGCTTTGGTCTCGTCGGCAAGAAGATCTGACTCCAATGTTTCCCGATGTTATCAACGCTTTGAAAAACGCATTAGGAAATGCCCCTATCATCGTAGAAGGAGAAATCGTTGCTTATGACTATGAAAAAGATCGGATCATTGAGTTTCAAACCTTAATGCAGAGGAGGCGAAAGTACGGCATTGAAGCCAAACTCGAAGAAATTCCTTCAAAATCATTTCTTTTTGATATCTTATATGTGGATGGTAAAGACGTGACCTCTCTTTCTCTTCCCAAACGACGCGAACTTTTGGCTAGGCATTGTTCATGTTCTAAGAAGACCGAGTTGTCAACCTCGGAAATCGTTTCCAATGTTGATGACTTCAACGAATTCTTTGACCAAGCAATTGATGCCAATTGCGAAGGAATAATGGCTAAAGATATCTCTACGAAATCAGTTTATGAAGCAGGAGCGAGAGGGTGGCTTTGGATTAAGTATAAAGCAGATTACCGGTCTGAGCTTGCAGACACCTTTGACTTAGTGGTGGTTGGTGCATGGTTCGGAAGGGGACGTAGGGGGGGATATTATGGTACACTGCTCATGGCAGCATATGATCCCGAATCAGATACCTTTCCTACATTCTGCAAGCTTGGCAGCGGGTTGAACGATGAAGACTTAGAGTATTTGAAAACAGAATTAGAGAAATTACGAGTACCTGATAAACCAAAGAACGTTTCATCTGAGCTCGAGCCAGACATTTGGGTCGAACCTAAGTTAGTAATGGAAATAGTGGCTACTGAAATCACCCAAAGCCCCATTCACATGGTAACCGACGAGGATGGAAATCGTCTCGCTCTTCGCTTTCCACGTTTCACGGGACGATATCGTGATGATAAAGATCCCTACGATATAACAACTGTCCAGGAAATCAGAGAATTAAAAAAGCTAAGAATCCAGAATAGGGATTAGGTAATCATGCCACTCTTCAAGCGTAAGAAAGAATCAGCATTTGCAGAATCTTCTTCTGTAATTAAAGATCTAAGAAAGATCATCCCTAACTACCGAGGATACGAAAATGTTGAGGACCGATTAGAAACGGATAAACTATTTCGCTCACATATTGTCGCTAAGCTCCGAAACATTTCCAATATTTTTGCGGAGATTGTTGGAAAGCTTATAGAGATGCGTATGCTTAATGCATGGGGGGTTTGCGATCGTGCACTTCGAGAGCTGAAAGAGATAGAAGCAAAGGTACGGGAACCTGACTACAAGCACACGACATTTTTTGACAATCCGACCCTCGAAGGGCTAGATGTTTCTGTTCTCTACCTCTTGGAATCAGAAGCTTTCGCTCTCCTGGAGGACATGAAAGTATTGACCGAAGACATCCTAGGACGATTAAGAGAAGCTAATTTCGAAAATATCGATCAACTCGTTGCCAGATTAGTTCAATTGGCAAATTCCCTTGTTCAATTACTCAGTGATCGAATCGAGCTCATAGCTTCCTTCGAAATAATTGGCTTCTGATCCTAAGTCTGCCTCCGTTAAGACATTCCTTGAAATAGTTTTTTTCTAGCTTCCCTTTCATCAATTCCCGCGATTCTTACTATCTTTTCTCTGGACTTTAATCCACTAACAATCTGGACCTGGGACTTAGCAACGCCGAAAAAATCTGAGATGAGTTCTACAAGTTCTTTGTTTGCCTTTCCTTTATCTGGAGGAGAAAGAACACTTGCCTCAATAAGATCTTCTGAAACACTTAATGGAAAGATCGCCCTTGAAGCCTTGGGTTTGACCCAGATTTTCAATGTTGTTTCAGAAGACATGTTTATTCGCCTCTGCTTAATTCTTTGACGTACAATTCTAAGCATTTATGTTCTAGCCGATATTTGGAAACTGCCCAAGAGTTATAATTCTGGGGTTGAATCTTTTATTGATGTCATACGAGGAAGAAATTCAAGAGTTTCGCCGACAAAAGGATGATTTTTTCAAAAACGACCCCCGCTCTCCTCTGACTCCCGAGCAAAAAAAAGACTTCAAGGGTTTGAAGTATTTCCCTCCAAATGAAAAATATCGATTTGTTGTTAGACTAGAAGAGAACAAGCGGAAACCTACTACGCATATTGTTACAAACACCGGCGATGCCCAAGAGTTCCTTAAATTTGGAATTGTCCGCTTCGAGGTTGATGGAATCCCCTGTAAACTTACCGTTTTCAAGGCGCCAGATTCGGATTATTACTTTATTCCATTCATGGATTTGACAACCGGTGAAGAAACGTACGGATCTGGGAGATACATCGATATTGAGCCAACAGGGAATCCAGGAGAATTCATTCTTGATTTCAATTTGGCCTACAATCCATATTGTGCTTATAACGAGAATTGGGTTTGCCCAGTTACACCAAGAGAAAACAGACTACCTTGTCGGATTGAAGCTGGTGAAAAGCGATTTAAGTAAGCGGTGTGGGTCTTTAGAGATTCTTCTAATCCATTCCCTCTTGTGAAGTGAATCATTCCATGTGCATAATCGTAAACCTCTAAGCAACTCGCCATAGAGGGGTCATCAATGCATTACTGGAGGGGACATTCAGTCGAACAGAAGCTTTTTGCGATTGCAGATGCTTTTCTGCCTCCGCAAAACACAGAAGCACAAGTAAAGACGCTCCTGTCTGTTATCTATGGGAAACAAGAGGAGTATGCTAATCATAGTTTTCTTGATGCATGGGCTCTGAATGAAAATTATATTCGTGAATTCACAACTAAGGGGCTGTTGGCTAGTGGGTGGTATCCCTATGGTCAAAACATAGGCACACTGATTGGAAACAACCTTCCTAACAACATTCAAGATGTTGACATACGAAGTGTAAACCCCGAATTCATGGGGGATCTGCGTTATGATGTTGTTTTCTTCCCTCACAATTCGTTGTCTCTGTTTGGATCCCCCCAACTAATTAAATCTGCTCTACTCCATGCAAAGCAACTTCTCAAAGACAATGGTTCTATCGTTGTGCACGCCGTTAATTACAAAGTGCGAAAAGCCCTAGGCCGTTACTACCCGCTGAGAGAAACTCAAGTCGCCGATCAAAACATCATCGTCCAACGATTCTTGGACTTTTCTCCACAAATCTCTCTAAATGTCAACGTCATTTCAAAAATTGAAGAGAAATGGAAATATCTAGATAAGATGCAACTTACAATTCATCCTCTGAACCCTAAGAATCTGCATAACCTTGCAAACTCTGTTGGTTTACGGGTTCATGACATATTTGAAGCATACACGTCAAAGAAATTCGACGAGAAAACATCAAAATCAATGCTTGCGTTGCTCCGTCGGCAATAACACCGTGAATTCTAAAACCTTGAATCAATTCTTCTTTTTTCCAAGCCCAATGCCACGATATCGTAACCCATGCTTATGAAATAGCTCTGGATTCCAGATCCTTCTACCATCAATTACAACATCCCCTTTCATTAAAGATTTCAAATCAGAAGGGCTTAACTGTCTATATTCATCCCATTCAGTAACTAAGATCAAGGCATCTGCTTCTTTCAAAACATCATTTATCTTATCATAGTAATTGATGTTTGGATGAGACAGAATTTTCTTAGCGTTCGGAATTGCTATTGGGTCCGTTGCTTTGACTCTTGCTCCCTCTTTAATCAATTGTTCAATTATTGGAATTGAAGCAGCTTCTCTCATGTCATCCGTATCTGGTTTAAAAGCTAGGCCCAGAATCGCAATTGTTTTTCCAGATAAATCTCCAACCTCTTCGCGGAGAAGCTCAACGGTTCTTAGAGGTTGTTGCTTGTTTACTTCCAGTGTTGATCTTAAGAGTATTAGCTCTCTGCCAAGTTGTTTGGAATGGGAATAAAGTGCTGCCACGTCTTTCGGAAAACAGCTTCCCCCGAATCCAGCTCCTGCTCGTAGGAATTTGGGAGAAATTCTTTCGTCGAGACCAATGCCTTGAGCTACATCTTTCACGTCGACGCCTAGAAGTTCACAATAATTAGCAATCTCATTGATGAAGGATATCTTCATAGCTAAAAAGCTATTTGCGGCATATTTAATGAGCTCAGCTGTTGTTGGCGATGTTTCAAGGATCGGGGCCTCTGCCCACTCGTATAATGCTTTTACCTCATTAAATGATTCGGAGTCAATCGCCCCAATTACGATTCGGTCTGGATCTAGAAAATCTTCAACCGCTTTTCCTTCCTTCAAAAACTCAGGATTCATTGCTAGTCCAAATCCTATTCCCCTTTTCTTCCCACTTTCTTCCTCGATTATTCTTCCAACAACTTTCTCTGTGGTTCCCGGGATAACTGTTGATTTCACAACAACTGTCTTTTTGTCTGTAACGTCTCTAATGGTCTTCCCGATGGTGTGGCTCACTTCTTCAATAAATGACAAATCAATTGAACCGTCTT
The DNA here is from genome assembly GCA_027001645.1 of Candidatus Heimdallarchaeota archaeon. GTDB lineage: Archaea > Asgardarchaeota > Heimdallarchaeia > Heimdallarchaeales > JAJRWK01 > JAJRWK01. The sequence continues at coordinate 28,348 of JALTMP010000363.1, forward strand.
CTTTAGACGGCGTTGGAACAGCTATGAATATTAACTCTGCCTTTTTAATTGCAGAAGCTCCATCCAAGGTTGCTTCCAGACGCCCCTCTTTTCTTGCATTAAGTAATAATTCTTCAAGTCCTGGTTCGAATATTGGTGTTTTACCCTCATTAATTTGTTCAACTTTTTCTGGTATTACGTCAACACAAGTTACATCATGGCCTTTGCTTGCAAAGCATACCCCTGTTACTAGGCCAACATAACCTGTTCCAATCATCGCGACTTTTTTTGGCATCTTTTCTCAATTTCACGCTTTATTATTCTGTGATTAAGTATTTGGTGTTACCATTTTGGATCTTTACCATCGTTTTTAAGACACAAAAGTAAGAATGCGAATGTGGATAGTCATCTCCGAATGGTTAGCGTTGATGAAGCCAGAAAGCTTCTACCCCTAGTTATACATGAATTATTTAGACTTCAAGAAATACACGAAAAGTTCCATCACGCCTATGATGAATTAGTAAAGATCTCAAAGACTAGTACTGATGTTCATAAGATCTCCCGTGCCAGAATGATTGTTGATTCCTTCGATGAAGCAACTTACAGGATCATTCAAGATCTTCAGGCTAAGGGCGTTGTTGTAAGGGATATTCAGACCGGATTAATTGATTTTTTAAGTGAACGCGGGGGTGAACCAGTATGGCTATGCTATCGACTTGGTGAAAAGGAGCTTAGCTATTACCATGAACTTCGTTCTGGATATTACGCCCGAAGACCGATTGATTTCTAATACAAGCCAATATGCGCTTTAAATTCGGCGGAGTTATCGGCGATCTTACCAGATAAATTAATTCTTTCTGTCTCTACTTCTGAAAACTTTAGCGATTTATTCAACAATCACATCTGAACAGAGTTCTTCTAACATCTTTGCTAGAGAAAGCATAAAATGAACGAGTAGTGTTTGAATCAGTTCTTTTACTTTTTTCGGAGTCCATAGGCCCTATTTTTTCTTGCTACATTTTATCTAGGAAAGACCAAGAAAGATAAGAATGCCTCGCAGATAACTTTCATGGGTTAATTTGAGTACGGGTGAAGTCTACCAAGTCATTCTTGAGGCTAAGCGTTATTGGCACTACTATCTCCTTTCCTTGCTGTTCATGATTGTTAGTGTTGGCTCTGACCTTTGGATCCCACTCGTAATCCGAGAGATTATTGATGAAACTTTTGTTCTTCAAAATTACTCGCGTCTTACGTTCTCTCTTCTATTCATCCTTCTATTGGCCATCCTCTCTGGTGGAATGAACTTCTTTTCCCGTGTTACCTCGGAAATTGCGGCGCAAAAGACTGTGAAAGACATTCGAAACAAAGTTTTTGACTCTCTCATCAAACAAGATGTGGCCTTCTTTTCACATCAGGAGACTGGGCAACTTCTTACGAGGGGAACTGCGGACGTCGAGGCCATTCGTCGGTTTCTTTCTATGGGCTCTCGGATTTCTATGCAAGGCTTGCTTGTTTATTTTGGTTTACTAGTCCTTTTGTGGAATATCGACCGAGTGCTTCTTTCTCTTGTTGTATTCCTTGGTTTGCCTCTTGTGTTCATAATGGCAATGTTTGGCAGGAAGATTGGCCCCTTATTCATAAAGCAGCGAAAATTATTCGGAGATGTTTCTACTGTTGCGCAGGAAACGATTGAAGGAATTACTGTTGTGAAAGCATATCACGGTGAATCCATTCAAAAGAATATCTTCAAGAGTCAGAATCATCAGTACTTTGATCTTCAGCTACAAATTGCTAAAGAAAGAGCAACTTATATCCCCCTGGTTTTTCTGACAATCGGGGTAATCACTGGCTTAGTCATTTATTTTGGAGGCATTACGGTAATTAATGGCGTCATTTCAATCGGCACGTTTGTGGCTTTTATAACATACTTAGCGATGCTCGCACTACCCATTCGTTTTGTAGCTTGGTTTCTGGCGTTATATGAACAAGCAAAGGCGGGGAGCTCAAGAGTTTACGAAATTCTAAATCGAGAACCAAGAATTATTGAAACAGATTCCATTCCTATTCCAAAGTCGCTTCGGGGAGAAATTGTATTCGATAATGTTACTTTCTCCTACTCTGGTTCAACTAGACCCGTATTGCAAAATCTTAATCTAAAAATCAAGGGTGGAGAAAAAGTCGCCATTCTAGGCTCCATAGGCAGTGGCAAGACCACACTTGTTAATCTGATTCCGCGATTTTATGACCCTGATAAAGGCCGTGTTCTAATCGATGGTATTGATGTCAAGAAATATCACCTACATGAGTTGAGAAAGAAAATCGCCTTTGTCGGGCAAGACACATTTCTCTTTAGTACGTCTCTCAAGGAAAACATTGCTTTTGCGAACCCTGGTGCTTCTATGGATGAAATCATTCAGGCCAGCAAAATTGCTCAACTTCATGATTTTGTAGAAACATTGCCCGAGGGATATGATACATTGGTCGGGGAACGGGGTGTTCGGCTTAGTGGAGGGCAAAGACAGCGCGTTGCAATCGCTAGAGCAATCCTCGCTGATGCCTCCATTCTTATCTTGGATGACACAACGTCTTCCATAGATTCTCAAACCGAACAAGAACTGCATAAGGCTCTGGCAAAAGTCGTTGAAGGGAGAACTGTTATCATCATCACGCAACGCCTTGGGAATCTTCGCCTCGCTGATCGTATTCTTCTCCTAAAGAACGGCCGTATTGTTGAGGAAGGAACACATAATGATTTACTTGCTAGAAAAGGTCTCTATTGGGATATCTATGCATCAAGAACGATTGATCCTGAACTCGCGGAGACCATTCTTGAAAACATGACCCGGGAACGGAGATAATTCACCATGAGTTTTTCGAGAAGATTTAGTCAAGATTCGAGTAGAAAGGAAAGGGAATTTTCCGACATGGAACTTCTACGATTCTTTGCCGGTTTTCTGAGGCCATATTCCAAATTAATTCTTGCCATTCTTGGGATTCTTGGGCTTGGTTCTCTCTTGGCCATCTTAAATCCCCTAATATTGAAGATCGCGATTGATAACTATATTATCCCAAAGCGTGAATCCGAGCTCTGGAAGATTACCGCAATTTTCCTTCTCGTGGTTTTTAGTACATGGGTGACAGACATCGCCAGAATTTTCCTCATTAGTTATCTTGGGCAACGAACTGTTTACGATATTAGAAATGATACCTTTGAAAAGCTCATTGATCTTTCTATGGACTTTTATGAATCTGAAGAATCTGGGCGTTTGACGAGCATCCTGACCAATGATATCGATACAATTGCTGATTTCTTAAGAAATGGTTTAACTGACATAATTGCAAATCTGATGCGATTAATTGGCTTAGTCGCCATTATGCTCTGGCTGTCCCCTGGACTTACCGGGGTTACTTTGCTAGTCACCCCTCTTGTGGGAATTATTTTCTATTATCTTCGAAAATTTGCTCGAGAAGCTTATCGGGCCATTCGCCAAAGTGTTGCTAAGCTCACCTCAAAGCTAGCAGAAACGATTAGCGGAATCCATGTGATAAAGGTTTATGCGCAAGAAGAAAGACTCAAAGATGAATTTGCCTTAATCAATGAAGAAAATTATCGTGCCAACATTAAGCAGAACGTCATTGTTGGGCTGATTCTGCCATCAATAAAGACTTTGAGCTCTACTGCGATTCTTCTAATCATTGCATATGCGTTGTGGCGGAATCAAATTGCTGGCCAAACCGAGATCTCCGTTGGATTAATTGTTGCATTCATTCGGTATGAAGGAATGCTATTTGACCCCATTCTTTCTTTGACCATGTTTTATTCTCTATTCCAAAGTGCATTGGCCGCTCTTGAGAGAGTAAAACGGATTTCTAACCAGGAAAGTAGCGTAAAAGAGTCAAAGAATCCCGTAATCCCAGATGAGCCCCAAGGAAAAATTGAGATAAATGATGTCTGGTTCTCGTATGATGGAGAAAAAACCTTTGCTCTCAAAGGAATTACTCTCCACATTGCTCCCGGTGAATCAATTGCCCTCGTAGGACATACCGGTGCTGGCAAAACAACTTTGGGAAAACTCGTGCTAAGATACTATGATCCCACTCGAGGGTCTATTCGACTAGATGGAATTGACTTGAGGGACTTCTCCTTGGACTACATTGGGAAGCGAATCGTGCTTGTTCCTCAAGATCCCTTTCTCTTCAATGCTTCGATTATGGAAAATATTCGGTTCGGAAATCCGAATGCGTCAATGGAAGAGATTCTTCAAATTTCGAAGCTAATTGGTCTTGATAAGATTATTGAAAAACTTCCAGAAGGATACGACTCAATCGTTGGTCCTCGTGGAGTTCAATTATCACAAGGAGAAAAGCAACTACTAAGCTTTGCGCGAGCTCTAGTTTCGAACCCTTTAGTAATTGTTCTTGATGAAGCCACAGCAAGCGTAGATCCCTTTACTGAGTATGAGATTCAGAACGCTACAGAAACTGTTCTTAAGCACTCAACAACTATTGTTATTGCCCATCGATTATCCACTTTGAAGAATGTTGACCGAATTATTGTATTGGAGGATGGGAAAATCGTTGAAGAGGGAACTTGGTCTGAATTGATTCAACGGAAAGGAGCATTCTATGAGTATTATCGTGCTCAGGTCCTTTCAGAAATGAAAGGAATTATTCGAACTGATAATTGATGGTTGTAGTCGAGATTAGAAGGAGCTCAAGCTTGTCACGGGCTCGTCATTGCAACACTCCGGCTGGGATGGTGTCTATCATCGCTCCCAATTGCAAATGGGGGCTCTCATTCCTAAACTTTCTGCTTCTGCAACCTATTCCTCTCTGTCCATCTCTTCTAAACTCCTCTTCGCCCTATTAATCGTTGCACATGTAATCAGAGACGTTACAAGAACTTTTTTTCCATCTATTGATGTTATGCAAGCTAAAACTGATTCCAGCTCGTTTCGAAAGTTGTGAGCATATCTTAGCAACCCTGTTTTGTAGTGCTCATCATATTCCATTAGATAAAACCCAGAAGCAGCCGCCCCAACAGCTCCCCATAATTCCCGAGTGACTCGCCAGAGATTCTGGATGAAGGCCTCCTTAGGAATAGTAACTGATTCGTCCTCAGTAATTATTCTGAATGCTAAATACCTTTGTCTTTCTTTATTCATCCGTAACCACCCAGATTCCTCCGCCTTGGTAACCGGGGGATAGCTTTTCGGTGTTCGTTTTCAAGATATCTCGTGGATATTTGGTTGTTGCATAGGGCGTTTGTTCTATCGAAAGGCCAAAGGTCTTACTCAAGCCTCGTAATGCTTTTCCTCTTCGCATGAACCAAGGTCCTCGTGCCCCACTACTCAGAATTATTTGGTGGGTCCTTGGATTAAGTTTTTGGATTATTCTTCTGTACGCCCGAAGTATTCGAGATAGTTTGTCCTCTCGTTCAAGAAAGATTGGGCTGAGATCAATCTCAATCACTTTTTCGTGTTTTCTCAAAAGCGTCGAAACATTGAGTCCTGTTTCTTTTCCAGAGGCTCCATGAGAAATGAACAATCCGTCAACCATTGGCTCTAGTACTGCCCAGGTTGCTTGTTTGGCGTCCTCCGGTTCCACCAATACTATGTGATTGGAACGCCTCACTTGCTTTAATGATGCTTGGATTCTTCTTGTTTCCCCACGTAAAACTGTTTTCCGATAAATTGAAACTTCTTCAATAATTAATGGCTCTGGAAACCCATCGAATAAAACGCGGTCATGTGGATCCTGAATAACGATTGTTGAAATATCAAGAATTGGGGCAAGTCTTACCGCTTTTTGTAAATCCTGCGGAGAAGAAATCGTTAGATTAAATTCCACTGTCTTTTGAGGCATTAGTAACCCTCTTCTTTTGAATCGATAAATTGGTACTGGCGTAGTTCATTGATGAATGGTGTGAGATCCTTAGTATACCTCACGAATTTGATAACCACTTTTATGGTATTGCTTCCCTCTCCTAGTTTTAGTATTCCCTCCGCAGCTTTCATTTTGTCAAAGCGAAGATGAAAAGTATTGGAGTTCTTATCAATCATT
>JALTMP010000364.1 GCA_027001645.1 Candidatus Heimdallarchaeota archaeon
TCCCTATGACACAAAGGGTCTTTTGATTAGTGCAATTCGAGATCCCGATCCCGTTTTATTCTTTGAACCCAAACGAATCTATCGAGCATTTAGAGAAGAAGTTCCTGAAGAAGAATACACCGTCCCCTTAGGTAAGGCAACCGTCGTTAGAAGTGGTAGCGATATAACAATACTATCCTATGGAGCAATGCTTCATATCGCAATGGACGCCGCAGAACGAGCCATGGATCAACATAATATTGATTGCGAGGTTATTGACCTCAGAACGCTTGTTCCCCTTGATATTGGAACTATTGAAACATCAGTGAAAAAAACGGGAAGAGTAATCAGTGTGACTGAATCGCCAAAAACAGCAGGATTTGCGGCAGAGTTATCTGCATTAGTTGCTGAGCGCTGGATTGAATATATGGAATCCCCCATTATGCGAGTAACGGGGTATGATACGCCGTTTCCCTTTGTATTAGAGCATGACTACATGCCGAGTGCTGAAAGAGTGCTTGATAGCATTCTGCGTTCATACGGGTTCTAGGAGAGGAAAAAAATGGTTTTTGATTTACGATTTGCAGACATAGGAGAAGGAGTGCACGAAGGAGAGATCCTAAAATGGCATGTTAAAGAAGGAGATTTTGTTCAATTGGAACAGTTATTGGTTGAAATCCAAACGGAAAAAGTCAACGCTGAAATAACTGCACCAGTTGCGGGTCAGATTTTGAAGATTCACAAGCAAGAAGGGGAGATTATCACCGTTGGAGAGATTCTGGTTTCAATTGACACCGAAATGGGCAAAAAGAGAGTGGAAAAAGCCTCTGAAAGAAAAGGAGAGACAAAGAAGACGAAAGATTCTGAAGAGATCGATGATTCACCTTTGTTTAAGGCATCAAAGCCCATGAAGGTCATTAGAACGGGTAAAAAGCTAAGCAAATCAAAGCCGAGCAAAGTCCTTGCTGCACCAGCAGTTAGGAGATTAGCAAGAGAAGCTGGAGTGGACCTTCGCGACATTCCAGGAACGGGACCCGGTGGAAGGATTACTCGACAAGATCTTGATGCATACCTCAATTCCCAATCGAAGAAACGACAACCTCGAGTTTCTGCTAAGGCACACGTTATCGGTGGTGAAGAGAGACTACCCCTGAGAGGCATTCGAAGAACAATCGCCAACGCGATGCAAAGATCAAAGCAAACGGCAGCTCACTTCACATTGATGGATGAAGTAGATGTGTCAGCGCTAGACCGTCTTAGAAATGATCTGAAGCCCTTCGCAGAAAAATACGGAACCAAGGTTACTTACTTACCCCTAATTATTAAATGCTTAATTCCGGCTTTGAAAAAATACCCCTATCTCAATGCCACAATTGATGATGAGAAAAATGAGATCATTGTTAAGCACTACTACAATATAGGCATAGCCGTTGATACAGAACAAGGATTAATGGTTCCAGTAATCAAGAATGCAGATCAAAAGACAATTTGGGAACTCGCGACCGAAATAAAGGAACTAGCTGAAAAGGCCAGAAGTGGGAAACTAACACTCGATGATGTAACGGGAGGTACCTTTTCACTAACCTCAATTGGGAATATCGGCGGAGTAATGGCAACCCCAGTCATTCGCTGGCCCGAAGTTGGAATACTTGGTATAATGCAGAAAAAGCTACGTCCCGTCGTCATCGAGGAAAATGGTAAACCAGAGATCGTGATAAGGCCAATGATGTTTCTAAGCTTATCCTGTGACCACCGATTAGTAGACGGTGCTTACGCTGCGAGATTCATGAAAGAAGTCATGAGATACATCGAAAATCCAGCGTTGCTAGCTTTTGAAGATGAGATTTAGCGATCTGAAAAAACCTAGAAGCTATTAAATCACGGCATTTATCAGAGGTTGTGAACCAAATGAGCAAAATAGAGAATCCAGATGTTGCGGTAATCGGGGCTGGACCAGGTGGCTACGTAGCAGCGATTAGAGCAGCTCAATTAGGGAAAAAAGTCGTAGTAATAGATAAGGGCACCATAGGAGGAGAATGCCTTAATTGGGGATGCATACCATCAAAAGCATTAATTTCTGCTGCCAATCTATATCACAAAATCGGAAGAGATACAGCTGAGATGGGCATAATTGTGCAAAAACCAGCAATTGATATGAAGAAGCTGCAACAGTGGAAAGCAGGAATTCAAACACGCTTGATAGATGGTATCAAACAACTTCTCAAAACTAATAAAGTTAAAACCGTTATTGGCACAGCAACGTTCCTCAACAAAGATCAGATCAAGATAGATAGAGGAGATGGAGAAGAAACTATCATTGAGCCACACCAAATCATTATTGCCACTGGAACTACATTTATGTCTCTGCCAGGGTTTGAAATCGACGAAGAAAAAGTGCTTAGTGCTAAAGGCGCGCTGGAGCTAAAGGAAATTCCGGAGAATCTTCTGATTATTGGCGGGGGCGTCATTGGCCTTGAACTCGGCACGGTGTATGCAAAACTTGGCTCTAAAGTAACCATTGTGGAACTAATGCCAGAAATACTCCCGGGAGTCGACTCCGCGCTTGTGAGACCGGTAAAGCGAAAACTCAAGGAGTTAGGGGTTACAATTTACACTAATTCGAAGGCAGTTAGTTACGTAGAAGAAAAGGGGACATTGTCTGTCAAGATCGAAACAGAAAAGCAAGGAGAAGTCATGGTCCAAGCCAACAAAATCTTGCTCTCCGTAGGGAAAATTGCGACCGCTGAAGAACTAGGAATTTCAAAAGCTGGGATAAAAACCGACGAAAAGGGATTCATAATTGTTGATAATCAGCAAAGAACCAACGTGCCTCATATTTTTGCAATTGGGGACTGTACTGGAATGCCTTTCTTGGCACATAAAGCCATGAAACAAGGAATCATAGCGGCAGAAGTAATCGCTGGAAAGAACGCGGAATACGATTTCAGAGCTGTTCCAAGTGCCATATTTACGGATCCAGAAATAGCGATAGCAGGAATTGGCGAAAAGAAAGCTAAGCAAGAAGGGTATGAGGTCGTGGTTTCTCGGGCGATGTGGGGGGCTTCTGGAAAAGCAATGAGTCAGATGGAAACGCAGGGATTCGTAAAATTGATCGCTGACAAGAATTCTGGCGTCTTATTAGGAGCAGAGATTGTTGGACCTCATGCTTCAGATCTTATCAGCGAAATCGCCCTAGCCCTTGAGATTGGAGCGACTACAGAAGATATTGGTTTTACCATGCACCCACACCCAACTCTCCCCGAAATGATAATGGAAGCTGCAGAAGCAACGCTTGGCAAAGCGATTCATATTCCCAATCCAAAAAACATAATAAATGAACAGTAGCTCTTGAGAATAGTATTAAGATACTAAGTAAGCAACTCAGAATGCAATTCCTACAGATTTGGACAAAACAAGCGATTGAGATTTAAAGTAAGATTGCCAAGTATTTTCATGTCTTTTCCTCGGGATTTGAAGCGCGAAAACGACCTTCGCCATTCAGACCTGATCCACGCATTAGATGACCTCCTTGAATTCTTGGAAACTAGTCGAGAAAGACAGCTGGGAACTAGCCACAAAGTCATGCTGATCAATAGACGGATTAATTCAATTAAGGAAGCAACAAATCGGTTGATTGCTGAATTACATACTGATCCTGAAAGACTAGTTACAACCTTATCGATTGCCATTACCACTCTTAACAACATTCTGACAAAAATTCCTAACGAAAAGGACTATCAAACGGTTTGGCTTGAATTAACTGCTTCTCACAATCTATTGCTAGGGGTGTTCGCGACTTACTATCAGCAAGGAACAGATATGACAAGGCTTCAAGCTCAAGCAAATCTTCTCTCTCGATTACTCGTTGGAATCCCAAAAATAGAAAAAATCCCCACGCTTCCGCCCAAGGAAGATCCTAATTATAGGAAAAGCCTGACAGCACTACTTAATGCTGTCATGTCAGCCGAATCTGTCTACACTGCAGCATTGACTGCGATTCCAACGATGCATTATGAAGATTTCATTAATTGGGCAAACAATGCTTTTCGATATGCTTCTCTTGTACTGAAAGTTTCAGACTTACTCGTTTACGAAGAAATCTACAAAAACGACCCGTTAAATCGGAATATTTTCTTTGAGCGAGTTACCGTCACTCTCTTACCAATTATCCGCGCTTATTCCATTCCACTATTGACCTACTCAAAGCTTGGTGAACTGTGGCCACAAGAGATCGATTCTCATGGATTTATTGAACCACCAATTCACCTTGGTCTTATCAGGCTGGCGGAAAAACTTGAAGAAAAAATGGATGCGAGACTAGACGAGCTACAGAGATTATACGATGAGGGAATACTCGATCGAAATGATGACCCTTCAAGAAGAGATGAAATCCAGAATGTAGTGCTTATTGGAAGACATGTCTTCAAAACCTGGAAAGTAACTATTGAGGCGTTATACAGCTCACTCATAACACAGGACCCACAATCACTGGAACTAATTGAAAGAGCAATTCAATATCAGCAAGACGCCTTCGATGACGTCATGCAAATTGCTCAGAAAGCAAGCCCGTCAACAAGCTCAATAGCAACGCAACTGGCTTTGGAAATTGTTGAACAATTAATTCCACTATTTGTTCTGAAAAGCATTCAAATGAATAATAGTAGCGTTTTTCATGCATCGCTTTCGCCATTTCTACCCTTGCTTGAGCAAGTCCCAGTTCAGCAGAATCCCAACCTGCACTTTCTAAGAATACTAGCCGAAATCTACGTCGATGCTCATGCCGGAGACCCCCTCAATCACTCTCGCCTAATTTACCACCTCCAAGAGCTTGCTAAGAAGACATCCCCATTCTGGCCGCGGCACCGAGTTGCGATCAAAATACTCCTCTGGACACTCACCCTAATTTTTGATCAGCCAGACCTAGATTCTTTAGAACAACAAATGGCTAAAACACTACAAAGCGAAATAATTATGGGCGGACAGAAGCACCTTGAGCAAGCTTTTGTAAACTATTATAACTCCCTATTGCAAGCAGCGAAAGGAATAGAGCCGGTATATGATTTTGTCTCTGGAAGTATCGAAATCAACATCCTAGACCCCTACACATGGCTAATTCCTGACTTTTCAAAATATACAAAAGAAAAACAGCTTGGCAACATACTGTATATTCCATTTAATACCAATCGAATGGGAATCATTCATAGCAAGGCTTCACACTCGAATCTTATAGAGTAACACCCTTCACCTCCTTTAGAGAGGTAATCTTAAAGGAAGAGCACTTCTATCCCCGTGCATTATCCACTTTTCATTTCTATACAATATTTTTTCCAAATAACTGGCAAGGTTTTGCTCTTTTTCGGAGATACTTGTCTTTTCAAAGGGAGAATCAAAAACTTCCTGAAAGTGTGTTACCAGCCGAGAGATAAACCAATCTTCTGAAAGCCCAACAAGGTTTGTTGTTGGGGAATAAACACTGGGAAAACGCTTTGTTGCATAATTGAATCTAGCCTTCAGTACTTTCTCAAGGAGATCTAAGTTTGCATTGAACAGCAACGTCATTTGATGAAGTAATACGTTCTTTCTAAAATAGGCGCCAGATCCAGAAATTTTCCGATCTTTAAGAAAAATTGAGTTTCTATCACCCACAGATACATTATAACCTAAGTCCTGCAATACTCTTGCAACGTGTGTAGAGATAAACGATCGTGCGGCGCTAATATCTTTGACTCCCCAAGAAGATAATGAGGGGAGAAAGAGGAAAAAGCTCAGATTCAAGTTTCCCAAGTCATGATAAACGGTACCTCCACCAGAAATCCGGCGAGCAACAAGAATGTTGTGTTTGACACAAGTACTAAACTCCACTTCTGAGTGAATGTCCTGGCTTCTCCCAACAATGACAGAAGGTTCGTTCTTCCAAATCCGGATCATGAGCGGAGTTGGATTCAAGTAATGATATTCAAAGAGCGAATGATCCATCGCGAGGTTAAGAAAAACATTATGCGAGTAATTGTGAATAAGCCTTAAGGGCATAGTGCAAAATGAGCTCAGTTTTACCCATTAAGTGTTTTATTAAAAAAGTGAGTGCAAAAACTTGGCATACTTTGAATCAAGCGCTTTGAATGAGAAGAACAATAAGGATTAATGCGAATAAAGAGGCCCATTTGCACATAGTAGAGGAGACGAGGCTTCCATCCATCTTGAATACATAGAGGGAAATTGCGGTTGGGATGAGAAAGACCAAATAACCAGTGAGGAGAAGCACAGATGGATCATTGAATCGGAGACCGAAGTCATTGGCCAAGATTTCCACAAGATCAGCAAGAAGCAAAGTAAGTGCAATTGCAATAGTGCCAAAATAGTATTTTCCATAATGCGTGGCACTTCCATCATATCGATAGCGCACAAAACACCTCTCGCAAGCAATAATTTGAACTGTGTCATCACCTCTTGCGAAAATCAACACGAAAACAAAGGCAAGCACTGTCGTGATATATTCAAGACCGTAGGTAGATGTGTTAGTAGATCGTATCAGCCAAAGTCCAAGGGGAGGCAAGAAAGTGATGGAGACGTGCCCATAGATCTTACCAAATTGTTTCTTGTCAAGAGAGCAAATCAATACTTCTGAAAACTGATAACTGGCAAGGAAAAAAAGCAACAAAGAAATGCTTGCTCGAAGCTCATTCCATCCCCATTTTGAGTTCCAGTAAAGGGAATATGAGAAAAAAGAGAATTCGAGAAGAAACACGGAACCAGAAAACACCAAGACCCTCTTCTTAATGTTCATAAGTTGATCACGTTGTGCCATGAGAGGTTAGAGGTAAAAAAACATTTGTAATCGGTTTGTACCAAAAGTCTGCGTACTAGCACATGGACATGAATAAAGTCCCATTGAGAGAGAAAAGAGCTTTGCAAGATGAAACCAAGAATTCCCTTATCGATTATTTTATAATGGCAATTAAGAACAAAAAGTCTGAAGAAACATGACTCACGGTCGTCTCCAGAATGCAGGAATTGTTCGTAAAAAAACGCCGAAGGTCCCAGCAAAGGAAAGACACACCCCCATTCCACGGGTAAGTCTCAGAAAAAAATACTATAATCGTTTCATCAAAGGCAAGCCTTGGGGACAGCCCCAAAAGAGACGAAGATAGGAAAAGAATCGCCCCCGTGGCTGCGGGGTTTTTTCTTTTGGCTAAATACTTCGAGCTATGGCTCAAGACTGTCTAGGCGGTTCAGCGAAGAAATACTATATTTTCTCACTTGAATGTACTTTACGACTAATTTGGTGGAATTCATGCAAAAACTAGATCATGAGGCTATCAACGAAATCAAGAATGAATTGCTTCGCCTAGCCATCGCAAAGAATCTATCGCGTTCAGACATTGAGAGAATTAAGCGAGAGATCATCGGGAAGCATGGTGGTTCAAAACATCCCCGTAACAGCGATATTCTGGCAATCGCTTCAGATGAGGAAAAAAAGATACTTTCTCCCATTCTGCGGACGAGAGTCGTACGCACAATTTCTGGTGTCGCAGTTATTGCGGTGATGACTGCTCCCTTCTCCTGTCCTCACGGCCGGTGTGTTTATTGTCCTGGTGGCCCATCATGGAACACTCCACAATCTTACACGGGCCAGGAACCTGCAAGCATGAGGGCGAAAATGAACCAATACGACCCCCATAAACAGGTTTCTCAGAGGATTAGGCAGTTAGAAGCAACGGGACATAATACGGACAAAATAGATGTCATTGTAATGGGGGGAACGTTCAATTCCACTCCCATTGATTATCAAAAGAAATTCCTACTAGGGGTTTTTGAAGCGCTAAACGGAGTAAGATCTGAAACCCTGGCAGAAGCCCATAGAATCAATGAAACCGCAAAACATCGATGCGTTGGATTAACAATAGAAACTCGTCCAGACTGGTTGAAGGAAAGACATGTAAAAGATTTGCTTGCCTTTGGAGCGACTCGTGTAGAAGTGGGAGTCCAAACCCTTAATGAGGAAGTAATCCAGCTGGTCAGAAGGGATCATACAATAGATGACACCATTGAGGCCTTTAGAAACTTAAGAAATGCCGGCTTCAAAATTACAGCACATATGATGCCGGGGCTCCCTGGTAGCTCTCTTGAATCCGATATTGAAAATATTCGACGTTTGTATTATGACTCACGTTTCATACCTGACGAAATCAAAATCTACCCAACCCAAGTTATCGAAAACACGCCCCTGGCAAGATGGGTGGAACAAGGAAAATACAAGCCAATAGACAACGAATATGCATTTGAAGTGATTCACACTGCCAAAAAAATGACACCGCCTTATGTACGAATTAAACGCGCCTTAAGAGACCTACCTGCCCCTCTGATTGTGTTTGGTCCTACCAAAGGAAATGCGAGAGAAATTGTTCAAGAGAGAATGAAAACACTCGGGGAGACATGTAGATGCATTCGTTGCAGAGAATTTGGGCATAGGGTTTACTATCAGAAACGAGAATTCAATGAAGAGGCAGTAGAGCTAATTACTCGCTCCTATCAAGCCTCGGGGGCAACAGAGTTGTTTTTATCCTATGAAGACGTAGAAAACGATATTTTGATAGGTTTTCTAAGACTAAGATTGTTGCCCAATAATGTATTCATTGATGAGCTGAACGGAAAAGCAGTTGTGCGCGAGCTACACGTTTATGGACAAGCAATTCCCATAGGAGACAACCCTTCAGAAACCGCTACTGTCCAGCACAAAGGCTATGGAAAACGATTGCTGCGAAAAGCGGAGAACATTGCCCAAGACTACGGTTATGATGGAATTGCAGTTATTAGTGGTGTAGGGGTTCGCGAGTATTATCGCAAAAACGGGTATCATTTGCTTGGTCCCTATATGGCAAAGAAGTTCTAATCTTTAAATCCATAAATGTGGGAAGGGAAAGACATGTCTGAGAATCAAGATGACGAGCTTGTTAAGATTGAGAACGAATCAGAAATTCCAAAGGTCTTATCGTTGTCTCCTAATGACGTTTATGCAGAGTATGGGAGTGCTAAAAGCATCATTGAAGATCTCTCGGTTCTCTCAGGAGAGGCAGATGAGCTTTTGGAAGAGTTTAATCTAGACAGAAGAGAAGAATTCTACGAGCAAGTCTGGGAAATACGGGCAGATACAGAGTTTATCCTCGCTAGGCTCACTTTTGGAGAGATGAAAGAAGAAGTTCCCGCAAGACAAACTACATGGAAAGCAATGTTCCACAAGACTGCAAAAACTCCACGAAAAAAAGAAGACATCCAAATTACTCTAGAGCAAGCAGTCATGTTTCTGGCTCGAGCAAATTCTGCAGCTATAAACAACGAATGGGATAAAGTGTATCGAAACTGTTGGAAAGCAAAAGAACTATTCACTCGCTTCCTTCAAAAAGTAATTCCAAAAACTCCAAGAACAAAGGATTGACGTTCAAGAATCGGGTCTTATTCCTCGTTTTCTTAAGCATTGAATATATCGGAGCTCACGCTTTTGTCTTTCAGGTGGTCAGTTTTCGTCTCAAAAGCACTGGAACGGCTATGCTTCCGAGACCAAAAATGAGAAACGCACTAGAGCCAAAAGCAAGAAAGGATGCCTTCCCTGTATCTGAAATCCTTTGCATTTCAAAAACAAAATCGGAAAAATATGTCGAAAGAAAGTATTCTAAAACACCGGTTTCCTTTTCAATCGTGTATTTTGTACTAAGTGCGGGAATGTCTATGGTATAAGTTCGCTCATCTTCTGTTATGCTAACGCCAATAGCATACTCAGCTGATTGAAGTTTTGTGTATTCGATAAGTGTGATTTTGGAACCATTTTGAAATTCGAGCATTAATGGGCTGATTAGCCAAGCTGACAATGTCACTGTTATCGAAGAGCTTTCATAATAGACAAACCATATTGAAGGAATGTTTTCTTCTCCGAGCGAAAATGGGTTGCCATCAATACTAGCTGAGAAGTACTCGGAGATCTGCACTTGCTTGCTTTCAGAATTTAGATCTGCTGGATCCTTAATTACTTCAAGGGTTAGGGTTTTGCCTTTCTCTAGCCCTTCCAAAAACGTAGTATTGTATTTTTGCAAATCTTCTGATG
>JALTMP010000365.1 GCA_027001645.1 Candidatus Heimdallarchaeota archaeon
TAGTTTATCCAGGCAAAATTTAACGAGCGGTGCTAAAGAAAAAGATTATAGAAAATGAAAATTTATTTGGATACATCCGTAATTTCTGCACTTTTTGATGATAGGAATCCAGAGAGAAAGGCTTTGACCCAAGAATTTTTTTCTCAAATGATTGTTTATTCGCTCTTTATATCAGAGCTTACAATAGCAGAAATAGAGAGAACGCCTGACCACAAGTTAAGACTGAAAATGCGAGAGGTCATAGAAGATTTTTCAGTTCTTGAAATAACTAAATCAACTGCTGAATTGGCTGAGGAATATGTGAAGTATGGCGCAGTACCTGCATCCTACCCAGAAGATGCCTTCCATATTGCTGTATCTGTGCTTAATGAAATGGATTATGTTCTCAGTTGGAATTTTCGTCATATTGTGAGGCGCAAGACGAGAGATATTGTCAGAATGATTAACACGATAAGAAATTTGAAGAACATCGAGATTATAACTCCTGCAGAATTATTATAAAAGGTGATAAATTATGGATACCAAGCGTATTCATGACATTGCAAAGCAAGTCGAAAAGGAATTTCCAGCCGATTACGCTCTCCAGCAAATTCACATTGCCAGGAAACTACTCGCCGAAGAGGCCAAGCAGCAGGGGATGACCTTTTGGGAATATATTAAAAAGCAGGCAGAGAGTGCGGAAGTTTCCAAACAATCAAAGTGAGGGTTGTTTTTGGTTTACGGTCCTCATCATCTGCATAATGCGTGAATCATGCAGTGGTATAATGAACAATTGATTTCTCTTTTCATCCTAAGTTGCATTTTGGACGGATGAAAACCGCTGCTTCAAGAGAACAAAAGTTTATACCGTCGGCAACAAGTCCAATAGAGAAACTGCTTTGAAATAAAGCTTTGGGACATATTTGGCACCAATTTCGATTTGTGACAGAGGGGAAAGACTCTTCTCATGAGAAGCTAATGGAAAACTAATGAGAAAAAGGGCATTTATGTCATAACCTCCATTATTATCGAATGGCTTCCTATTATCATCAATAAAGCCGATTTTGAGATTTTTGTGTTGAGCACAAAAACTGAAGATTTTTACCTGGGCTATTTTGGACAATCATTTTTATCTTGTTTGCCGGGCACCGGGATTGAGCAAAGCCATCCATAACTTAGAACGCCACACAGCCAAAAATATTATCGAACAATTAAAATCTGACAACCAGAAGTTGTTATTATCTATTGTCGTGTTACAAGAAAAGACACAAGAGAGTAAGTGAGTATCAAGTGTGGCGGGAGGGATTTTAACCGCAACTCATCCCCAGTGAAGAGATTCTGCTATAGATAATCGAATATATTCAATATAACCTCGTGAAACGCGGGTATGTTGAAAAGCCGGAGCACTGGCGATATAGCTCGGCACGGAATTACATTCCAGGGAAGAAAGCTTGGCCCCGCAAACGATATGATAAAGAGAGCGCGGAAAAAAGCTTCGGGGGGATGTTTCAAATGGAATTTGAGGGAAAGAAAAAAGATTTTGAAAAGCAAATAAGGCAAAATGGAAGCAATAGCCCACACCACGAAGGATTAACAACCGAGTCATGCAAAATATGAAGCAAATTCAAATGTTCCTGCCGGAAATTCACAGGAAACCAGTACTCACCCTGGCGAGAGTTTTCGGCAATGTAACCAACTCCTACAAATTTTATTGGTTTCTGGCGCTAATTCAACGCGTATTGAATTCTGAATCAAGAACAATTAAGATTTCAGATCTTCTAATACGTATGATTTCCTTGGCCTGGTATCCAATTGTGTATTACAAGCTATCATTTGGCAAGCAGGATCGATTGAATAGTATTGTGGTGGAAGCATCATCCTTTTCCAAGATAAAGGTTAGCGCCCAACCGGATGAAGTTGAGAACGAATTGAGAGAATTGCTTAACCTCCTGAAAGGCTCAACCCTTAACCGGAAAATCTCCGACTTGTGCAGATACGTTCCATACCGTCTGCTATCACCGTGGTTTGAGACCGAGCTAAAGGGAAAGCCGGATCATCAAAGAAACAAGATTATTGAAGATCTAGCAGAAAGAAATTTTAGTAGCACGAATCCTCCTTTGTACCGACTTTTTGGTATGGAAGAGGGGCGGGTAGGATTTGTTGAAGTGCATGACGACTGGTATAGATACTTAAAAGAGCATTCAAGAATATTAGAGGGATTCACTTTGTGGAATCTGGTAAATTACCTCGAAAAAAAGAATCCAAATGTACCAAACCTGGTAGGCAAATTACTCCCTCCGCTACAAAGGGATCTTGCGCGCGCAAGGAAAATTTGGACGTATGTCATAGCACGTATTTCCCCGAGGTGTCTATACACCAACCAACTCCTACCGCAAAAAGGATTTTCTGTTGATCACTTCCTCCCTTGGCGATTTGTTGCGCATGATCAGTTTTGGAACTTATTGCCCACATTTCCAGAGGTAAACTCTGCAAAGGGTGACAGAGTACCATCGCTAAATAAATATTTGAAACAATTCGCATTGCTACATCGGATCTGCTTTAGGTTGTTGTTTGA
>JALTMP010000366.1 GCA_027001645.1 Candidatus Heimdallarchaeota archaeon
GAAATCATCTTTTCAAGTTTTGAACTAACAGTGTTCCTAAGAGCAAGAAATGGAACCAAATCTGATGAAAAAGCCGAAGTTATTGTGTCCCTCAAAAGTGGGGACCAAGTTTCAAAAAAAATAGTTGATGCAAACGGGAACTCTACTTTCCTTCTTCCTTTTGGAACTTATGTTGTTAGCGCAACCATACCATATCAAACAAGAACATCTTACGAAACCGTGTTCCTGAATAAGAACACAACTATATTTCTTGAAACTGGCAATTTCCTTCGAAATGTTACACTTGAATTCGAAGTAGACGATATTCTCGTTACGAATGGAACTGCCAAGTTATACTCCTCCTTCACTAACACGCTAATTCAGACAATCAATCTCAGCGGTGCTTTCTTAACTCAACTTCCTGAAAGTCAATACCTTGCACAATTGATTACCATTGGTGGAGAAGAATTCTGGGGAGAATTCCGGGTAAACGCACCAAATCAATTGATTAGAATCTATCTAGAAACTAAACATCCTGTTCCAACTCTTGTATCACCCCGAGATGGACAGAAGTATTCAGTAAACAAGATCCCTCTCATTATTTCCCAAGCAACAAAATATACGTACTATTCTATTGATGGTTCGACCCTTCAAAAATATGAAGAACCAACGTCTGTCTCTCTCACTGAAGGAAAACATAATGTTACTGTATATCTTTACAACGTAGTTTCGGGCAATTACGAGGTGATTTCCTCCTCGCGTTTTGCGATAAACTCTTCTCTCCCAATGGTCATTTTCTCAAATTATACCATACGAGGAAACACTTACTTTATTTCAAATGAGGCCTTTGCTCAACAACAAGTTCTTTCTATCACCATACCTTTCGAATCGGCCCGGG
The DNA here is from genome assembly GCA_027001645.1 of Candidatus Heimdallarchaeota archaeon. Taxonomy (GTDB): domain Archaea; phylum Asgardarchaeota; class Heimdallarchaeia; order Heimdallarchaeales; family JAJRWK01; genus JAJRWK01. Next base: position 878 of record JALTMP010000366.1, read on the forward strand.
TGGAAATTTCGGGGGTTTTAGACGAAGTAATCCCCAATTACAACCTGCGCATTCAACTTGAAGATTTCCAAAGTGGGATTTATTCTCTCAAAGTCACTGGCTTCTTTTCTAATCAGTCAAGTTATTCAGAAGCATATACGCTCGTAATTGATGACAACCACCCATCGTTTTTCGGTGCTAGCCTTTCTTCTCCCATGCTTTTAGTTCCTGGAGCTTCTCTCCCCATCCGCGGAATAAACTCCTCATATTCTCTTCGAATCAATGAAACCGCTCTCAGTTTTAACGAAACACATGCTTTGATTCCTAATAATCAACCACAAGGAGTATATGAAGTAATTGCAGAGATCAATGAGACACAGCAAATACTGGGGAGAATAAGGATTGCCAATTCTACGGATCTCTTCGCTATCAAGCTAAGTATTGTCGAAGGTTTAGCCACAGTGAATGGCTCATCTGTTGAAGCGTCTTCTGAATCAGTTGGGCTCTCATTTTCCTCGCCCTACAATACAACCCTATCATATTCCCTCAATGGTTCTACTTGGAGAGATCTCTCCGGATATTTGATCTTTTCCGGATCGAATGTACAATACACCTTGAACGTTTCTTATTTCACACCTTGGGGAAATAGAATATTTTCCGAATACACAGTTAAACTAAGCAACAGTTCCAAATCAATCCCTTCAACAGCGACCGAGATCACGCCAACAGAGGCAGGTATCAATATCAGTCTTGTATGGGGGGATACTGCAGCTATAAGAGCCCAAGATTCTGAAAAATCATATGAGTTTCTATTAACCTCGACTAATTCTTCTATCTTATTTAAGTCCGATTTAGAATCTCCCTTTTTGCTTGAATTGACTGATCAGAACATCTCCATAGAACTGAAATCTGATTTCTACAGAATGTTCTACGCCTCCTTTCTAAAAGATCTGGGCTTCCAACAAGCCATGCTCATCGACAAAACATTGTTTCTGGATAATCCAGAATTCCTTACAGATGGAACCTATCTCGTGATTGAATCAGGGAGTTTAAGGACCGTTTCAACTATGTCTTCTATTTCGGTCTCAATTCTAGGCGCAACAACATCTAACAGCTCTGTTTTTGACTTTAAGATTCAAGGAAGCTATACAGAAGTTCAGCTTCTTAATTCAACAATAAGGTATGAATTCAATCCCGTTTCACACCTTCTATCTATTACGGTTAATCAGACCCAAGAACTCACGTTTATTTTCAAAAACATAGTGGGCAATTTCTTGGAAAGAAAGATCACAGTTTATCCAAACCTACCAAACGTAACTTTGCGTTTCATTATAATTGATCAGGCTAGTAATTCCATCATCCCATCAAATATCACCATTTTCTATGAGGACAATCTTGAGACGCTTAACATAACTAATTATGATGGAAGTAAAATCATTACTCGTCCCGGACCTCTCACGGTCACCATTACAACTCAGCAAGGTCAGCAAACGCTTCAGGGTTTCTATCTTGAGAATACGAATGTCACCATCAAATTTGGAAATGCTATCGTGAAGATCGCTGTCATTGATCCCAATACTGGAAAGTTCGTGTCTGGGGCGCGTGTATCCATCAGAAAACAATATTCATCCGTGATCATTAAGCAAAAAGTGACGCCCGGAACCTTCTGGGTCACCTTTGAATTAGCCCCTGGTA
>JALTMP010000367.1 GCA_027001645.1 Candidatus Heimdallarchaeota archaeon
CACCTATGCCGGTTGGGTCCAACTAGCTCGTTTCACTGCAGCCAAACTTTCACTACACAACATAATCCCGCAGTGAAGAGCCTTGGGTGGCTTGTGCCTCATTGCGCTGGGCTCGGGGTTCTGTGGGCTCTCTGTGGTTTTTGCGGGGTCGGGTCGGGCCTCTTGTTGTTGTCAAGCACCTTGAAGAATACATCCATTTGAACCGTCAAATGCCGAAAGGGCGTCTAAAACGTGAAAACTGAAAAAGACACCCCCCCGCTCAAAAAAGATCACCCTTCTCTCTCAGAAATCCCGAAAACGAATCCCCCGAGTTTCGGCTGCAAAATTACAAAACAAGTCTTAGGACAAGAGCCATAAGAAGGAAAAAGTAAAGCCAGGCTCTGGCTCTAAAGCTGTGAAAGCTGCTGGAGCTTGGCCAAATAATCCTTAATTGCGTGGATTGAATAATCTTGATCAATTGTAAACTCGAGAATAACCTTCTCTTGCGTGATGGGGTCCAATCCACCCAGCCGAACTTCTCGGAACAACCCCTGTTCCAACTCGAACTCACTCCTAACAAATTTTGGCTCCACAAACGCGTAAATCAAGCCACCAATAAGTGCTAAGAGCCCAAGCAACAGCAATACACTATTCCCAAAACCAAGAATTACAAGCACCAAACCGAGTGCTGCAATCCCTAACCCTATATCATTATACCTCATGCTCAGCTGAGAAGAAACCCTCGTCTTATTCGAAAGCCCCAGCATCAGCCCCGTAATGTTCTTCAACGGAAACGGGTAGTACCAAACGTCATCACGTAGTTCTCTTGCTACCCGATAACTCTTACGAGTTGGAAAACTCGTTTTCAGTTCTCTCTTGAGAAATGGAACCGAGGTCACATCAACGTCAGTTAATATCAAACGCTTATCCGTAAGACGCGCTTCAACACCAAACCGCTCATCAATAACCTTCCCGTTCTCCCCGCTAATAATCCTCGCGCGACTACATCGAAGAGGAGGAATCTCAACGCGTTGCTCACCCTTATACAGCAAGGAACTCAGCAATTCTTCATTCGTAAGCTGTTCTTTCTGCTTCATGTGGTTCTCATAGACAACCTGGCGAAGCTCCGATTCCTCCTCTAAGATTGCAGCTTTCATCTTCTGATCAAGTTCACTAGCGAAAACACCCGCTGCCGCAGGGTTCTGTTCAAACGGGTTAGAGACTAATTCTCGTGCTCCCGATTCTTCCTTCTTCACTTCAATACCCCCAATAACAACAGGAAAGTAACATGAAGTCCTTGTCAAAAATAAAAAACATTTCTCCCAAAACTCATTATCCTACACGCCTAGCCTCAAAACCTCCTCCTTCAGAAAAGCCATACGCTCCTAATACGAGAGAATCAAGCAACAACACGGGGCCCCCATAACAACCCTTAACCCCCTAAGAGTAATCACGCAACTTACAATGAACAGGTAGCGGTAAAACAATGGCTTTCAAGAAGGATTCACGGCCTATCACTTGGTTTTTCCCCTCCGGCTTTCCGGAACCTCCAAAAAACACCCTGTTTTTCCACCACGCGCTCACCCCTCGCGTCTCAACCCCTGATTTCCGAAGAATATTTATCAAGAACCCCTCGCGAACTTTGCTACTGTGAAGCAAACCAACCAATCGCTTACCCCTACCATGAAACCAACCTCCCCTTTGCGGTGTGGGATCTTCATTCCCTCGTCCAACACCACTGTTGAAAAAGAAGCCTTCCTTCTCATGAACACGTTGCGTGATCAGATTTCCTTTCATTTCTCACGACTTTATCTCCGTAGTGTCACAGAAGAGGCCCTTCTTGACATGAAAAAAGACTTGGAAGCAGAAATCATCAAACTAGCCAGCGCCGAAATGGATTGTTACCTTTACGCGTGTACGTCTGGATCTTTCATCAGGGGGATGTCATATGCCAAAAGCATTTCTGACGAAATTCAAAAACACACGGGGAAGCCCGCCATCACGACAGCAGAGGCTATTGTCAAGGCCATCAAGAGCGTGACAGATACCCACCAGCCACGAATCATCCTTATCACTCCCTACATTGAATCAATCACGCTTACAGAGAAGAAATTCCTAGAAAATCAAGGAATCCCGGTTATTCACCATACCTCCATGGGAATAAAGAATAATCTGGAAATCGGCAGAATTTCCCCAACACGATTGGTAGACTTTATTCAATCTTCGATCAATAACGCAGAATTATCCCTCGAACCGGATCTAGTTTTTGTCAGTTGCACCAACATTCAGACCATGCCTGTGGGATTCTTGGAACAAAACCTAGGACTGCCTGTAGTAACTAGCAATAGCGCGTCCTTTTACGCAATAATAATGGCACTCAAAAAGCAAGGCCTTGACAAGGCAACCTTAATAGAGCAGAAAACCTCCCATTTGCTAGGGGAATATCTGTTTTAACTAGTCATTTTGTTGCCTTTCTTAATTTTAATTTTACATCCGAAATAATAAATCATTATGCACATTTAATATGATCGCTCTATTTTTTTATTTTCTATCTTAACCTTAAAAGTAC
>JALTMP010000368.1 GCA_027001645.1 Candidatus Heimdallarchaeota archaeon
ATGCTGTCGGTGTTTATGGTTATGTAAACATGCACCGAGACAAGCTACAAATCGATTCTACCGACATGCAGTTACTTCCAGAAAAGGAAGCCGCTGATGTCAAACGAAGCGTAGAAGCAGCCTTAATGAGCAAATATAAGGTGAAGGAGGATCATGAATTCAGCGTTTCTTCTGAGGCTTACACGAATCTCAAGGCAGAATTCATAAAGGCTGCAGAAAGAATTCGTCAAGCAACCCTCACTAGCGGGAGAATTTTCATCAGATATCATGCTCCTTGTGTTGATGGGCTTGCTGGCGCTCTTTCTCTCATCCATTCTATCGAGGGGTTGTATCGAGAACAAGGAAAGACGCTTGATGAGATCCGACGACTATTCAGGCGATATGCTCAAAAGTCTCCATATTACGACCTTGCGGACGCGATTCGAGATGTTTCAGTTGCACTCGATGAGAAAGAAAGATTTGGGCTTGACTTGCCGCTCATAATTATCATTGACCTTGGCTCGTCAAAAGAAAATTTCGCCTCGTACAAGCTCCTAACAGAAGGATATGGATTAGATGTCATTGTGATTGATCATCATATCCCCGATCAAAATATTCCGCAAGAAACCTTTGCGTTCATCAACCCCATGACGAACGATGATGAACTACTCAGGTACGCCATTAGTGGAGGAATGCTATCTTACGAGTTAGCGAGAATGGTCAATCCCAAATCTGACCTTGACAAGTTCCCCCATCTTCCCGCTATAAGTGGGATTGCCGATCGTGTCCAAGGATCTGAACTTGATGCTTATCTCTCCAAAGCTTCAGAAAACGGGTTTGACGCTGAAACATTACGAAATACTGCTAGAGTACTTGATTACTTGCTGTTTTACAACAGGTATGCAGATGCTATTACCATGTTCTCTGAAATAGCTCAGTTACGAGAAGACGCTCTAGCCCAAAAGAATGTTGCTGAATTATTACTCCAAAGCGCTCTCGACGAGGTAGATCGATCTCTTGAGGCTGCGAAAGCCAATGCGTCAATTGAGGAGAAGGAGGATTTCATACTTGTTCAACTCGATCTCGACAAATACAGCTCGTGGCATATATATCCCAGCAACGGAAAACTCATTGGGTTGCTTCATGATTCCATCGTCCAAGAGAATAACAAGCCGGTTTTAACCTTAGGCCTAGGAAACGATTACTTGATTTATAGAGGAGACAAAATCGATCTGAACTTCACTGAAATCGTATCTAAATTACTAAGTCAATTCCAGCAAGCTACAATCGACGGTGGAGGGCATCTTCGTGCAGGAAGCATGCGATTCTTGCCTGGTTACAAAGAAAAGATCGTAAATGAGCTCGTCAATCTAGTATCTACAGCTGTAAAGCAACAAGCCTAGCATAGTATTACATTTTCCATTTTTCTCCCCTCCTTTACCAAGCATTGACCAATAACGACACTCAGTTAATATGAGCAATTTGGATTGAGGTCTATGACATCTGAAACTCGAGGCAAGATTGGAATTCTCATTCGATATCCTCCTCCTGAACAATACGTAGACGAAGAAACCCCCACTCTCACAATCAAAGAAGCGATCGATCATCTCATGAACGCTGGGGGAATTTTATGGGAGACGCCGATTATTTTCAAAGGCGTGAAAGCGAAAGCCTTCCCTCATTCAAAAGAGGCCCGTCTTGCCTTTTTTGTTAAATTTCCTGATCGAAAAGTTACTCACGTGGGAAGAATATATGCCTCCGGGAGGCGAGATCGCTTCTTTACTATTCCCGGAATAGAAAAATATGTTCATCCCAAGTTTAGGAAGATATGGCGGGATGAAAACGACGCTTTTCGCACGTATGCGTTTCTGCTTGATCGTATTTGGAAACTAGGTGAAGAGAGCCAACCCCACATTTCCACATTTATTCTCCTCAATGCGGGGAGACCTGTTAATTCAAATGATCAACTCCATAGACCTCGGCCTGTGGTTATCCCCTACGAATTCCTCTCCCAAAAAGATATTCAACTATAATAAGTAGAACAATGTTTTGTGCTTGTCAAATCTCTCTCATTTCATTCTTAACTTGTTCAAGAATCTAGCTAATGCCATGGCCGCCCCAAACCCTGAATCAATATTAACGACTACAATGCCTGCACTGCACGAGTTTAGCATTGTTAGTAGAGGAGCAACTCCCTGAAATGCCGCTCCATAGCCTACACTTGTGGGAACTGCAATAATTGGCACGTGAGTCAGTCCGCCAATCACGCTAGGCAACGCTCCGTCCATTCCAGCCACTACAATTATTCCAATAGGGTTTGTGTGCTTTACCTCATCAGCAAATTTTTTCAGCCGATGGATTCCCGCTACACCAACGTCAGAAACAACAATAGGTTCTATCCCTAAGAACTTCAAGGTGTAGGCTGCTTCATTTACGACGGGAAGATCGCTTGAGCCAGCAGAAACGATAATGGCCTTTGCCCCAGAATTAGGGGGCAAATCTCCAATAATTGCTATTCCTGAAGTTGCATCGAGATTCAATTTTTCATCTCGGAATGT
>JALTMP010000369.1 GCA_027001645.1 Candidatus Heimdallarchaeota archaeon
CACACGAGTTAATCCCAATTACTTTCATTTTGTGATTCTCAAAAACGGGATCAAGGTCTCCAATGTATTCAGGGAAAATTTCCCAACCCAAACTCATCATGTCTCTCTTACCAGGAACAACAAGCAAGGGTGCTTCAAAATCGCTAAGGTAATCTCTTGCTAATTCGAATTCCTCAATTCTCGAGGAAAAAGTGACGTCTCCCGTGTGCACGATTAGATCTGGTCTCTCTCGATTAATCTTGTGAGTGGCTTTTGCAAAAGCCCGTTCATCAAAATCCCCCTTTGTGAAATGTGTGTTCGAAATATGAATAATCTTAGCATAGGGGCGAAGTTGAGCACTATTGGGACGTGGAGCAAAGGTATGAATTCGATCAAGTTCTACCATTGGTTCAACCCTTAAAGGAAACACTCTTAGGATAACTTTGTTTCTGCTTTTACTTGCATTTTCGATCTCAACAATGGCAATACTTTGTTGTTCGCGATATCGCGTCTTCTTACAAGACATTGTGCCAGCGTTAATGACCACCATTTCACCACTCCCATCGGTTACAATGTAGGAATTACTAATATGCCGATGTCCGTTGATGACCAATTGTACGTCTTCATCTAGTAGAGTCTTGAGCACGTCACCACTATCTTGAATGACGCTACGTTCACGACCTGTAAAGGGGATGGGCAACAACTGATGATGAAAAATAACGATCTTGTAAACGTCCGAACCAACAGAACCAAGTAATTCACGCATCCATCGAAGGGTCTTGAACCCGATTCTGCCTTCATTCATATCGGGAACTGAAGAATCAACTCCAATCATGAGAAGATTAGATTCCTCGTATACAAAGGAACGTTCTCCAATCATTTCTTCCCAAAGGTGGTCACCAACGTTCTTGCTATCGTGATTCCCGGGGACCAGAAATAGTGGTTTATTTATCTTTGACAATTTCTCTAAGGCCAGTTCATAGTCGTCTAGTGTTCCTATATCAGTTACATCGCCGGCATGAACAACAAATTTGACATCCTCATTGTTAAGTATTCCAACTCCCCGATCATAGACGTGCTCTACAAAGGTGCCACCTTTAGTAATGTGCGTGTCGCTAATCAAGCCAAATCTGAACACAATAATAATGGATTTTTCCACCTTAAATAATTCGCGAGAGAAGAAAATTGTAAAACAAAGAATAGAAAAAAACTCAAACCCCGATTTCCACGCAGAAATGATGTGAAACGCATCAAATATTGCAAGGACAAGAGCAAATTGAGAGAAAAAACATTGGAAAGAAGGCACTACTGTACTGCTTTACCGCGATCTTCAACAGTAGCATAATGCGCTATTGTTAAGAGAGTAGATGTTCCCAAACGTGATCTCCTTCAAAAATCATTTGAGGATGTATAATCTACATATTAGCTTGCTTTATTAACTAATCTTCCGAAGCCTAGCTGATGATTGCTCGCCACATGAGACATGCACCGTGTGCTGTTTGTCACTCTCGTGAGGCGAGCAAATATTGTTTTGACTGCGGTTCAACGATCTGTGATAAATGCTTGTTTATTGTCTCCACTCCCAATAAGCAGTGTAATTCTTGTGGCGAGCATTACACTGAAGAGCAGTGTCCAAAATGTGGAGACAGATCTTCAATAGTCATCCAAGTAATCACAACTAGACAGTGTGGAGTTTGTGAAAGCGACAATATCGAAGAGCTGGATATGCTGTTCTCAAAATATCCTTCAACTATCTTGAAACTCCTTCACACACTCGAGAAACCCTTTGAACAGCTCACAAGAATCGGTACTGAGATTACGACAAATGCGGTATTACTGGAAACCATTAGAGAATCCGGCCTTACGTCCTGCGGAGTGATCGAAGAATATCTGGAATCCCTTAGAGATGAACTCCTGAAGGTCGCGGCATATTTTGATAAGCGACTACAAAAGGCCAGAAAAGACATTCATTTTTATTTGGAGCAATTGAAATACTTCAAGAACTTGAATCTCGGAAATTTGAGCTTAGCAGAGGATAGCGTACGAAGCGTTCGTGAAAGAGTGGAACGGATTAACGAGAAGATAACATCAGGGATTAACAAACTTAAGAGTGGGCTTGCAGAAATTCAGCCGTACAAAGAATTTGTTGGTAGGCAATACGAGAAATTAAGAGATTTGCCTCCAGAAATCCGACACCACATTCAACCGGGAACTATCGCGGGAATTATTGGACCCGTAAAGGGGGTGCTAAAAACACAAGGATCCACCTTAAAGGGTAAATTATTCCTCATATTTGGTTTTGACCGACTACAGGTTATCACGATGAAAAGCAAAAGTGTTATTCTCTCTCTGCAGACACCACCCATCATTTCCAGATCGAATTCAGTCTTTGGGAAAAGCCATCTGGTCGTCGAATCTCCTTCCTTTACTCTTAAGATCAAAGATGCGCCGTTAGGAGTTGAAAATGCGCAAGCAGATTTTGAGTTTCTAGCAACAGGTGCTGGAAAGTACGCCCCTCCTACGAAGGCAGCGGCTTTGGCGCATAGCCCCATCGATA
>JALTMP010000370.1 GCA_027001645.1 Candidatus Heimdallarchaeota archaeon
GTTTTCTCGGAGTTTTGATACAGCAGCAGTGCTTTCGATCACGTTTGTTGTTGCCGCTGCGCCATGCGCGTTAGCAATTGCAACGCCGGTTAGTGTGTACGCATCAGTTGGCACAGCTGCGAAGAAGGGTATTTTAGTGAAGGGAGGAGCTCATTTGCAGGCGTTAGGAGAGGTTACGGCTATTGCATTTGACAAGACGGGAACACTTACCATGGGGACACCAATTGTTACGGAGGTTGTAGGTGTTGATGGAGTGGAGAAGAAACAGGTATTAGAATACGCAGCTAGCTTGGAACAATTTGCCCATCACCCGTTAGCGAGGGCTGTGCTGAAAAAAGCAGAGGAAGAGGGAGCCCAGACGTTCCCGGTTGAAGGCTTCAAGGTGATTCCAGGGGAGGGAGTAGAAGGCGTTATTGATGGAGAGAAGTGGTGGCTGGGTAGTTATGAGGTAGCAAAGTCTAGAGGTATATTGAAGGAAGAATTTGCAAAGTTATCTGAAGCAAAGACATTGGCGGTACTAGCGAAAAATGGGGCTCCATTTGGAGCACTTGCATTTGAAGATGAGATCAGAGCAGAGGCAAGACTAGCGATTAAGGAATTGGAAGAGAGAGGAATTCACGTGTTTATGCTAACGGGTGACAGAAAAGCCCCGGCTTTACGAGTAGCAGAGCAATTGGGGATTGACGAGGACCACGTGTTTTACGAGTTGAGTCCCGAAAAGAAGGCAAAAATCATTAGTGAGCTCAGAGACAAGTATAAACTAGCGATGGTGGGTGATGGGATTAATGACGCCCCTGCTCTCGCGTTGGCAGACGTTGGCATTGCGATGGGTGTCGCTGGCACTGATGTCGCCTTAGAAACTGCTGACGTGGCAATTATGAGCGATGAGATCCAGAATATCGCAATCGCGGTGGATGTTGGAAAAAGAATGAAAAGAATAATCCTGCAAAACTTAGTGGTTTCAGGAATCATTCTGTTCCTCTTGATAACAGGGGTTTTGGCAGGGGTTGTGAACCTGATTAGTGCAATTCTTGTCCATGAGGTCTCGGAAGCATTAATTGTAGGAAATTCATTGAGATTGCTTTCGAAACTAAGTTAGAGCAAGCTTGTGAACCATGGGATGTTGTTTTTTCTGAAAGAGAGTGGGGGAGAAATATTCCTGCTATACATAGAATAGGGAGAAAAAGGGTAGAAAAGGTATTTTTAGATTTCTTATTTCTTGGATTGTTAGAATGAGGAGAAAAAACATTGTAATTTCTTTCCATAATGCCGAACTTAATGCTACTGGACTACGCAATCAATATATAATCTATATGCACAGATTCTGTGTCCAACCCCGAGAGGGGTTTTCTGCAGGTATGAGAAAAGCATCCATTTGTAAGTAAGATACGCTCTTGGATAAGGAAAGACTCGTCAAATTAAATTGAGTTGCTCGCGCTTTGTGCTTGCTCAACGTTAACATTTGAGGACACTTTTCTAAGGGCAGAAAATCTCGCGGGGACATGGGAGGAGTTGAATGAGGAGAATTAGGACCAATTCGGCCAAAGAGATGTGGCTATTGCTTTTGCTCATCTTGCTATCAAATATTGCAACCTTTGAAGTAATGGGACGACAAAACAGTGATTATTTTTTTGAAAATACTGGGATTTCATTTTCTCAATCTGAGCCTTTTACGAATAGACAACGATATTTTGTGATTGATACAAACAAGGTTACGGGGTTAGCTGAGAGAACAGATGTTGAGTTTATTATTGTGAAGAGAAACGTTGGCGATAAGGACATCGTGCTATATTTTGATGGAACATATAATGCCCCTCCAGACACAGGAACACCAGTACAGCTGATATTGTATTCTCCCGGGAACCGCCTCCTCAATGAGTGGAGGACGCCTGCTATTGGGGGTAGGGTTCAGCAAACGATTAGTTTGCCAGCCAACCTTCCAAGGGGTGCATATCGGGTTTTTGTCAGCACGGGTCCCCATCCTGACATGAATTATGATTGTTGTAGGGATTTCACATTCTATGTTTCGGGTTTTAATCTAAGCACAATGTTAGCAATCAATGGGTTAGGAGATGATTTTGGGTTCATTCCAGATTACGGCTTTGTGCCAATCCGAAATAGCGTGAGTGACATGGGATTCGTATTTTTTGGTGTTGAGAACACGTCTTATTCTTTCATTCATCAACCGTGGGGGGTAGATGATGTCGTCCAAGAAGTGAATCTCATGCCGTTAAATGATAGTTCTTTATCTATGTCCCTGGTGAGAAAGTATTCTGAAAACTTTGTACGTTTTGATTTTAAGATAAATAAGACAATGCCGTATTTTCTTCACATTAAAAGCTATAATGATCCAGGCGTCGATAATAGAATAATTGGCTTCCGACTATCTATTGATAATGGGGTTCAACTTGCCTCTCAACCCATTGTACCCTTGCTAGCGTTTGAAGAAAATACTTCGATAGATAGTGACGGAGATCTCATCCTAGATGTTGAAGAGGTAGCGTTTGGGACAAATCCTTACTCTGCAGACACAGAT
>JALTMP010000371.1 GCA_027001645.1 Candidatus Heimdallarchaeota archaeon
CAAATCGTAAGAGTACCACTAGTGAAAACTGCGCAAACGTTTAACCTTCGCTTAAAGGTCTTGAAGAATACCGTTGCGTTAGGGATTCTAATTAGGATGTTAGGTATCAATTTTGAAATCTTCGAACACATGCTGGAAGAAACCTTCGGCTCTAAGGGTGAAGAAGTAGTCAAAATGAATCTGGATGCCGCGATGGCTGGTTACCAGATGGCTGCGGATTTACCTGAGTATCAGCATGAGTTGAGATTTTCGAACGAGCCTAAAATGTTCATTTCTGGCAATGAAGCAGCAGCAGTTGGGTTGATGGCTGCTGGGCTCAAGTTTTACGCAGCATACCCCATGACTCCAGCCACGTCAATATTGCATTTCCTTGCCAAGCAAGCCCCAAAATATGATCTAGTAGTCAAACAAGCTGAAGACGAGCTTGCAGTAATTAACATGGCAATTGGAGCCTCTTTTAGTGGAGTAAAATCTGCTTGTGCTACTTCAGGAGGAGGCTTTGCCCTCATGACTGAGGCTGTAGGTTTAGCGGGAATGGTTGAACTGCCCGTCGTCGTCATAAATAGTATGCGCGGTGGGCCTTCTACGGGACTCCCAACCAATACTGAGCAAGGAGATCTAAATCAGTTATTTGGGGCTTCACAAGGTGACTTTCCAAGAGCTATCATGGTTGCAACAAACATTGAAGACAGTTATGAGATTATCGTTGAGGCTATGAATTTTGCAGAACTTGCTCAAATTCCTGTTCTGGTAGCACTTGATACATATCTTTCTGAGCACTTTGAAACCGTACCACCATTCGACTTAACCCCTGAAATAGTAGAACGAGAAAAACCGCAAATCAAAGAAGGAGAAACCTATCTCCGCTACAAATTTACTGCCACTGGCGTTTCTCCGCGATCAATTCCCGGCGAGCCCGGAATGATGTATGTTGCAGCATCTGACGAGCATGATGAAGATTCTAGTCTCATCTCCGATGTTAGAGCAGGGCTTCCAGATGCCATTGAAATTAGAAAAAGAATGGTGGAAAAGAGAGCGAAAAAACTTGAATTGGTAAAATCGCGATACAAGCCTCCAGTAATGTATGGCCCCGAGGAAGCGGATCTAACGATTGTTGGTTGGGGCTCTACAAGAGGTTCTATCGAAGAGGCCGTAGATCGTCTAAATTCTGAGGGAAACAAGGTGAATGCACTCTTCATTCGATACATTTATCCTTTTGATACCGAGCGGATCTTGCCAATTCTTGAAAATGCGAAAAAAGTAGCTATCGTCGAGCAGAACTTTTCGGGTCAAATGAGAAGGCACATTCGAGCAGAAACAGGGTTTCACATCGAACATGCTTTCTTGAAATACGACGGCACGTATCTTAAACCTCAAGAAATTGTTGATTTCGTCAAGAAGGAGGTTTTGTAAAATGGAATTAAAACTCACAGTTAAAGATTACAAATCACACGTTAAACCCACCTGGTGTCCCGGGTGTGGAGACTTTGGCCTTAACAAGGCCATTCAAGTAGCACTAGCGGATCTTCAAATTCCGCCCCATAACGTTGCGATCATTTCTGGAATTGGTTGTTCTTCCAACCTTCCCCACTTCAACAAGACCTACGGATTCCACTCGATCCATGGTAGAGCTCTTGCTGTAGCCACGGGAGTTCATCTCGGCAACCATGAAATCGTTACTCTCGTTGCGGGAGGAGATGGAGACGGATACGGAATTGGCGGAAATCATTTTGTCCACTCTTGTCGGCGAAACATGAACATCACTTATATGGTCATGAACAACTCAATCTACGGCCTTACAACAGGACAAGCATCTCCCACTACACTTCAAGGTGCAGTAACCAAATCAACTCCTCCTGGCTATGAAGTCCATGAACACCCCTTGAATCCTATATCTCTTGCCCTCACCGCCGGCGCAACGTTTGTTGCAAGGGGCTTCTCAGGAGAAGGGGCTCACTTGTCAGAACTAATCAAGAAAGCAATCCAACACAAAGGGTTTTCGTTCATTGATGTACTATCACCATGTGTAACCTGGCAAAAACAAGCAACCTACGAGTTTTATCGCGAAAGAGTCTACAAACTGGAAGAAGAAGGGCATGACCCTTCTGACTTCATGGCAGCATTTCAGCGATCACTCGAACAAGACCGAGTGCCTATTGGTTTGTTCTACCAAACCGAACGCCCAACTTACACTGACTATGAGCCTGCTCTCAAGAAAGGACCTTTAGCCCATCAAAAAGGCGGACTCAAAGGTGATAATCGCATCCTTAAGGAATTTTATTAATTCTACTAAGTGATCAAATAGCTGATCGAACAAGAATCAAAATACTCCCTCTCCTCCTCTTGTTCTTTTGTTAACAAGCCGCTTTGTATGGTGAATGTTTGCTTATGTGCCTTCCTGATAGCTCTCTAAGTATTTGATCTGCTCAGGGGTTAACTCATCTATATCGAAGCCCATTGTTTCGAGCTTACGCATCGCAATCATTCGATCAATTTCATGATCAATAAGATATACTCCCGGGGACAGTTTCTCTT
>JALTMP010000372.1 GCA_027001645.1 Candidatus Heimdallarchaeota archaeon
AAAGTGTGGAATCAAATATTTTCTGAAACCACCCCACGTAATCTCTCACAGCGTATAATAATGTAACCTCGTCGAAAAGTTCCCATTGAGGCTTATCTTTGGCAAGTTTGGAAGCCATATTTATCGCAACTCCAAAGAGGACACCGCACGTGGATCCGTGATTATTCACACCCCCTGCAAGTCCTGCGAGACTTTTCAATAATTCATCATTTGGGTCGTTGTTTATTCTTTGGAGTGTTATTACCTGCGCTTCGCAACAATTGAGGGTTTTGAAAAGCATTTTCTTTACAGTCTTGATTTCCGGTGTTTCTTCAATTCGAATTGAGTGTTCTTTGGAATTCACCTTGTTATAGAATGGTCGTCATTATTTAAAATTCTGTGAATGATTGAGAAATGGTGAAATGAGCGGTCTAACTTTTTGTATCTTCTGACCCACTTGTTTCGTGCTCCTAACTAACTAGACCACTAATCGTGAATATACTAGCATGAAAGAAAAGAAACGACTAATTTTGAAACTAGCGAAATATCCGACCCGCCACATAAAGAAAGAGTATCAGAATCTGATTTTGCAAAGAAAAGATGGGATATTATTCATTTATCTGCCAATTTTTCGCTCGTTCTACTGCTTTCTTCCATAGAGTTCGCATTTGGCTTCTCTGATCTGATGCAATCTGAGGAGTGAATGTCTTATCTGGTGGATTCAAGTGTTTCAATTCCTCTTCAGAATTCCAAACACCTACACTCAGTCCTGCCAAATAAGCCGCTCCTAAGGCGGTAGTTTCAATATTTTGGGGTCTAACTATTCTCGCGTTTAAGAGATCTGCTTGCATTTGCATTAGCAAATTATTCTTTGTCGCACCTCCATCCACCCTTACTTCCTCAAAAGAAAGATTGCTGTCCATTTTGAAAACATCATAGAGATCTGTGGTTTGATGTGCAATACCCTCTAAGATCGCTCTAGCAATATGTCCCCTAGAGGTTGCACGAGTAATGCCGATAATAAGCCCTCTAGCGGTCTGATCCCAGTAAGGTGCACCCAGTCCTGCAAAAGCTGGGACTACAACGACGCCATCGCTACTCTCAACGCTCTTAGCCAATTCTTCAACTTCAGATGAATCGTTGATAATTTCGACTCCGTCTCTCAGCCACTGAACAGCTGCACCTGTAATGAAGACACTTCCTTCAAGAGCATAAACTGTTGGATTCTTTCCTAATTTCCAAGCCACTGTTGTCAATAAGCCATTCCTTGAATAGATAATATCTGTCCCCGTATTCATGAGTGCAAAGTTTCCTGTCCCATACGTACACTTGTTTTCTCCTTTTTCAAAGCTGGTCTGGCCAAAAAGAGCTGCTTGCTGATCACCAGCGATTCCACTAACTGGAATCTTCTCACCATCAACGACAAATTCACCAAATCCTTCCCCCAGTCCACTTGGAACAATTTTTGGCAAAGCTTCAATATTTACCTTAAGAATCTCCGCTAACTCATAATCCCAATCGCCCGTGCGCAGGTTCATTAGCAAAGTTCTTGACGCATTTGAAACATCCGTTTTTAATTCTCCTGTTAAGTTGTAGACAATCCAAGCATCAATTGTTCCAAAAATCACTTCTCCTCTATTCTGGGCTGCAGCAATTTCTGCATTATTCTCAATTAACCATCGTATCTTGGATCCCGAAAAATATGCATCCAGAACTAATCCTGTTCGCTGGTGAAAAAGCTCTGCATATCCCTCGCGCTTCATTTGGTCAATAATTCCAGCAGATCGGCGGCATTGCCACACAATGGCATTATAATAAGGAATTCCTGTCTTCGGGTTCCATGCTACGATTGTTTCTCGCTGATTTGTGATGCCTATAGCCATGATGTCCTTCCAGTCTGCTTTTGCGACACTCAGTGCTTCTCTCATTGTTTGAAAAACATTGTCTTTGATCTCTAATGGATCATGTTCTACCCAGGCTGCTTGTGGGAAAATCTGCTTGTGCTCTACTTGCGAGACTCCCTTTATTTCGCCATTGTTGTCAAAAACTATGGATCTAGTGCTTGTCGTCCCTTGATCAATGGATAGGATAAGACTCATCGTTACATCCTAATGCATGAAATTAAATAACTTACTCCCCAGCCTTGCTCTAGTCATGCATTGTACTTATTTTCTCATTCTCCGTCCTTTCCATGAGCTCTGCTCTTGAAACAAATCAAATGACTAGCTATGGATCAATGAAACGTGTTGAACGCTCGGTCGCCAGCATCCCCCAACCCTGGGACAATATATCCCTTCTCATTCAGAATTTCGTCAACTGCACCAGCATAAACCTCAACTTGGGGGAATGATTGTTCAATCCTTTCTATGCCGTATTTAGCAGCAATCGCACAAGCCACGATAATTCTTTTTGGCTTTCTTTTCTGAATTTTTTCAAGAACATACAGCAGAGTTGATCCTGAAGCTAACATTGGATCAACAACAATGACAACATGGCCTTCTAGCCTCGGTAACTTTGTGTAATCGGTGTTTATTTCAAACTTCTTACCTTCACGA
>JALTMP010000373.1 GCA_027001645.1 Candidatus Heimdallarchaeota archaeon
TTCACATGAATTGTTGTCATATTATCATTTGATAAAACAGTAAAAATTTAATTAAGAATTAATATTTACGAAGCTCAACACAGAACAGGAACGATAAGGTGGATCTGAAGAATTAGACGTAATTAGAAAAGAGATAACGTAAGAGAGATTCAAAGCATCAAAAGATGCTTTTATGAATTATTTTCTTAGCGAGGAGAAAATTGGTGAGCGTCAAACGGTTTATTGGAGAAAAATAGGAAAAAATGAAGGGGAAATTAATTATGGAGGAGCGTCTCTATTTTGCTAGACACGTTTGGAAGCAAATAGTCTTACCAACCAAAAACAGCAAGGCACTCGGTTTCTGGCATACGACAAAACCATTTCTGGTTACTTTGATTTTGATTGTATTCAAGTTGTAAGCAAGTTTGATGATATATTTTAGATATTTTAAAGGTGAGGACAAGCAAAGGAAAAATTCATCCTATTCTTGAGATTTTAAGATACGTTTTCTTTTGGAAGGATTCTTTAAACCTCGGAGTTGATTGCGTAGATCTCGGAGCTCTTTTCTCTTTTTCTTCACTTCTTGATAGATCTCATCAGCTTCTTTTTTGATTTGATCAGCGTAAGCATAGTGTGCTTTCATATCCACGTGATGGCGTCTTGATTCTTGGTAAGCAACCCCAAGAGAAGACTGAATATCTTGCAATTCCTGGCGTTTTACTCTGATCTCCTCAAAAACCTCTCCTACCTTTTCCTTTAGGGAAACTAATTCTTGATAGAGTTGCTTTCTTTTGACAGGATCTTTTTCCTCGTCGAGTTCGGCGCGCTTATTTCTTTTTTGATCAAGGAGCTCGTATTTGCGATCTAGGAGATCCTTGAGCTCTTCTCGTAATTGGTTCTTTTTTTCCTTTAAGGCTGAAGCTTTCTTGTTCCATTCATCGCGCTTCTCTTTTGCTAAGCGCGCTCGTCTGCGAATGGACTTAACCAGGGAGTTTCGCTCCTTAACTTTGAATACGAGGCTGAAGAGCTCTTCCTTCAAAGTAGCGATTCTTTTTTCCAGCTTAGCGATTTCTCTCTGGGTCTTGCTTGATACCCCGTCGGAGTGCTTTATTTTTATCTGAATGTTAGTGTTGGATGACTGAAGTTCTCTCAATAGGTTCTCAAGATCTTTGTCCATACTCATGTGTAACGCCTGCTTTATGAATCCTTCATTTTCTACGACATTGTGATGATTTGCCAAGCGTTCTTCTCTTTAGTCCTAAAAAAGATTGTCTAAAAAAGACGCGGTTCAATAAGACCCCATACTCGAGGTATTACTAAGTTTGAGGTGAACTATAACCGTGGCCTATTTCAAAAGGAAATTTGCCCATTTATCAAAGACTTATGTGATCATGAGATTTACTGGATTGTTAGACAAAATTTCGAATCTTAAGTTTTTCTAAAGGATTATTCTGGAATGCATTGTTATTTATCTGTTTGAAGAGAATTGAGTATGTTTTGATAGGGGAGATGTAAGGACGTTGTAAACCTTAAAAAACAAATACGGTGCAAGGTTTTCTGAAAAGATTGAGACGGGTAAGGTTTTTTCAGAAATGTTTGAGACTTGTTTCCCATTCAAAAAACACCTCTATGAAGAAAATGAAGTACTGATAACGTTCCTCGAAACCATTGACATCATATTCGAAACCACACGTCCTCTAATACGAGAGTAGTGATGAATTCCTTGACTTATTAATAGGAACGGGGTTTTAAACCATTGCTTGCGTCTCCAAGAATTTCATGGATTTGCTTTTCAATATAAGGTAAACCTGATTTCTGTGAGTGAAAGTTCTATAGTTCCATGATCTTATAGGTGTATCCGGGTCTACCAAATTGAAAATTCCCCATTCTTCCAAATTATTTGGTTTTTCTTCAATAGACAAACCTATCTATAGTTGTAGATTCGTCTATGGTTTGTTTTAACAAATTTAAGAGATATTCTTTTAAATTTGCTTCGACTATTTGAACTACTTGAAAATCAACTCTTGTAGTTTTCACCGTTTAAAATTATATTCTCAACCTCCTGCTTTGCCCTCTCCAAAACCTCTTTTGCTTCCTTCTTCAACTGCTCAGCCTTTTGCATTCTTCTTTTAACTTCTTCAGCGATTTTGTTCTGGAGTTCAAGAGGTGGAAGAGGGATGCTGAGGTTTAAGAAAGAAATTCTATTTATCGCAGACATAATAGCTCCAGTAGCTTCTCTATCGAGTAAAATCTGATAGACATCTGTTCGGAATAAAGCCCAAAGATACCAATTGTTGTAATTCTCTGATTTTTTAATTACATGAAATCCCGTTGACGCAATTATGTTGGTTTCATCTTTATCTATTATTGCTATTGATTTAAGAGACCCGCTTAAAGAAGCGACCAATAAATCCTCTTTCTCTACTTTTTGTCTCGCTCTACTGGGGGTTTCTGAGGATTTTATCATTTTATAGTCTTTTACAATTCCCAAATCTTTTTCAATAGATGCCAGATCCACGTATTGGATTTCATCATAATTTTTCAAGTCTTCTAATTTTTCATTAACTTTCAAGCTTTCTTTGAGTTTAATTAACTCGTATTTTCCATTCTTAACTGCCTTCATGATTTCCGCAAACCTAGGTTGATAATAATACGGGTCAATCCTTCTGCCTTTAATGTCGTCTGCATAAACAACAAAAGTCGTCTGATCTTTTAACCTAGGCACTTCTATACCAAGTTCTGAAAAGACATAATCATTGATTGAGTCTAAAAGTTGCCTTGCTTCGGCTTCTTTTTGTTTTTTAATCATGCGGGCATGGTCTATGATTTTTATGATTTTATTTTGAGAACCCGGCGATATAATAGGAATTAATATTTCATGGACAGAACCTATTGTTAAGTGGGGTTGTACTTGCCCTTGTAAAATCCTCTTCAATTGGGTTCTTCCAATATTTGAGTCTAATAATATGGCGATATATTTAGGATTATAGTCTTCTTTTATTTCAATACCAATAATATCTTGACTAATATTACACATTGGTAAGCTCTTGGGAATGATGCTAATTGCCAAATTCCCTGTTTTTGAAATTAATATGTCTCCAGGATGGAATTCAGTATTCCTGTGTTTTTTATTTTTGTCTTCTGTAATATAAACAAGATTTTCGTTTGTAATTGTACCAGCCTTCAAATTGGACACTCTTATAAAAGGTACGCCATCTGAGGTATATTCTTCTGCTAAAATATAAAAAATACCTTTCTTAATTCTCTTCGATATCTCACCTAACTTCTTAACTTCAATATCTTTGAATCCTTTGAGAGATTTATATAATAATTTAAAAGTGGGTTTATAAAAATAGGGGTCAAATCTTCCCTCGATTTCATTCCTATACACAACAAAGCATTCCATAGCTAAACACCTTTATAGTTTTTCGGATTTTCTTGAAATTTCTTGTATTCTTCCAAGATTCTATCTAAATCATTCTGTGGGTCTCTTCTTCCTGTTGCATCGTAACCAATATGCTCTGCAATCGCCATAAAAATAGGGTAATTACCTAATTCTTCTCCTTCTGCTTTTCTTCTCAAAAATACCAAGGAAGCTTTCACACCTGCACCGTAGTGGCTAAAAGCAAACTGAGGCAAAGAAACAACCGCCAAAATCTGACATCTTTCCAGAATGTAATCCCTTACATATTGGAGTGATGAATTAGTTAGGATTCCATCTGGTAAAACTATGCCTATCTTACCTGTACCAGGTTTAACAAAATCTATTGCCCTTTCAATAAAAAGAATCTCTGTTTTTTGACTCTTTCTTTTCTTATTTTTGGCTCCAAGTTCGTATTTATCTAAATAATCTTTCTCTGTCGCTTTTACAACTGCGCCAAAAGGTGGGTTTGTAAGTAGAATATCAAAGTGATCTTTCTTGAATTTCTTGTGTATCGTCTGAATCTCTTCAAAATCTTTTAATGAATCAGCATTAATAACATTTGTATGCCCATCATCGTGAATGATCATATTCATCTTACAGACACGGGCAATCTGGTCGTTTATTTCAATTCCATATAGATTATGTTGTGCAAATTCATGCCAGTGTTTCCATGCTTCTTCTGGATCATAATTTGCTTCTGCATATTTTCTAACATGATCCATTGAATTAAGCAGAAAGCCTCCACTTCCTACAGCAGGGTCTAAAACAAGATCATCTTTTGTGGGGTTAATCACTTTGACCATGAATCTGATGATTTCACGAGGAGTAAAGAATTGCCCCATCTTCCCTTTAAAGAAATCAGTCATAAATGTTTCAAAAGCAACTCCTTTTGTATCAAGATCTGTTCTGCTAAAGTTAATCCCCTGTAAGTGTTCCACTACGCTGTAGACTATTTTGGGGTCTAATCGGATATCCTCTTTGAAAACTTCTTCGTCTTGTTGCTTAGCCTTTTGATATATTTCATTTATTCTCTTAAAAACGTCTTCTGCAGTTTCATGAGTGCCAATTTGGAATTTATATGGGCTTCGCCTAAGAGTGTCTTTTTCATCTTTTAATTTGCAGAATAACAATTTTGAAACTTCATCAAAAGCAGTTGTAGGAGCTAATCTCCCCCCTTGCCAAACGGTATTATGTGATTTTTGTAGTGCTCTAATAAGTTCATCTTTTAAAACAGTTTTTATGTCATTTAAATGATCTCCTTTAATGAATCTATATTTGGGGGCTTTACCATATATTTTTGGAATATCAGATATAACATTCTTTTCTCTTTCACTCGGTCTAAATCCAGCTACATCAAAAGCAGTTCTGGTTGTACCTGCAACCACAATTGCGTATTTTGCCCTTAAGCTGTTTGCAATTCCAAAAACTTGCTCTATAGCTTGCTTAAACTCAGCATCTGAAATCCCATCTTTTTTACACTCAACAACTAAATATGGTCTCTTGCGTTCATTATCTTCATAAACCACTATATCCGCTCTATCCTCTGGAGTTCTCCTTGGGACACTAACTTCAAGATCTATTCTCCGTTTAGGGTATTGATAATCAAGTACCAATTCAGCAAAGTAAGCAGCTCTTACTTTTTCCTCAGGATTTTTGAAACTTGTTGAATAATCTCTTGAGCAATGGTAAGTTACCCTGCTTTCGTCTTCTGAAAGAGAGATACAGCCTTTTTCTATACCTCTTCTTATGCTTTTCTCAAATATTGAATCATTGTTATTTTCCATTTTATTCCCCTTCGTTAAAGTTTTCTGAGGCATTAATTCTGTTTTGCACATTTTTTTTTTGGTTTTCACATCGCATAGCATTTCATATATGATGATATGTTTGTTAATGTCGTACGATCCTTGAACATCTATGTTAGAATAATAGCATCAACTAACGTATTTTTCATTTTGATGTCCCGCTCTTTTTCTTAGTGGTGGTTAGTTTCATATTTTTTGATGTTTGAGTGTTGTTTCATGAACCCGTAAATGCCAAGTAAATTCAAACATATCAATGAATGCCTCACTACATTTAGGGCAGACCTGCTTTGGTGTCCCATGACGTTTCAAGTGCTTAGTGAGTAACGCGTTTTTCTTGAAACTTGGATGGCAACAAAAACAATGCAGTGGCTTTTCTAAGATCCCAGTTCCGTGAATAAGGTACGTGTCTAACAGGGATTTCAAGTGTTAGGTATTTTAAGAGAAGGCCATGATCTTGAGACACCATGAAGTAGCTTTTCCTATTCTATGAAGCATGAGTTCAGCGGGATTAGGGGTCATGAGGCAGTGTAAGTTTCAAATTGTTCTGGAAAACTCATTCATTGTTATCTGTTCGGAAATTCAATGGCATTAGTTGAAGATTATGAACATCCTGTAGTAGATCCACAACTCATGCAGACATAGCATGATCCGGAGCGAACGGTGATGTTGCCGCAGACACTACATAAGGGAGCGGAATCGTCCACTGCTTGGTTTTTCTCAATAGGTTCTTTTTCCTCGGACTCTTCCTTCGCACCAGAGCCGTTTGCAGGGATTAGGGGCTGGGCTTGGTCAGATTTTTTGCGTAGCTCTTCGTAGTCGATGATTCCTTCTCGCTGGTCTTCGGGGAGGAATTTTAGGCCCAAATATCGGAACACGTAGTCGACGATTGACTTGGTGGTTGGTATGCTTGGGTTCGTGGTGAATCCGCTGGGTTCGAAACGCATGTTGATGAATTTTCGCACAAGGACATTGAGAGGGATGCCGTATTGGAGAGCGATGCTGACGAGGGTGGCAATGGTGTCCATGAGTCCGCTGATCGTGCTTCCTTCTTTGCTCATGGTGATGAAGACTTCACCGGGGCTTCCATCTTCATAGAGGCCTACGGTGATGTAGCCTTCGTGTCCTTCAATGCTGAATTTATGAGTGATAGACATTCTTTCGTCAGGGAGTCGTTTTCGCACGGGTTCTCCCCAGGCCTTTTGTGAGGATGTGGCGATCACAGGGGATTGTTTTGTTTTTTCGTCTTTCTTCGTGCTGAGAGGTTGGATTTTCTTGGATCCGTCTCTGTAAATAGCAATACACTTGACGCCCATCTTCCACGCATCAATGTAGGTCTGCATGATATCTTCTGTTGATGCTGTTTCCGGGACGTTTACGGTTTTCGAGATTGCGCCTGAGAGGAATGGTTGGACTGCTGCCATCATTTTAACGTGGCCGAGGTAGTGGATGAAGCGAGTTCCATTGGGGGGCTTGAATGCGCAGTCGAAAACGGGGAGGTGTTCTGGTTTGAGATGTGGTGCTCCTTCGATGGTGTCGTGATCGTTGATGTAGTTGATGATTTCGGTGATTTGGTCTTCCTTGTATCCAAGGGTTTTGAGGGCGAGGGGTACGGTGTTGTTGACCATTTTGAGAGTCCCCCCACCGACTAGCTTCTTGTATTTGACGAGTGCGATGTCTGGCTCTATTCCAGTGGTATCGCAGTCTAGAAGAAACGAAATGGTGCCCGTTGGTGCGAGGAGCGTAGCTTGGGCGTTTCGATACCCGTATTTTTCCCCGAGCTCGATAACTTCTTCCCACAGATCAAGAGCCGTTTGAACGAGGTCTCGGGGTAAGAGAGACGCGTTGATTTCATGTAGCGCGTTCTTGTGCATGTGCATGACTTCCATCATGGGTTCCTTGTTTTCCTCAAAAGCCTCAAACGGTCCCTTGGCTCGTGCGAGGACCGCGCTTTGCTTGTAGGCTTCGCCGTGCATGAGTGCGGTTATGATAGCGGCGAAGGCTCTTCCTTCTTCGCTGTCATAAGGAAGACCAAGACTCATGAGTAGAGCCCCAAGATTCGTGTACCCAAGGCCCAATGGTCTGAATTTTTCGCTCATTTCCTTGAATTGCTCTGTGGGATATCCAGCGTTGCTTACGATGATTTCTTGGGCGGTGAAAATGATGTCTATGGTGTGGAAGAATTCTTCCACGTTGAAGCTTCCATCCTTGTTGCGATATTTCATGAGATTTATGCTGGCTAGGTTGCAGGATGTGTTGTCGAGGAAGACAAATTCTGAGCAAGGGTTAGAAGCGTTGATTCTGCCACTGTTCTTGCATGTGTGCCATTTGTTTATCGTGGTGTCAAACTGCATTCCGGGATCTCCGCATTCCCATGTTGCTTGTGCGATTTGGCGGAGGATTTCTCTTGCTTTGTAAGTTGCTGCGCGTTCACCCGTAGTTCTGTAAGTGGTGTGCCATTCTTCGTCCCGGAGCACTTTTTCCATGAATTCATCTGGAACTCTGACGGAGTGATTCGCGTTCTGGAAGAACACGGATTGATAGGCTTCTCCGTTGATTCCACCTTCGTAACCGGCTTCAATCAAGGCCCAGGCTTTTTTCTCTTCGTGAGCCTTGCTCCAAATAAATTTCATAATATCAGGGTGATCCACGTCCATCAGTACCATCTTAGCGGCCCTGCGCGTTTTTCCCCCGCTCTTAATGGCTCCAGCACCTGCGTCAAATACTTTCATGAAGCTAAGGGGTCCGCTTGCAGTGCCTCCCGTGGAGAGTGGTTCTCCCTCCGCACGGAGCTTGCTCACGTTTACTCCAGAGCCCGAACCAAACTTGAAGATCATTCCCTCGATTTTCACTAGATCAAGGATTGACTGCATGTCATCTTCTACTGAGTTTATGAAACAATTATGCACCAGGACGGAGTTTGTCAAATAATTGCCAGATTCAGTTTGAATGTCATAAACAGGCATTTTGCCAAGAGACTCAATTTTAGTGATCTGTTGAAATTGAATTGGAGGACATTCATTTCCAGGAATTCTTAGGCTGTCAGCCAATTTGTTATTTTTCTCAGAGGAAATGAAACCGATTCTTTCCGCAAATTTCTTTCTCTCAGAGTGCATGTAAATATCAATTTCCCAACCATCACGCCCATTGATGCGGTAGCCATTCTTTCGTCGAAGTCGTGCGTAGATGCCAAAACGCGACAAAAGAACCAATAAGTCTTCCATCCATTTTCTTGAAGTTGCTACGATTCCTATTCTCGAACTATTTCCTTCATTGTTCACATAGCCTCGGCTTTGAAAAACACTTTGTAAATACGCTGCCACTACGTCAAGGGGAGCTGTCATGATTGAGTTAGGTACTCGAATGTTAAGGTCGCTCCCAAGTAATCCATATTTTTCTACAAGGGGGCGAAGCATTACACCTTCGAGCCTTATTCGAGTTGCAACAATCAATCCTTCACCAATTCTGGAATCTACATTCTCAACTATGCAGTGAGCATTTGGAAAAAGGTGTTCCACGTGAGATCGAATCCATTTTTCTTCATCAGAATTTACGACGAGGAATTCAACCATCAAAGGAGCGGAAAAACTGTTAATCTGGCTTCCAACTAGCTTGTGAGCCTGTAGCCATCCCGCAATAGCGGCTTCACTGACTAATTTGGGGTCGCTCCGAATTGAAGTGGCCGTCCTTGACTGGTCGGTGTATATTCGCATGTATTCGCCGACTTTTAGCTGGTCTACTCTTTTCCACTCCAACTCTTTTGTTCGTTGATCATTGTGAGCGCAGACCAGATGGTCGCCAGTTGCTTCGATGAAATATCCATCATTCAGAGTTACTCTGAATACTTCTTTAATCCCATTATATTTAGTGGCAACAACTCTTGTGGTTCCGGTTGCATCAAAGACTTCCAGTCCCACCATGTTTTTTTCAACAATTTCGCCGATTTGCACTAATCCTTGGGGAGTATTGATTAAGGCGTGGTATGGTTGGCATGCAGAGCACTGTGGATTCTCTGTTTCTTCTGTGCCCACGTTGAACCAAACAGGTGAGTTGAAAGCCGCCCGCTGGGTGAGGAGAATATAGGTGAGTTCTGCCCGGAAGGCTTCTGCATCCTCAGGGCTTTCGAAATAGTTGTCTTTTATGCCCCAATCAGTAATGGTATTCGCTACTCTGCTTATGAGTTGCTTGACGCTGTGCTCCCTCTGCGGAGTTCCAAGTCTTCCGTGGAAGTACTTGCTTGCCACGATGTTGGTTGCTAGTTGTGACCAAGTTTTTGGTACTTCAACGTCTTTTTGTTCGAAGATGGTTTTGCCGCTGGGATCAGTAATAGAGGCGGTTCTTGTCTCCCATTCAACCATGTCGAAAGGGTGTTTTTGTGGGGAAGTGTAGAAACGCTGGATGATCAGGCGTTTTAGTTCTCTTGCTTTGCTCATTTTTTCCACCTAGAAGTGTTCTAACAATGATTGGGGTGAAGATGGGTATTGTGAATGGGTTTGTTCTGATTAAAATATCTAGAGTTTACAGAGATATTTCTAGTTTCGACTCTAGTGCTTAAAGGGTTGGAGAGAGAGTGAATTCAAATTGAAATTGAATTATTTGGTTTTCTGGGGCACGAGAGTACGTGGTTGCATAATCAATAATGACTCTCTCAGCACTACGTTTTCAAAGAAATCAGATAGGCGCTAATGAATTAAAAAAGCAAACAAAACA
>JALTMP010000374.1 GCA_027001645.1 Candidatus Heimdallarchaeota archaeon
CAACTTCTCCGATAGTGCTTATGCAGTGAATCCTGCAAAAGCACAATTTCAATCTCCTTACGGAGTTTTCGGCGTTTGCAACAATGAGTACGCGATTCGACAATACCATGTGATCGAAGATTTCAATCTCCTTACGGAGTTTTCGGCGTTTGCAACTGCTAAGAAGTGGTGTTCTAAAATACTGCTCAATTCTTCCTATTTCAATCTCCTTACGGAGTTTTCGGCGTTTGCAACTGGCCCCCGGATGCCCGATTCATGACGTGTTGTTGGTGTTTACGAATCGGTTTTGGGTACAATATCCACTTTGCGTCGACCTTTATAAACATTGTCGGGAATGTCTTATTAGCGTCTGAAAACCCATTCTTTACTAGTCAACAAAAAAACACAAAGTGACATTATAATTTTACAACTTAGCTAGGATTGTGAATGTACTAAGGGTGCGGAGGGGTGGCACCGGGCATCAACGATTTATGATCTGCGATTCTAGGGCAATCTCTCTTTTTTTTTCCTAAGCGATATAGGGATAATCCTGTTATCATGGGCAAGACACACAATGAATCATTGAATGAGAGGGACTTCCCAAACAAACATCGCGAGGTGTGATAGTTTTCCCCAATGCTGATAAATCTAATTCCGTTCAAATCTATTTCGGAAAGCATTTCTGTTCCCCAAGGTCTCATAAACATATAGAATTGGTGTTAACTGGTTTTTTCATAGTTTGAGATGTTGAATTCGTAAATATCCCTCTTGTCGAGAAGTTCCACTAACGAAACCGTTTTCGCAGTCACTGAAAAGAATCTGTTACTGTCAAAGGGGGTGCCCTAGCCATCGGGAGATTTCTTGAAGCCGTTTTCATCGCTACACACGCATGAATTGAGGATTAATCTTTGTCGCAGGTGATTATACCCCTCCATAGTTACTAACAACGCCGTTCTACAGGATAATTCGTGCCAGAGTTGGAAAACCTTAACTTTCGAATGGTTCTTGGGCTTGTTTTGCTATTTCGCTAGAAGACTTGCTTTTCAAGGAGAGAAAACGAGTTTACCACCTACGATCTGTCAGCATCAGTTGGCAGAAAGACAAACTATTCATCTTGGAAAGACTCTTGTTTAACACTAATTCATAATACTGACAGCGTATTGAAAGAAATCAACGCCTAGAGAGCTAGTAATGGGAAAATGAAATGATATACTATATAAGGAAGAAAGTCCACACAGAGCCATGAGCCGTTTAGAGTTCTAAGAAAATAACAAAGTCATATTCCGGCCAAGAAGCTTTGCTCTGGAATTTCTTCTTATCGGAACCCTTGTTTTCATAATGATTTACCTTGCATCTCAAATCTCAAATGGAACCTTCAAGTTGATCCATCTTATGGGGGCCGAATTTGCCATAGTAACTATTTCCGGGATAATTTGGACAAGAATACTGAAGAAAGTAATAATGTCTCCTTTTGAAATAAGCCTTATCTATCCTCGGCGATTAGTTAGCATTCCGTTAGAATCCCTTGAAGAGATAGAGTTGAAGCAAGTCTATATGAACTCCGGTGGATCCATTCTTGAAGCAGCAATAGAAGTGGTGATTGCGACAATAAACGAAGCAAACCAAAAGGGAGAAATCGTAATAACGATCAAAACCGATAATACAAAAGTAACATTCTCCATAGGAACATACGGAATAAAAGACATCCTACCACTGTTTGACTATTTCGAAGGAATCGCCAAAACAAAACCAGAAGTAAAGAAAAAGAAAAGTTTCTCTGAGCTTGCCATGGTGTGGAGGTGGAAAAACACGAATAACCAAATACAAGCGTGAGGTTCCATGAACACAGCATTTCAAGAAAAACAAGCCACTAGTACAAAAAACAAAGTCCTTGTGGAGCTGTTTTCGTGTTTCTGGAATTCTTGGGCTGTGAAACACATAATGACCCCTACGCTATCGTGGGCTTAACACTTTCAAGTTCATGGTAGGGATGCTTCTAGTTTGTTTTGAACTGGATTATTTTAGATATGGAGGTAAGTCTTCGCTTGAAACTTTGATTTCTTTTAGGATGGTTTTTAGCGCTTTCCCAAGACGCTCCAAGTCATCGATTGTGTTTTCAATTGTTAGATCCAAGAATTCTGCTTGAATATGCTCTTTGAATTCTAGTTCTGAGGAATAAAGTTGCTTCAAGAATGAGGCATGAGCTTCATCTGCTCTGTTTTCAACCGCGCTTACTTCTGATAATTTATCGGGTACCCGGGTGGGATCTCGGAGCATATCGAGCAGAAGGTCTAGCTGAGCAATGGAGTGCTGAATCATTGTTTGCAAATGCTCAACAACCCAGTCGCTGAGTGGGACTAATCCGAGTCTGTGTCCTGCCCGCTGATAGTTGTCAGTGATCGCGTCAATCTTGTCGTAGACGAGCTTCAAATCGAAATGGGGGATCGAAAGAAAGATTCCGCTGAGAATCTGGTCGTGGAGTATTGTTGCTAGCGCGTCGTTTTTTCTTTCCAGTATTTGGAGTTGTTTGCGAAGCTTTTGGTTTGTCGGCTGGGTTAGGAGAGATACTAGTGTTTCTGCCGTGTCTCGCATGGTGAGGATGATGGTTTCCAATAGCCCCGTGATTTTTCCTTGCTTGATGTACTCGATGACTTTTCTTTTTTCTTCTCCAGAAATGGGCGGGGTCAAATCGCATACACCTCTTCTACTGTGATGAGTCCGTTATCTTGTACGAGTCGCTTGATTTCTGGGAGGACTTGTCTTATCGCTAGGGGTTCGTCGACGATTTCGACAATTACTGGGAGGTCTTTTAGCTGGAGCAAGGCTCGAGGCTTGTATTCTTTTTCACCGTAGCCGAAAAGACATCGGGTAACGGTTGCGCCGAGAATGCTTTCTTCACGGCACGTGTTAATGATCGCTTGCACAATATTATTTTTTCCCGTTGCTTTGCCTCCCGGTAGTCGGATCACAACTTTTAGCATTTTACGCAGTTCCATGTTAGAATCCCTCCATTTTGGTCAGGAGAACTACTGCGAGGATTCTCCCTAAAAGACTTCCACCGAGCACCCCCACTAGCATGAGGAAGAGATTTATCGTGGCCAATTGGAAGGAGTCATCGGAGAGCGAAACCGTTTCCACAGCAAATGTTGACATCGTGGTAAAGCTGCCGAGGAACCCGACTCCTACGAGTGTGATCCAAGGAGTCTCGATTACTCCCGCTCTAAACAAAGTGACTAGCATGCCCAGCAAAAAGCTACCAAGTATGTTTACAAATAATGTACCGAGAGGAATCGTGCTTGCGGAACGAAGAGCGTTTGAGACCAAGTACCTCCCGATTGCTCCAAGGCTTCCCCCGGCACCAACAAGGATTATGTCCTGTGCGTTTTGCAACATCAATTACTCGTTTAACGGGTGCATTGATGAATATATTTACCTCGCCGAAACATCAACGAATGCTTGTGAACACACGTTAGCTTTGCTTTTTTCGCGTCTCATTGAAGAAACTTTTCTGGTTTTGTCGTGATGCGTTATTTCACTAAAGAGGAGAATAGAAATGGGGAGGAAAAAACTGGCCTTATTTCAAGGTCAAGGCCTAGTCCCATGGTTTTTTACGCTATCTTTTCTTAGCATACCCTAATGCTGCTCCGGTTGCGAGTCCGGCCAAGCTAATCGCAAGAATGAGCTTCGTCACTAAGGAACCAAGGTCATTGTTGCTGGATGACGCTTTAATGTTTCCTTGCTCTATGTTTGCGGATTCAGGGTTGCGATGGCTTTGAACAAGGCTTGTAAGTTGATTTGGTCCAGAGTTATCTGAAATTGATGTTTGAGGTTCGGATGTTGCTCCCGTCGGTACGGTCGCTACGGCAACTTGGCTTGTAGATAATGGGATGTTAGTGTTCAACAGATCGCCAACAGAGGTAAGGTCTGCGTTCTGATAGTGGACAAACAGAGGAGAGACTTGTGACGCATATATGGTTGAGTTTGATCCGCTAAGCAGATCCCAGACGGGTAGGCCATTCCAGGTTGTAGATCCGACAACAGTGAATACGAGTCCCCAGTTGGAAACTGGTGCCTTGTCCCCAATGTCGACTACTCCGTCAGATATTGCCATTGACGCGAATGGGAAGAATTGTCGCATAAACCAAGGTCCATCCGAGACATAGCCATTTCTTAAGTCAACAACTATGTTGAATTCGTAATAGGTGTAATCTCCTTGCTCACTGACTATCGCGTCAGCTACGAACACATTGACATGGTTGGCATCTATGAACGACGTGAAGTTGAAGGTTATTGTCTCGTTATAGTATTGCCCCTCTAAGAAGGAGTACCAAGTAAAGAACCAAGTAATCGTATCCCCGGGGGTCACACTGAAGAATGGAGCAACTCCGACCGATGTTATTGTTATGGATGCTGTGGCGGTATCTCCATTGCTCCAATGTCCAACGAGAGTAATGGTGTTTGTACCATCGCCAAATACCGGGACGAATAGCTCTTCGCTACCGTAATAACCAGCGTAAGTTACCAATTCGCCATTTACCCAGATTTCGATGCTAGTCAAGTGCTCTAAGGCCACGGCATCGTATGCAATGTAAACCAAGCCACCATTGATGGTCGCTCCAGAAACGGGTTCCAATATTGAGAGATTAACCGGAATTACTTGGTCTAAGAAAAACTCGTAGACCATCGATTGATTCTCCGGAAGTAGTAACACATCGTCTTCTGAGAAGTAATCCAATGCAAAGGCATTGATGGCGTAATAGATCCCTCCTGGAAGGTCAAAAGTCACGGTTCCATTAGGGTCTGTAGTCCCGTACGCTGATACATTCGCTGTTATTCCCCACGCGGAAACACTTGCTCCCTGAATTGCGGCTCCTGTCGCTGAGTCAAAAACATGGATCTCTAGCATGCTGGTGTTCGTGATTGGGACTAATCCCACGCTGATGGTAATGTTTTCACCCGGGGTATCCACAAGTAGGTTGAAGTCCGTATAGTAATAGCCGTCTTTTTCGATGTATACCCAATACGAGTCAAGAGGTACTACGACTTCAAAGGTTCCTTGGGCGTCTGTCATCCCACTAAAGTAATTGGTTCCAGATATGCCAATGAATGCTCCTTCAACAGGCATGCCGGTGTCGTTGTCATATACAAAGAATGAAAGCAATGCTTCCCCACCTGTTGCAGGTGCAAGCCAGACCTCAAAGAAGTATTCTGCTGGCATGTCGAAGAAGGCCCACGTGCTGAATGTCTGGTACCCTGGAGCACTGACTTCAACGTAGTATTCGCCCAGTGGCACGGAGAACGTAATTCCTCCTGTGGCATTTGTGTATCCCGCGAGTACAGTGCTATTGCTTGAAAGGGTGACTAAAGCGTTTGCGATGGGGGTCGTGTTGGTAGCATCAAGTACTTGAAATACAACGGTTGCCTCCTGTACGGACGATGGCGTTAGAATGAAGAATAAGTACTGCGGTTCTCCTGGGCTCACAACGAAATCAAAGTATAGTGTCTCATAGCCATCTGCAGAAATCGTGCCATAATAGTAGGCTGGCTCAACGTAGAACAATACACTACCTGTTTCGTTGGTCCACCCCATGTACCCTGAACCATTAGTGTGGAATTCAACTAATGCATTGAAGATCGGTGTGTAGTTTAGGGCGTCGTAGACCGTGATTGTAACGGGTGTTAATTCTGCTATCGTGAAGATTCGTGTCGCAACGTTGTTGTCCGTTCTGAACTCGTTCGATTTTTCCTTGATTACTAGTGTCGCATTGTGTGTTCCTTCAAAGGAGTCATACCAGTAGAATTCGAGTGACGAACTCTTGTCGATGCCCAGTTTGGAAATGATTCCTAGAGAAACCATTTCGCCGTTGAGATAGAGTGTTGCTCTAACGTTTCTCTCCTCAAAATCTCCTATGTTGGTTATTGTTCCAGTTATTCTGTAATAAGTTCCCATGTCTTGGACTTCTACTGAGGCCTCAAGGTCATGGATGAGTTTCTTGGTAGCTGTGCCATAGATTTTGATATCGTCGACGTACCAGCCCCTATAATCATTTAGGAAATTGTCAATGGTGTCAAATACGAATGCGAATCTGACAAGCATTCCCCGATAGGCTGAAATGTTCATGAAGAATTCTTGCCAGCTATTCATTTCTCCGTCAACATATCCAAGGAGTTCCATGCTTCCATTCGGAAGAACAACGAAGACTTGTTTTACATCATAGTAATTGCCAGGTTCTGTTTCATACCAACTCCAAAAATTCAGGGCAAACACATCGTCGCTTAACTGGTAGAATGGGCTGAGGAGTGTGCCATAATTGCGATCTCCTGTATTGTATGTCCCTGTCTCGTCAATACCGTAATAAGCGGAGTGAGTTGGAGAATGGGACTCGCCAAATGGCATTGAATCGTTTACGACATGCCATAGTCCCTCAAAGTGCCATCCTTTCAAGTTTCTCTCGAAATCAGTTACTTTGGTAATCTTTCCTACGAAGACTAGTTTGGAATCTATATTGTTATCTGGATTGGAATCATCCTCTATTGGTTCTGCGACTGCACTGATACTGTAAAATCCCAGTTCTTGCGGAGCCCAGTAAAACCCGAGAGTGAGAGATTCTCCAACGCCTAGTTCGTCGGCATACATTGAGGAGACGATTTTGTCGTTGATAAAGAGCTGGATTTCGGCTCCTTGCTGTGCTGCTGGCCCATTGTTTGTTACCGTTGCATAAATGATTGTTGATGATCCCGGATTCAGCTGGTCAGGTACTTCAAGAGTTGCTTGCAGATCATTCCCTCTTGGTATGGTAAATAAGTAAGCCGTCTCATTGACGAAGCTGAGGTCTGTAAGTATCACGTTGTAATAGGAAAGATCGAACCCATAGTTCAGTCCCTTGGTCGAAAAGTTGTCTTGTTCTATGGAAAGATATTGGAACAGGATCGAGCCGTCTGGAAATAGTACCGCCTCAAAGGTTCCTGCAATTCCTCCGCCCAAGTATTCTATCTGGTAGAACTCGATAACCGCGAAGTCGGGTGTGACCCACGCATAGATGTTGTCAAAGCTTATCAAGTCATTCCAGAAGGGAGCGATGGCGAATGGAAACTCGGCGGTTGGGAAACCAGGATTCCAAAACTCGAACGGCTCTTTGTCATAGAATGACATCCACCCGTTAGAGCTGATATAAATCGTGTCAAAAGTGATGCCGTAGAACTCAAAGCTGAATGGGAGTGTTAGTGCAGCGTAAGCATCGTCTCCAATGATTCCAAGGCTTGTGCCGTTCCCGTAAGCATCATACCATTCAAAAGAGGAGATAGACATGACGTAGTTTTTGGGTGGCGAGACCTGGAATTCCTTAACGATTTGATTATCTTCAGTGTATGTCTCGCCCGGTGCTAAATTCGCGAATAATGCAAACGTGTAGTAGCCCGGGCCACTGACATTATACTGTGCAAAGACAATCGCATAGTCTCCCGTCCCTAGCTGATAGGATTTGGAAAATATGGTTTCATTGTTTATTCGCAAGGTTGCTGTTGCGTTCTCAATAAACGCTCCTGTGTTCTGAACAAAGAATGCCACGTCGATGATTTTGCCAATGACGGGCAGAACTGGGCTAACGAACGAAACTCTAAGATTGTGGGGTTTTAGGTCGCTGGGGAGAACTGTGGTAAATGCCATGTCGTAAATTATTGATGTGAAATTGTAATCCCTAACCGCCATGAGTACACCGTCAGACTTACTGAAGTAGGCTAGTCCCTCTCCATCATCAACAATCCATACTGGAATCAATAGGTCATAATATTCGACAAAGTCCTCTCCAACCACAATTGCTGCGTCCCCATAAGAAACGAGGTCAATGGTGTCTCCTATCGAAACATTCGGGTTAATCCAATAGGGGAATAAATCCCATATGCCTGATATCTCCCTAGTGTACGGGTTGAGTGTCATAACATCGACCAAGACCTCTTCGTAGGTGAATTCGTCGAATGCATACAGTTCTAGAACGTACTCTAGGGGGCTATTCATGCCCGAGATTACCCATTTGATGCTGTAAGGACGCTCCGAACCAGCAGGCAAATATCCGAGCACATCTCCCACTTCGGGGAATATCTGCTGTGGCACTGCTTTTACTATCGATTGAGCAACATTATCTGTGGTTATATTTTCACCCGTCACTGGTAAAACAACGGCAGTAACATTGTAAACTCCGTAATCCGGTGGTATGAAATCGTAGTAAAGATCAAAATTACCACCTGAAACCAACACGGGAATGGTCGCGTTTGAGATTAGTGTATTGTTAATGTATAAGGATAAGACAACATCTGTCTCATCAAACAATCCGAAGTTAGTAACTCTGGCTACTACAGTGGTGGAAAAGTCCCCCGGAATTACTTTTGGAACAATAACTGATGCTCTGAGGTTGTGGTCTTGGAGACCAAAAATGGCATTCGCCGCATCAATACGACCCCAGCCATAATTGGGATCAAATCCTGGATCTCCAAGATCAACTGCGGAACTAAACAAGAGTTGTTCCAGCTGATCTTTTGTATAGGAAGGGAACGCACTTTTCAACAAAGCTAATAACCCGGTTACATGGGGGGTTGCCATTGAGGTTCCAGAGAAGTAGTCATATCCCCAAGGAACTGTAGAAAGAATGTTTACACCCGGTGCGGCCACATCAACCCAATCTCCAAAGTTGGTGAAACTTGCTGGCTGGTCAGATTGATCGGTTGCCGTAACTGCAATAACTCCTGGCAAAGCTGCGGGATATGCGGGCTGGTTTGTTGCCTCATTACCTGCCGCTGCTACTACAAGAACGCCTTGGGCTGTTGCATTGGCTATCGCATCAGCGAGAAGCTGAGAAAAACCATACCCTCCCCAGCTGTTACTTAAGATATCTGCTCCAACGGAGACAGCATGCGTAATAGCAGCTGCTGCTCCAACATCTGAACCGTAGCCTTCCGCATTTAGGAATTTTTCTGCAAAGAATGACACATTTGCCATTCCCGTGACTCCTATCGCATTATTTATGGTGGCCCCAATGGTGCCTGCAACATGGGTTCCGTGGCCATTGTCATCCATAGGATCTGGATCATTGTTTACCCAGTCATAACCAATGGGTAGATAATTGCCCAGATCGGGGTGCGTGTAATCAATTCCCGTATCAATAACCGCAACAACAACGTTCGTGTCACCGAGTTCGTAATCCCAGGCAAGCTCCATGCCAACAATTTGAGGGCCCCATTGGTCGGGCCACATGGGATCACTGGGTGTGTATGATGCCTTGAAATAATAGCTGAGTTCAGCATATTCGACGTCTCTGAGTGAGTTAAGGGTCTCCATCACCGCATCTATTTCCGCTAACGGAATGGTTATCACCAACGTATTGATGATGTCGACGTATTTGATGATTTTTCCATCCATCGAAACTACAATTTGTTTTACTCTCTCTAGAGCTCCATCGCTTGCAAGTTTGACCGCGATCTCGATGAATTGCTTCTCATCATAAAGTCTTACAAGTCCATCTGGACTTAATCTAGCAGAGGGAGATTCTTCTCCTATTTGAAACCCCATGCCAGAAAGTCCTGCATCCCCTGCCCTCATAATGACACTATCGTCAAGGATCGCAACGACTTCACCTCTTGATTGTGGCGAAATCCATGATGGAGCACCAGAGTTCCGAGATATTTGAATATTCGCTTCCGGAGGATTCACCGGAGCTGAATTTGTCGTTATCGGCGCATTTGCGATATCATTGGAAGCTGGAGTCGGTCCCATTACGGGCGATATACTCTCAATCTCCTGCCCATTGTCGAGCGCGTCGGTTACGTCTAGCATTTGTTGTTGGCCCGATACGTTGGGACTCATTTGAGATGTTTGAGTCTCCATGCTCAGCAACAACAATAGTGCTATAACAAAAACAGATAGTCTTCTAT
>JALTMP010000375.1 GCA_027001645.1 Candidatus Heimdallarchaeota archaeon
CAATCACATGTAGAACGGAAGCTACTAAACCTTTTCACCCCAACCACATTAGGAAACAAAAAGACTGTGAAAAGGGAACTGTTGCAATTGTGTAGAAAAAGATCAAAGTTTTTACTTCAAACGTGAGGAAACATTTACGTTCAAAACAGCTTGTGGAAAAGCGAAGAAAGAAAAACATAAGAAGAATAGCCGTAGGCCATATTTTATCAATATAGAACAATGTTTTTTAAACACAAGGCTATTAGAGTGGTGATGTCGAGCATGACAACAACTGATAAATTGCTCGCACCGTTAAAGTTCGATAAGGAAGGGCTTGGTGCGATTGCAAATGATGAAACGAGCACAGGACTTGCATATGTCCTGGTAATTGTTAACGCACTAATAGGATCCATCGGCGCGTTCACCTCAGAAGGTACAACAACATTCGGTGGCTTCGGCGGCACGGATCTTACTCCGTTAGGAGAGTTTATCTTGAACCTTATTATGACGATACTATTATTCCTCTTGTTTTCATGGGTTCTAGCATTTGTTCTCAGAGGATTTGGAGGCACGTCGACAACAATGCAATCTTTCCGAATGCTTTCATTCTCATTGCTTTGGGGAATAATTGGTTCAATAGTCGATCTTGTTGCGCCATCCCTCAACCTTGGCTTTATTTTCTCGCTCCTCGGTTTCATAGCATTCATAATTGGCTTAACCTCGTATTCAGGAGTTAAGGCATTTGGCGCATTTATAGCCGTAATCGTCGCTCTAATCATTACGATGATCCTTTTGGTGATCATCATATTCATTCTAGTCCTTGCTGTCTTCGGAGCGTTATTTGCGGCCTCTTAGTGTCCGAATAGGTACCACGAAAACATTAAAAGGGCTAATATAGCCCTTTTCCTTTTTTTTTTCATTGTTTCAAAAAGTGCCAGTTCCAGAATGAAAAAGGTTAAGCATAAAATACCCTACTTCAATAGAAACCAGTGAACCGAAGTCGGAGATTTGTGCAATATATTAAGTATTCAAATATCATCCTTATCCACTTCTTATATCACATAAGCCTATATGCCTTGCCAATCCTAATCTTATACATCCGTAACGACGTAGAAGTAACCTATACTCAAGCAGGTCTCTTATGGACCGCAACAACCATTACGTCTACACTTTTATCTCTAGGAGTAGGGCCGTTAGCAGATTACAATAAAACCAGCCGATATGCGTTGATTTATGGAAGTATTACAGTAATGACAGGAGCATTATATTGGATCAGTAAGTCAAACTCTTTCTATGAGCTCGTCTATGGATTCATTGTGATGGGATTGGGAGCAGCAGGGTTTCATCCACCCGCAATGGCGATTATAACTGACATGTTTGAATCGGCAAAAGGAAAGGCTCTTTCTCTTAATATCAACGTAGGAATGATCGGAACAGCAATATCTCCCTTAATTATTACCGTATTGATAACAGAGTCCAGGGGTTGGAGAAATGCATCAGTCACCTTAGCCACCTACATAATGGGAATTGTTGTTCTGGCATTATTGCTTGACATAGCATTGTCTAGAGGAGGTACGTACATAGCTATTGAGGAGCAAGAAATTGTGCAAAAGAGCGAAACAAAACCCCAAACCAAAAATGAAACCGAGAACGGATCGTTGAATGGTTACTCGTTTATTCTTACTCCGCTAATTTTAATCCCATTAGTTCTTATTTCCCTTCGATCCAGTTTCTTTAGAACAGCATCATTTTTCACAGCTCTGCTCTACAAAGATTATCTGAACCTCTCTGAAGAAAGAGCAAGCATCGCGACAGCAATCGTTATCGGATTTGGTTCTTTATTTACAATACTCGGGGGAACGCTTTCAGACATGTACAAACCAAGCAAAGTGATTCTTATTTCAACACTTGGAACATTCTTTGGAACCATGGGACTAGTACTTATAATCTCAAATGCAACACTTCCATTATTCTCAGCACTGTATTTTATGATGATTGCCTCATACTATCTCGCAACTCCCGCGACTAGTGCTTTACTAGCAGACAGAGTTCGTCCAGAACAAAGAGGAAAAGTTTTCGGGGCTTTGTTCTCAATTGGACAATCCCTATCGATGTTAACACCGGCCATCTTCGGATTTATCAAAGACCAGTACAACATTGCAACAGCATTTGGATTCATGCTAACGCTTGCATTTCTAGCATTACTCTTCGCACGCTACATTTACATAACAGACCCAATGTACGAAAAAACAAACTAGGCGAGAAAACGAATGGAAGCACAGATACAAAAACTCGGAGAACTAATGAATCACTTGAAAAAAGGGGAGGCTAGTTCAGAGATATGTTCAGGACTCAATGAGATCTTACAAAATTTTCGAGCACAATCAGATTATCTGCGTGAAGCAGAAAAACCGCTAGGAACAATTGCGACAGCAACATCTGCACTCACAATAGTATCAATTCTTCTCCTTCTAAATGGAAAAAATAATCTCATACAACTCTTGGCCTTGCTAAGCTTATTGTTTATGCTCACCACAGTGATTGG
>JALTMP010000376.1 GCA_027001645.1 Candidatus Heimdallarchaeota archaeon
ACTGATGATGAGGTTCCAGAGGAGAAAATTCAAGCAAAAATTGAGGAAAAGGTTGAATTATTGAACAAAACTTATGCAGACTTGGATGTGGATTCTTGGTTGAAAGATAACACAACAGCCGTTAAGGCTGATAGCAATGAGGGAAGTGTACCATCTGAAGTTTTAGACAAGGCCGTTGTTTTAAGCGAGGAAATCACTGCAGGTTTTGTCCAGATTGAAAACAAAATATCGGAAAAGGATTACTTGGGAGCTTTGAATTCAATAGATAAGATTAGGCAGAACTTGAGTGAATTAGAAAAAATAACAAGCGGCAATTTTGTCTTGGGAGATGAGGAGGTTATTGAGCCAGCAAATAGTTCATCTACCACTGAAGTTGTGGAAAGTTCTGATATGGGTAATCAAACACTGATTGATAGTGTGGATAAATCTGATTTAGGGTCCGAAGATGCAACTGGGCAAAAATAATTTGATTGATAATAATAAATAACCCGTTCTTAGCAGACCAGAGAAAATAACCCTTCGGCAGGTTCAGGGTGACAATAAAGTATTAATATACTTAATGTCATCCAGTGCTTACAATGTCACAAATTGTTTTTTTTGGCCTGCGAAGAGCGGGAAAGGCGCAAACAATTGCGTTTTTCTTGCGGAAAGCCTTTCTAGATAGATAAGGAGCCTTTCCTAAAGAATCGCAGGGGTTTGCTAGCGAGCCCCCCATAAAAGGGCTACTTTAGATGGGTTAAATCAGGGTTTTGCTGCCATTTGGGACTATTCCTAATTATTAATAGTAAAGGTCGAACCGGTGGCTAGAGCAAATTCTTTGGTTTGATTCCATCGGCCAGATTTATCTGGCTTATATAATTAACAGAAAGGATTTACTATGAGTAAATTACAAAGATTTTTAGTGGGATCTTTGGCTGTGATGATGACAGTGACAATGTCATTTGTCGTTGCTCCTTCTTTTGCTGAAGCAGCAGTGGGAGACTTAGTCAAAGATACCAATTCTCCAGCTGTATATGTAGTAGATGCTGACGGTGTTACCATCCATCCTTTCCCTCATTACAACGTTTATAAGTCATGGGGATATCCAGAGGACTTTTCAACTGTCCAGACAATGGATCTTTCCAGCTATACCGTTGGTAATCCAGTGGAATTCAGGGATGGCTCTTTGGTAAGGGATATTGATCCAAACAAGCCAGCGGTTTACTACATTGAGAATTTAACAAAGAGACCAATTGTCTCTGCTACAGTATTTTTGGCTTTAGGTTGGGATTGGAATAAGATTACATGGTTAACATCAGATTTCTTGGATGATTATCCAACTGGATCTATGATTTCCGATTCCAGCACCCATCCTGATGGTCAACTTGTCAAATATTCTAGCAGTCCAGCTATTTATTTGATTGACGGTGGTCAAAAGAGAGCCTTCCAATCAGAAGCCGCTTTCATGGCTAACCGCTATTCTTGGGATGATGTAATTACAATCCCTGATACAGAAACTTATTCTGACGGTCCAATGATTACCGGCTATGAGGCAGCTTTGTCTTTGCCAGTTGGTATCGGTGGGACTGTTACACCTCCAACCGGCAGCGGTTTAACTGCTTCTCTTGATTCATCTACCGCTCCAGCTGGTACCATTGTTAGTGATTCTGATGCCAACCAAGGCGCACAGACTTTAGTGCCATTCGTTTCAGTTCGCTTTACTGCTTCAGCTGACGGTGCAGTTAAGGTCAAAACTTTGCGCTTTAAGAGGACTGGCATTTCCTCCGATAATGATGTAATTGCCACATATCTTTATGATGGCATGAATCGTTTGGAGGTCGGTGGCTCATTGTCAGGTGGTTATGTTACTTTCAACAATCCAAATGGCTTGTTTGAAGTTCCAGCCGGACAGAGCAAGGTTATTACTTTACGTGGTGATTTAAAGAACCAGGCTTCAGCTGGTGCAACTATTGC
The DNA here is from genome assembly GCA_027001645.1 of Candidatus Heimdallarchaeota archaeon. Taxonomy (GTDB): domain Archaea; phylum Asgardarchaeota; class Heimdallarchaeia; order Heimdallarchaeales; family JAJRWK01; genus JAJRWK01. The sequence continues at coordinate 1,954 of JALTMP010000376.1, forward strand.
TTTCCAATTAGAATCTGCAGCTGATGTAACCACTGACGGCGCTTCAGTTTCTGGTACTTTCCCAGCTCAGGGAAATACTATGACTGTTGCCCAGGCTTCTGACCTTGGTTATGTAACCATTGGCGGTAGTTATACTACTCCAACCTCCAATGACACGTCTGTAAATCCAGACAGCGATGTCCAGGTTTGGAGTTTCACATTAACTTCCAACTCTCAGAATATTGAGATTCGCCGCATGGTCTTTACTAAGGTTGGTAGTGTCCAAAAAGATGACATTCAGAACTTCCGCTTGTTAGTCGGTGGTACTGAAGTTGCTACTGTCGCTGGTATGAATGATGACTATGAAGTTGTCTTTGACCTTTCCAGCAATCCAATTGCTATTTCCAAAGGTCAATCAAAGACTGTTTATTTAAGAGCCGACATCCTAAATGGTTCTTCACGTGATTTCAAATTCACTTTCCAGCAGCAGGATGATATCCATGCTTATGATACTGGTTATGGTGTTTATGTCCCAGCTGAAACTAGCATTTCCAATTATGGAAGCTGGACAGTTGTACAGCCAACCGGTGA
>JALTMP010000377.1 GCA_027001645.1 Candidatus Heimdallarchaeota archaeon
TTCGGACGTTCAGAGTCCGTATTGGGCATTCAGCCGAAAAGCTGTGGAGAAGCTCCTTCCAAAATTAAAAGCCTCAAAGTTTGAAATTGAGTTAGAAATGTTTACTAAAGCCATGAAATCCGGTATTAGGGTAAGAGAGGTGCCAGTTGGTTACAGGTCTCGCATAGGGCATACAAAATTCAGTGTAATGCTTCGCTTGAGAAGTGTAGGATTTATTCTTTTTTACTTCCTTTATGGATTTAGGTGGTGGTTCTGGCTTCTTCTTGGGGCATTTGTGGGAGTATATTATTATCTGTAAATCGGATACCAAGAATCGTCCCCTTAATGTGAATCATCTTTTTTCTTGCCTTCCAAAGGCAAACATTCTAATTTGTTGGTAATCTTCTAAATAATGAAACCAATGGGCAATGATTTAGACAATCTTCCGTTTAAAGGACTCCCTGAATTGCCAGATGGAAACGTCGAATATAAGGTAAGAATTGATCCCAACTCAGAAGAGAGAATCGAGCGGTTAGCCACCCAGATGAAATTCCGCTTACAGGAAGGAAGAGGCCAAGCCTTCTATATTGTAGGACTCGCCGACGATGGCATTCCCGTGGGCATTCATTTGCATGAACTAGCTGAAATGGAGAAACATCTTTCACACGTAGCCTCGAAGATCGGTGCGAAAATCAGAAAACTCAGAGAATACGAGATCAAAGAAGGAAAGATAATCGTTGAATTTGTTGTTGTTCAACAAAAACTTCCCGAAGAGATTCCTGTGGACATAAAGATTGCTAGTATTGGCAATGTTGATGCCGGAAAATCAACTCTTATTGGCAGTTTACTCAGTGGGGAACTCGATGATGGAAGGGGCAAAACTCGAGCAAAAGTATTCAGACATAGGCATGAGTTAGAATCAGGAAGAACATCATCTGTTGCCCTCGCATCGATTGGATACGACATTGATGGCAATCTAGTGACACATAATAACTTTGGATCTCCAGCAACAGATCAGTTCTTGGAAAAAAGTGTGAAAACCATTACTTTTGTCGATCTGGCGGGCCATGAGCGCTACTTGAAAACCACTATCTTCGGACTTGCATCGAGCCATCCTGATTATGCAATGTTAATTGTTGCTGCCAATCAGGGGATTCTAAAAATGACAAAGGAACACCTAGGTCTATCCATTGCCCTAAATCTTCCCTTATTTATCATTATTACAAAAATCGATCTCTCTCCGTCTCACAAGCGCAAAGAGACCCTGGATGAATTAAAACGGTTGCTGAGAATGCCCGGAATCTCAAGAGTTGCTTATCTTGTAAGAGATTCTCACGACGCCATAATCGCAGCTGGCGCTATGGCATCAAAGCAAATCGTCCCTATTTTTCAAGTAAGTAGTGTTACAGGAGAAGGTCTTAATGAGCTACATCAATTCTTAAGCCTGCTCATTCCAAGGCGAGATGAAGAACGTCCTCAAGAGATCACTGGATCCGAAGAACTAGAAATGTACGTGGATGACATTTTCACAGTTCAAGGAGTTGGCACTGTTGTAAGTGGTGTAATCACCCAAGGAGAGGTTTCAGTTAATGACAAAGTGCTTGTTGGTCCCTTAAATACTGGTGAATTTATCGAAACGAGAGTCAAAGGCATTCATTACAAAAGAGTGCCAATAGAAACCGCCTGGACTGGAATGAGCGTCACTCTTGCTTTACACAACGTGCGAAGAGAACAGATTAGGAAGGGAATGGTTGTAAGGGCGCAAGAAGTCCCCGTAGCGAGACGGTTTGATGCCGAAATATATGTTCTCTATCACAGCACTACAATCAAACCAGGATATTGTCCAGTAATACATCTGAAAAGTATTAGACAAGCAGCTAGAATCATCGCGTTAGAGGGTAACCTTGCTCGAACTGGGGATAAGAAGCTAGCTACCTTTGAATTTCTCTACCGGGCCGAAAGGATAAAAGAAGGAGACGAATTTGTCTTCAGAGAAGGTCGAACGAGGGGAGTCGGAAAGATCCTAAAGACCTATCTCACCTAATCCTAAACCAAGACCCTAAATTGATCCTTGAGAACTGTTCTAAGTTCTTCTTTCTTCGATGGAGATGTTAGCACGATTACACTGCCGCCTTTTCCTGCTCCCGTGAGCTTTGCTCCAAAAGCCCCATGTTCTAAAGCATGCCAAACAATCCGGTCTAACTCCGGATGGCTTACTTCCAAGTATTGTGAAAGGAAAACATGTTGCTTTGTCATTAGGTCACCAATGGTTGCCAGATCCTCAGGATCATTATGAATGCTTTTTATCCCCTCAGCGGTAGTGTCTCTTAATCCCACAAATCCCTTAATAATTTTCCACAACTCTTGATGTCTCCCAAACTCATGGAATTTTGCCTCCTCCACCTCTTCATCCTTAATTGAATGCAAAAGAAGAAAATCATCAGAACCGAGCCAGTGACTTAAAGCCTTTCTCAGCTTGTTTTGCAAAGGAATATGAATTGCAGCTGTGCTTTTCGGAATTCCAGAATCAATGACTACGAGAGGGAATTTCATGTGCATCGGTTTTATTCTGAAGGAAGGGTGAAAATGGATGATCAGTGTATCTTCATAAGCAACTGAGTATTGGTCCATTTTCCCACATGGAACTCCCAGCAAATCATGTTCAGCTTCATATGCAAGCTCTGCGACTACTGCAGGGGATGGTTTTTCTCCAAGCACTAAGAATAGTGCCCTCAACAACCCTACTGATAGCGCTGCAGAACTAGACAATCCTGAGAGTGGTGGCAATGATCCCGAAATTGAAATCTCTACCCCCTTTTTGAGAATCCCCTCATCAATTCTTTCTTGAAAAAGACAGATTGTTGCCCTCGCTAAAGCCCATGGATCCTCTCTGTCACTGCTTGGTTTGCATTCACTCATCTCTAAAGGATCTTTGATAGCCGATGAGTAAACAGACAACTTGTTTTCCGCTCCCAGAGCTATCTGGAAATTTAGTCCCGCTCTTATCGGTGTGGGCATGACAGGTAAGTCCAAATAGTCTTGATGTTCTCCCAAAAGAGTTGCGCGACCCGGGACAAAAATTCTAGATAAGGAGTTTGACTTTTTCGTTCTCCTTCTGTCTAATGACACAGCTCATTTCATTGAGACTTTATTTAAAGCCATCTTACGTTTCGCTACATGAAACCAAGAATTGGTTTGACCAAACTCTAGGAAGAAAATCATCTATGAATGAATGGTCTTGAATAATTTCAAGATTGCCAAAAAAATTGCCAACAAGAATAGTTTTTATGTCTGAATCGGAACTAGAAACAGAAGAAAAGTGTCCAGAGAAAAAATCTCTCAGTTAGCAAAGCAACTAGAACTCAAAAGAGAGACAGCCAAGCGTTTAGTTGAGGGGGGCTACAAAACAATCGAGGCTGTTGCAATTGCTCACCCTATCGGTCTTTCTGCAGACGCCAAGCTTCCTGATGAACTGGCTGAACACATCGTTCTCAAAGCACGCGAAATGATGCAGCAATTCAAACCAAAAACAGCAGCAGATCTCCTCGAAGAAGAAAGAACAAAAATAAGAATCACGACCGGATCACATGAACTAGACAGCATTTTAGATGGTGGAATTTGGACTGGAGAGATCACAGAGTTTGCAGGGCCATTTAGCACGGGGAAAACTCAATTGTGTTTTCAACTTGCAATCACCACTCAGTTGAGCACAGAAGTGGGCGGAGCAGAAGGCAAGGTATTCTACATTGATTCAGAGGGAACATTTTCTGCAAAGCGAGTAATGGAAATTAGCCTAGCATTCGAACTCGATCCCATGGAGGCTTTACGAAACATTCTAGTCGCTCGGGCACTTGATGCATCCCATCAAATGGAGCTAGTAAAAGAAGTGGCAAACATTGCTCGCGAACAGAACATCAAATTAGTAATAATCGATTCATTTGCATCTCACTTCAGAGCTGAATACATGGGCAAGGAACGAATCATTGATCGACAGCAAAAGATCATGTTTCACGCTGCCCAGCTAAGCAATCTTGCTACAGTACTCGATCTCGCTGTTGTCGTAACCAATCAAATAGTGGCAAACGTAGACGACTTCAATATAGGAAGCACACAACCCGCCTTGGGCCTGGCTTGGTCTCACCGCCCACAGCAAAGAATACTCCTCAGAAGATCCCGAGGACAAAGCAGAGTTGCTCGTCTTTTTGATTCACCACGATCTCCCGAGTACGAAGCTGTCTTCTACATAACAAGGGACGGGATCTCAGATCAACCTCAGCCTTGAAAAGCAAAAAAAACAAAAAGAAAGAAGGTTACTCCCTCTTTTACTTGTGAACTCCGCTAAAGCTCCCTTCCTATCAATGTGATCTCATCACTGACAAGTTTTTTCATTGCCGCAGTGATTTCTTCAATATCTGACGAGTTGACACTTGCTGGTACAACGATCCGCTCGATTCCACCGATTTCCCGTATTTCAAGTATTCCCGTACGAAAGGCCACAATAATCTTGGTTAGCGCATTCATTTTTTCTGTAACAATCTCATTTTTGAGCTCAATAAAATCCCGTTTCTTTGTTTCATACTTGTGTTTGATTCGCTCGTGATTCAAGGGGATTGTAAAGAATAACGTGTTAGGAACTAGCTCGAAGTATGTAATGCTAATTACTGATTCCATGTATATAACCGCCTATTCGATGCAACGTAACATCTATGAACTTGAAGTTGGTCTAAGTTAATCCCATCCGGTTCCCGAGTCTGGCCAAGGATCTTGAATTTCAGTCCCTAGCGGAATGGGCCTTTCGAAAACCACCCCTGAAGTTTTTATTGGCGTAGTCGTTCCTTGGAAACCAATTGGTAACTTGTCTGAGAACGGTTCAGGATGGGTCGAGATCGGTTCACTTTGCGATGCTGACGCTTGGTTCTCTCCATTCAGTGCAAAAACTGCAGTAGAAATTGAGAGAGGAACTAGTGCGACAACAAGTAAGTATGCAAATATTTGTGCTTTCATTGGAACACCTCACTGTTTTTCGTAACTAGCGAGGTGCTCCGGAACCGCTAGACCCGTCGCGAAAAATGGATTGAAAAAATGCAGTTCTCAGCCGACAACGGCAGAACTCTCGAATCAGCCAATAATTTTTAAATAGGGGTCTCCTTCTTTTTTTGAGAAAAAATTGGTGGTCTTTGCCGATCTCAAGAGATATATTTTTGAAAGATAGATTCAAAGCGAGAAGTAGGGCCTTTGAAGGGAATCTCTTATGGTACGACAGATTTCAAGACACATAACGCGTTCCTTTGAGCATACCGTTCGGAAAGTTGAGTATTCCTTGCGGGCGAAAGAATTCTTGCATCGGTTTCTTACCTACTTGCAGGAACGCAATTACCCCATGACTCTGGACATGATGGAAATCACACACGAATTTGACAAAATCGTAGTAACGGGTCAAGGTGGAGCAGAAAGGATACCATCGGTCTTAGTACCAGCATATAACAATGATCCCGAAAAGCTTCTGAAAAGACTAACCTATTACATCGATTGGATAATCAAGATTGGAAAACCCGTAACAATCGATGCTTTGCTCGAAATCATGTTAGAAACAAGCGTTCCTGAAAACGTCTCCTTGTCCCCAGATCAGCAATTAATCTTAGACATGATCATTAGCAATCTCGACCTAAGCGAGAAAGAAGTTTGGGCAAGGTACAATGTTCTGCGGGAGGAAATTGGCTTAGGAAAACCAATTTTGTTCTCCTCATTTCTTAACCAAGTACATCATCTTCGAAAAAAAATACGATTTCAAGTCGTTCCAATTACGGATTACTACCGGATTGGTCTTATCCCGATTTTTATTACTGCGTGGATTGATAAGGGAGAAATGGGGAAAAAAATAACCATTGACCATCCCTATATGCGATTCACCAGTGTCTTGTTCGAAGATAGCTACAAAAAACTGGCTGTATTTGCCATAAATCCCCCGCGAGATCACATGGACGATGTTATTAGGGAAGTTCGATTAAATCCGAGTTTTGAGCGTCCTCAGGTTCATTTCTTTGAAAGCGTTGCTCATAATGTCAATCCTCGCACCATTAGAAAGGTCGGATCTTCATGGAGCATTGACGAAGAATACCTTAAAGAGCTCCTAACCTCAACTCCCCTTGATGCTCTTGAAAATATGTCAATAAAACTCTCCTCGGAATTTGAGTTCTGGCATGATAACGCGGAGTTCAAGAATCGGGGAGATCGAATAATCAATGTGGATATGTTTACCCTTTTGGCGCTGCATGGTCTTCTGCGGGCCTCTGGAACCACCAAAAAATTGAAGCCAAACGCAAACGCCGTCAGAGAACTTTATCTCCGTCAAAATCTATCCATTCCCTATGCGAGAATTAGGAAAAAACTAGATGAGCTTGAGAAGATCCAAGTTTTTCGGTGGCGACCCAATATGTATCTTCTCTCTTCTCGAGTTCTGACCATCTATGTTGAAAATCCAAGTCGAGAGTTAGAATTCCTCCTACTGGCTACTATTGCTACATTTCCAAAAAGTGCTATTCTCAAAGGTTATGACTATCACAATCCTGATCGGAAGACACTCTTGGTCGAAATTAACATCCCTGCTATTACGTCATTACCAATCCTATTTCATGAATTTCTTTCGAACCACTTGGATGAACTTGATCGGTTTGTTGTAAGCCCGACTGTGAAAAGAGTCCCTAGTCCTCTAAACTACGAACAACTCTGGGATGAAAAAGAACGAAAATGGATTTGGAATTCGGATATGAAAATTGCTCTAACGCTTTAGCTCTTAGTTAGGACCAAACGCTTCGTTTTACCGCCTAGATTCTTCCTCTTGTACCCAAATTGAAATGCAAATCGTCTCAAACCCAAAATCTCAAAACTTCTATTCTTCTCTAAAGTGCAACGTTTCGCTCGATTTTGGACCCGTTCCTACCAGCCATACTGGTAGTCCTGTTTCTTCTTCTATCCTCTCCAAAAACTCAACTGCTCTGGGGCTTAGGTCCTCCTTTTTGGTTACGCCTTTTGTTTCTGGAAAGACCTTGTCGAGTTTAGTAACTGCTATTTTCGTGGCACTGTTCAGCTTAACAGACCGTTTTGCTAATTCAAAATCAAATGGTGCGGCTCTTCTTAACCTACCGGTAACCGTTCCTCGTTCTTCCCATCCTCGTTTCTGGATCTCTTCTGGGGGGAGCTCGTTTTTGAGTGGACCTTCTCCTACCCTGGTAACGTATGCTTTGAAAACAATGATGACATCGTCCACATGTTTTGGACCTATTCCAACATCTGCTAGGAGTTGCCCTGCAGTGGTGTCCTTTGAGGTAACAAACGGATATGTTCCATGGAAAAGCGACAGGTATGTGGCTTGTGAGCCCTCCACAAGTATAGATTCTCCCTTGTCTAACGCTTCATGAAGCTCTCCTGGGACATCCGTAAGAAAATCGCTCAATTCTGGGACGTCTTTTGCAAGTTTCAGTATTCTCTTTGCTCGATCCTCATTTGCTGGTCCGCAACCTGAACCCGAAGTACCCACCTTCTCCTTGAGATGCTTATCTTTGGTGTCTCTCTCAATATGTTGTGGCTCTATAATACCACATTGATAATCTATTCCTAAACGATGATTGACTCTAGTGACTTCAAGCTCTTTTTGTAGAACTGAAGGATTCACTAGAACTCCGGGGCCTATAAGTAATCTTGCACTTTGATAATGAAATCCTGATGGAATCAATCTAAGTTTGTAAGTTGTTTCTCCGATGACGACAGTGTGACCAGCGTTTGGTCCCACTCCGCCTCTTGCAATGATTGTAGGTTTAAGAGAGGATGTAATGTGGGATACAATCTTTCCCTTGCCTTCATCCCCAAAAAAACCACCGACAACTAATGTAGCGGGCATAAGGATCAAGCACAGAAAGGTAGAATGTGTAAAAGAGTGTTATGCTTGTGATTACCATGTCCTATGGTTTTTGGGTTTGAGAAAACAGACTTCTCATTTGACTACTTCTTTTTTCTCTATTGTTTTTTGTTTCTATTCATTTTCACGTAATCTTGAGTGGGCATATTTGGACAGAATTGAACGCCCATAAAGGCTTTATGCTAAATTATCGCAGATCTAGTTGATGTTATTTGAGGTTATGAGCGACGGAGATCTGGTCGAATTAAAGAATCCTCCCGATCGACTTTCAGATGATATGGCTATCATTTTCGTTAGCCCCTTCTCCAAACGAACGTTCATTTGGGTCGGGCCTCGTGCCGGGATGGCCAAGAAGTTTGTTGCCGCTCGCGAGGGAGGAAGTAAAAGAATGGAATCAGGATATCCCATTATTCACGTACAAAATGATAATGCGGAGGATCTTTTTCAAATTGACTACAAAAAATGGCTGGAACAAGTTCGTGGCTCATCTTCGAGTGAATCCATTTCCGCGAAATCGAAAGCCGAGGTTCCTAAAAGATCAGTTCCCAAAAAAGAAGATATTTCTGAGGCAGGATCGATTGCTAAACATCAGGATCAATCTGCCATCAAATCCACAAAAGAAGAGCATCCGTCCATAATTGATGAGCTAAGCACAGAAGAAGTTCTTGAAAAACTCAATGGGTTAACCCCTGTTGAGGGGATGGTTCGCGATTACGTGATCATCCATAATAAGGTAGGAATTGTCCAAGAGACTGATGGGAAACAAGTTGTCGAATTTGTTCAAGGTTTGCCTGAAGGAGCATTCTTCTCTCCGCACTATGTTCCTCGATTATTCATTTACAAAGACCGAGTAATTGGAATGGAGCTTTGGAGAACTCCTTGAAGGGGTTCTTTCGTAATACGATTAAGTATTTACAGATATTAATTCTGACATTATTCCTATTGCGGCAGTACTAATCTCTGTGGGTACATTTCCGGAAACTTCTACTCTAGGGGCGGGCGAAGAGTAGTGAGCCCTTATTAGAAATGGTTCTCCTGTTTCTCCTTTTTGAAACTGGATTTCAATGGCTTTGAGTTTGGTTAGAATCTCAGGATGAGAATTGAAGAAGGCCTCCAAATCACCGATCCACCCTTCGGGATCAATATAGGTTCCTTTAATCTCTATGGTGCCCTCTGAAAACAATACATCGCCCTTCGGTGATGACAACATTTGTCTAAGGGACCTATCCGAATCATGACCCAATCCGTTAAATGAAAACATAAGCGTTCGAGGTATGCCCAATTTCAGTAGTCGAGATAGCTTTATAGAAATGTGTGGGGTTTTATACGGGGGCAAAGCAATCACTTCTCAAATTAGAACTAGGTATCAGTTAGCACTTTCCCTATTTATTTTTTCTTCAATACCAAAGATTGACCAAATCAATTTCATTGTATTGACCATGTTAAGTTTTGGAAATCATTTTCCCATAGAAATCTAAAAGTATTAATCAGACTTCGGCATAGGATTACTTGTTTGAATGGTTACCACCCTTAAACTGCCCGATGATGCATTTAGTCGTGTTTTCATTTCACCTACTGATCCTATTGCTGTTGCTTTTACCCAGCGGGGAATCTTACATCTCATCCGACTCCTCGACGGAGAGATAATAAGTCAATTCCGTATAGAGTATGAAGACAAGCAGAACGTCAAGTTACGCTTCTCTAAAAGTGGAGATTTCTTCTTAGTTGGTACCGCTGAGGAAGTTCTAGTATTAAGAGCAGATGACCTGCAATTTGTTCGAAGATTTGAATATGGCGCATCAATCATAGATTGGAATGAAAATACGCGAGGTAAGCTTCTAGCGATCCTTACGAGCGACGGGAAAGTAACGATTTGGGACTATGGCTTGGGCATCTTTTTAGATGAGTGGGAATTTGGAGGGGATGTGTCGAATTGCAATGTCTTTTTCATCGACGATGACCATCGCGTTGCAATAATTG
>JALTMP010000378.1 GCA_027001645.1 Candidatus Heimdallarchaeota archaeon
CCTACAACCACTGCCTCAAGTAAACACCAGTCCATCGCAGGAAAAACATCATTAAGAGCCAAAACCCCCAAAAAACACAAATGGAGGAAAAATGATGCTATCATTAAAAGTAAGAGATATTATGAGCAAACCCGTTCAGTCGGTTCCCGCAGATGCAACAATCATAGAAGCCGTCAACCTCATGGTTGAAAAGAAAATCGGGTCTGTGCTTGTAAAAAACGGGAACGAGTACGTTGGGATTCTCACTGAAAGAGACATCCTTGCCCGAGTAGTCGCTGCTCAAAAAGACTACAACACCACAAAAGTACGTGAAGTCATGAGTTCGCCGCTCCTAACCGTACCCGCAAGCGCAAGCTTAGGGCAAGCAACAGATGTTATGAAGATCAATGGTGTCCGCAGGCTTGTCGTCAAGGAAAAAGACAAGGTCGTGGGGATATTCAGTCAAAGAGATTTACTCAACGCAATTCATGACACCTTCTTTGTGCTTGCATCCATTTACACTCAAATGTGAATGAACAATCTGGACAAAAAATGTGGACAGCAAGTCCGCGTCCTTTCGCCCTTTTTTTGACACCCACAAACCGCAGAACCCGCCTGCTTTTTATCATTTAACTATCTTATTATTAATTTTGAAATGGGCTTAATTGAAAGCTAATATCCTGATTAAACGAATTTATCTCTTTTTATAAATCAAGATATTTTATCTAGACTCTTTGCTATTCTTTAACTTTTTTCCCTATATGATAAGCGCCCTATTCCCCCTATTTCTAGCGCGTTTATTGCAGAATGTATTACGCGTATCACATAACGCCTCGTGTAATAAGGACGCTAGCGTAGGGTTTAACCTACGTAGCAACTTAGGGACAACTCAGACTATGTCTAGAATACTTGTCCCTCTAAGATTCTGCATTTTTCCAAACCCGAAAAAAACTCGGTTTTAGGGACTTTCCTCATCTCATGTGTTTTGTTCCTGCATGTGGTGATGAAAACTCCCGTAGACGTTCTTTTTTCATGAATCTTAACTGACAAATTTCTTCTTTCTATGGCTCCTATTCAATACCCCTATTTTCTCATTTTTTATGTTTCCGCTGGTCGCTCGGTTGTTTTACAGATTCGTGATACAAAGCTTTTAAGTACGTATTACTTCGGCAAAGCTTTATCAAGAATTAAGTGTTGTACAAATTTTGCATTTCTGGACCTCTATGCTTCATTTTAGTTTGTTGTTTTATTTATTCTCTTTTGCATTGAAATAAGTTGTCTTCTCTTAATTTATTTATCTTTCATCCCGGTTCCTTATAGAATTGTATCTTGCCTTAGCTATGTCTGTCTGCCATTCTGTCCGCTTGTTTAAAAGTAGCATTGACGAGTCTTGCTTATGGACGCACGCCGCATATTCATGCTCAGTTCGGGGGTTCTATACGCCTTAACAGGCGTAGTTCTCCTTTACTACTTTGCTGAATACATCCTTCTGAACTCAATTAGCCTTGTTAGGCATGGGTCGGTGATAGGGTCGGGCTTAAACCCTGTTGAAAACTATTATTTTGATCTGCTTGTCTTTTTTTTCTTTATATCGAGTCTGAGCTTCACGCTTTTTCAACTCTTCAACATCATCTATCCCGAAATCACCAAATCACACATTTCGCCGCCAACACCACGATCCACTCCCTTTGAAGTCCTCCTTTATATCAGCACTGAGGAAGAAGCAAAAGTCTTGCAAGCAATCAAAGACCTAGCTCCGCGAGCTTACAAATTTGAAATCGCGAGAAAAACGGGTCTTTCCCGAATGAAGGTTCACCGAATTATACAACGATTTGAGAGTAGAGACATAGTGCAAGTCACCAAAATCGGGCGGAACAGCCAAGTCACCTTAAGTTCTTGGCTAATATGAATCACCCCGTAAGTTTCCTCATTACCCACTCCAGTGGTCCGCGGGAGAATCGTTTCCTCCACATATGGCTCCCGATAACCAAGAAGATGAAAAAACCAATAGAATACCAGAAGACAAACCACAACGAGGCTTTGGTGACCCCTAACCCAAAGAGTATTCCCAAACCAATGACCACGTGCAACACGTAATTTGTCAACGAAAGCTGGCCTGTCTCCGCTAACCACTCAAGGTCTCCAAACCACTCATTGAACCAAAAGCACGAAGTTATCACTATGAATGCAGTCCCTATTCCGATCATAATAAAAAAGGGGAAGGGGGGGAGAGGTTGCGTGCCAAGAATATAAACCCAATCTCCCCCCAACCCATTACCCACAACAGAAACGATACTAGAAATAGCAACCAGGGTCACTCCCAGTACAAACACTCTAAGTCTGGTTTTCTTATTGAACAAGTCCTTTCTGCCTAGCCATAACCCCACGAGTAAGAACGCGACCCATGGAAAAACGGGGTGGAAGCCATTAAAAAATAAGTGCCTAATCATGCCTTTCGCGGTCCAAAAATCAACATATTCAAGAGTTTCAAAATTCCACCCCTTTGAATAATCAAATAAAATAATGAGAAATACAAACCCCCATGTGAAGAAGACGGCTAGCAATAATAACCCTACTCCACTTAGATGAAATACAAACGCGCCCACTACCATGTATAAACCATAAAAATGCAAGATGTCTGCTGGCCAAATAGGGGAATAAAGCAACCCAACAACGAATAAAAATAATGCTCTCCTAAGGATTTTCTTCCTATAGTACGTGATTGTCTCTTCGGTCCGCCTTCTGGTCATTAATGCAATGCCCACTCCTGCCAGGGTAACGAAGGTGGCGGCTGCTTTTCCCTCTATCAAATAAAAAAACAAATACAACCAGTAGGGATCTTTAGGTCCGCCAAGAACTAACCGGTAATTCACAAAGATCATTCCTAAAATGGCAAGCGATCGGGCGATGTCGAAGCTCAAGATTCGTTTTTGCATGATTACGGGATTATACTCGCTAAAAATATCGTTTTTCAGTTACTCCCGTAACTGCTATTTCGGGCTTGTTGATACATGGGTAACAAAATCCGTTATTGTTATGTTATCAGCCACCTACCCTTTGTTCTAACGCTACGGGGTGTTTCGCGCTCAATTGCTTTTTAACCGCGCATATGGTTTAAATATTATGCAAAAATACGAAATATGTGTTATCAATTCGTATTTTTTTGGGGTTTTTCAAACCTCTCGGGGGGTTTATGGAACCATTTTTCATTTTTTAAACGAATTTTTCGGATTTTTGAAAATCATCATGCTTATGCTCTCTTCTTGCATTTTTCATGTTTTTTCACTCGATTAGTTTTGCGCGAAAATCTATAAATTCCTCCTAAATTTTGGCAATCAGATAGAATTCCTCACTCGCAAGCTTCAAAAGGAGGGTTATTCTGACATTTTTTTCACCTTCAATTCGGAAAAATGCTTTTCGCTTGGGGGCTCTTCCTTTTTATTTGTCTTTCCGCCTAGAACGTTGTATAACATAAGATGTGCAGAAACATGCGTCAAGGTTTTTTCTTCTCTCATTGATGTTTGAGCAACTCAGCTTTCCAAACCCGTTTGGAATCGTTTATCTATTGCGAAAGCACTGGTTCCGTGGGATTATAGATGCATTTGCGCTCTAAACTCTTAGTATGGTCTTTACTGATCAGCTTAGACGTTGCTTATCTCGGATTAGTTTTTGAATCGAAGGGGATGACTCGATCAGGAATCGGACTTTTTCTCATAGTCTCTGTCAGTCTAGTGGGTATGGGAATACGCAAATTAGGAGTGACCCCTCGTTCCGTCTTCAAAGGTACCGTGAGGTCCGCAAAAAATACAGCCATACTTGGGCGACAACACCTTAAACTATCCAAGCGACTGATTCTGATTTCCACTATTGCTCTAATCACAGGGACATTAATACTTTCCACAGTGATTGTTTTCCCACCAAGAGCAGTTCCATCAGAAATGGAACGACGATACCACCTTGCTCCGATAGTGAGCGATCTTAGTGCATCTATGGATATTTTAGTCAGTCCCGAAATCAATGTGCCATCTCCACAGGAAGTATCGTCTGAGGTCTTCTCTCTGATAACGAAAAACATCAATCAATTGGGAAGCATCAAACAAGACTACCTCGCCGTCATTCGAGAAACTGAGTTTAATGTTAACGTGACTGCTCTTTATAGAACCTTATTCAAGAATGAGAGTAATCCGATTGGAGACTTTCTTGTCTCACGCACCTCAATGGTGACAATTGATGCCCCCGGGGAAAGTATTAGAACGATCTTTCCCGGATTCAATCTTTCAGAATTTCTGCCCAACGAGATTGGTCTTGCAATAATCATGCCGAAGAGAGCATTCTTCAGGGATGCCATAAATGAATTAACAGATGCATTGCTCGACCTTCCGCCACACTCTGAGTTAGCTATCCCCATTACCTCGCAAAGTGGAGAGTTTGGAGAGAAAGACACCACTGGATGGCTGAATGTTTCTATTGCTAAAGTCATCAAGGCCCACATTGATCCTCTTGAATTCGTAGAACGCGGTTTTATGTTTCCCTCCAATCCAAACGAAATTGTTTTACTTAATGATATCGTTTCTTTTGGCGATCTCACTTTCATCATTTATATCCCTTGGAGCAATACTCCTGCCCTAGAATCCGTCTTTGAAAAGCCGATTCTCTCAGAAAATCAATCCTTCCTCTTTCGCTATTTCTATAATGCCCGTTTCGACACACCCGCTGATTTGCTGGAAAGAAACGAATATGACTTGAAATTCTTGCAATCGTTGCAACGGGCAATGCTCTCTGAGGACCAAGAATCTAATTCGCCGCGCTATTACCCTAACATTACTTCCCCGTACCTTGAATATGTTCCTGCAGAGGAAGCCACCTTCTTAAAAATCGACTTGTGGATCGAGGCACTGTTACTCAGCATTCCACTGCTCATTCTCTCTTTTTATCTTGTGGATTTCGCAAACAACCTTCTCTCTAAGCGAAAACGACGAATAATCCGTTTGCTTCGTATCCGTGGGGGGTCTGAATTGCATGTTCTCATCGTTCTCTTGTTGGAACTTCTCGTGGCCGGAGTCATCAGTGGTATTTTTGCCCTAGCGCTAGTCGTTCCCCTCATTGAGTCAAGCCTTAACGTAAATGCCTTATTCCGTTTTTCTCTTTCTCCCAATTTGTGGAATTACCCCCGCTATGCTTCATCGTTACAACTGATCTTTCTTGGATCGATCCTTCTCAATTTGCACTTAAATAGCAACACGCTTGCTCGTTTTATCCAAGCTACAATTACAGATCTTGAAGAGCCATGGGAGAATGCACAGTCATTGGTTCAGAAGCTCAACTTAGACATCATTGCCGCGGCCGCCGGGGTGATCAGTGGCGTTATTCTATACTTTAGGCTCTTTTTGCGAGTTCCCGGAATTTTCTCCTTTTTCCTAGCTATCATTATCATCTTGGGGTTTTACGGCCTTACCTTCGGCACTGTCTCTCTTCTCTTTCGTTGGTTTCCAAAAATCATTGTTGTTCTCTCCCTCGTGATAGGCAATGCCTTCGATCATCTCGTGCTCCTATCCTTGCGCAACCTGAACCTGAGAAAGATCACTGCTGCTCGGGTTGTCTCGCTTCTTATCATCGGCCTCATTATTGCGAATTTTTTTGCAATTCTTGGCTCATCCATTGATCGGACATATTACAACCAATCTTTGTACTTGCGTGGCGGAGAAGTAAGCATTCAATTCTATGATAACATGGTTCCTCAAGAGTTTCTCACCGAATTCGCTCGCATCAAGGGATTAGAAGCATGGACAAATGTTACGCTACTGGTGTTTACGGGCACCGGCTTTGTCTATTCCGAGCAACGGTTTCTCCTCATTAACTCTACTAGCTTCTTCTCAGTTAGGAATATTCCTGAAAACAATCTTGTCTCGCTCCAAGAAAAATCCGTGAAGGAAGCTCTACGCACGCCAAATGGTATCATAATTTCAGACTATGAGCATAAAGAGTTCGGATACGATCTTGGTGATAATCTCTCTCTTTCTTTCTGGTTCTCTCCAGACCACTACCCGCCATGGATTAACCAAAGCTTGCCTTTTGCCAAGTATTCCCAAACATTCACTATCCGAGGCATCTACAAGTATTGGCCCATCGCTGGTTCTGCTGCTCATACAATAACATCCGACGTTACTCATTACGCCCAATACAATGCGCGAATTGCTGATGTGGGCACTTTCCCAGACCTTGCATACTTCGCTCAGCAAGCACTTAACCACAACCCCATAAGCCCTGAGATGGAGGTTAGCGCTTATAGTTACGTTATCGGCAACCTTGCTGATGGCGCAGATCCCAACGCTGTTCTTGAAGAAATAAATGGCCTTTTGGCAAAATATCAGCTCACGTTTGCGGAACCTTTTGTGCTCTACTCGGACGGGGATTCGGCCACCACCCCGCTCGTCTGGGCGATGCTTTCGCTAAACATCATTGCGAGCTTTATGGTCGCGGGCTTGGCGATCGTGCTTTTTTCCTTCATTACGTGGTCTGATCGAAAGCAAGAGGCTGGACTGTTGAAATCACTTGGAATGACTCGGGGTCAATTGTCGGCAATGTTTGTGCTGGAAAACCTGGTTCTTCTCATCTTTGGGGCTCTTACTGGGCTTCTGATCTCGTTGTTTCTGGCCTTTTCGTATCTGCCCCACTTTATCTCGCTCTTTATCTCCAGCTTTGATCCCGCTGATACGCACTTACCCCTCACAATTGCTATTCCTTGGGAACTCCTCTTGCTCGGTGTTTTCTCAATTGTTGCTACAGGAATCGTTGCATCAGTCATTGTCGCTTCAATGTTCAGCAAACAGCCTGCAGCAGATATCTTGAGGGTGGAATAAATGACTCAACCGTTTATCGAGCTCAGAGACGTAGTGAAAATCTACGAGAAAAAAGCCATTGGGCAAAAAATCCTCGCACTGCGAGGAATAGAACTCATGGTCGATCGAGGCGAGTTCGTTGCCATTATTGGTCCTTCCGGGGCGGGAAAATCGACTCTTCTCAAACTCATCGGGGGCATAGACCAGCCCTCTAGTGGCATCGTTCGGGTCGCCGGCCTTGAGATTCAGCGACTTCCCCCTTGGAAGCTTACTGATTTCCGTAGGAGCACAGTCGGGTTTCTCTGGCAGCTTCCAGAAGAAAACCTCATGCCTGAGCTTAGCGCTCTGGAAAACGTTGAATTCCCCATGCTCTTCACGTCAATGTCTAGAGAACAACGCATCAAGAGAGCCCGGGAGCTCTTAGCCCGGGTAGGCTTGGCCGCAAGAGAGACCCATCACTTGGGACAGCTCAGTGGTGGTGAAGCCCAGCGGGTTGGACTCGCAGTTGCGTTGGCCAACGACCCTGAAGTCGTTCTTTGCGATGAGCCCACGGGGGAACTCGATAGCCTAACTACCATGGAAATCATCGAGTTTTTCAAAGAAATGAACGAAGAATTTGGCAAAACCATGATCGTCGTTACCCACGACATGCGCTTTGAAAAACAAACGGATAGGGCCTATCGGATACTAGATGGAATGATTTCTGGCATGCGGAAAACGAGCAAGGAAAAACCAGGCGTCAGAGAAGAGCTCACCGTTGTTGATTCCTACGGCAATCTACGGTTACCGCGAGGCGTCATCGATTCTTTGAAAATCAAACGCCACGCAAAAATCAGGTTATTGCCAGATCATGCCCGCATTTATCCTGTTGAAGAAGATGTTATCCCTTCAGAAAAACGCGAAAATAAGTAAGAATGAGCCCCCGTGTGTGGTCTTCTTCTCCCATGCTTTTTTTATCTGTGCCTCTTTCAAAAGCATGCACTCGTTCTTTCGTAGTTTTCAAGAACCCCTAAATCAGCTGGCCAACAAGCATCACTGCCTCCCACGCAAACTTGGCTGCGAATGCAAAAAGGATTAGCGCGCTCATCCTGGTTATGATCTGGAGCAATTTGACTGACGCAAGTTTTCTGCTAATCCCAAGGGATCCACAGAACAGGACAACCCAAGCAAAAATTCCCGATAAAAACAAAAGTGTTGCAATCAGTCTCTGGAGCGGGGTTTCCAATGCGATTCCGCTGGTCAGCAAGTACGATCCGAATGTGGCCCACCATAAGTAGCTCCACGGCGATGTTGCCAATATCCCGAATCCCTTGCCATACTGAATCACAAGCCCCCTAGTCCACGAATAGCTGGCGCGATTGCGGTCTATGCCTTCCTCTTTTTCTCGAGTCTGCGCTGCACGAGGCTCATTCTCGTCGGGGTTATCCGGGTCGGCTTGTATGATGTCTTTTTCCTCAATCTGAGTACCCCATGCTCCCCATGCGATAAACGTAAGAAGCCCAATATTCAGCGTGTACAAGAGAAGTCGTGCCGAAATGTTTGTTGCGAGTTGTGCGATGGTTTTTTCTCCAAGCGTCAACGCGCTGAAAGCAATAATGAAGTCTCCCGTCATTGCACCTAACCCCGTCATCATGCCCAGCACCCATCCTTTATTTCTTGAAAGCGTTTGTTTGAGCATTTCCATGTTCACGGGGCCAATCGGTGCTGCTAGGGAAAAACCGAGACCAAAAAGCAGCAAAAAGAAACTCGCATCCATTGTTATCCCTCCGTCAAGCTCCGTGATTATTAACTATAGCGCTCTCTCCACCTCGTAAAAAACCTATCACTACTTTTTTCACCTGTCCAAAGTGACTTTTTTCACAATAAGTGTCAAGTTATTAAATGAAAACGAACAATAATATTATGAGTCAGACAAGCAGTTTTCTGTTCTCTGTCTGGCTCACTCCCTCCCCCATCTGACCCGCCATTTCTTTTCCACTTTTCCGTTTCAGCCGTTACACTCTTGATCTGGGCAAAAAATTCCTAGATTTCCCCTAAACCAGTCTGCCACGGTCTTGTTTTCTTCTGCGGCTTATGCTTTTTTCTGAGGTGCTCTTACTGATAATTTCGTAAAGAATCGCTTCTTTTCCCGGTTCGTGTCTCAATAACCTCCCTAAGCGCTGGATAAATTGCCTTTTCTGCGCCGAGCCGCTGATGATAATCCCCACGCGGGCGTTTTTCACGTCCCACCCCTCATCTAGCACTCGTCCAGTCACTAAGACTCCGATAGTGCCTTTCTGAAACGCTTTGAGCAATTCGTTTCTCTCCCACGTGCTTGTTTCGTTTGTGATTAGTGGGAGTGTGAATTCTTTAGCAATTTCTAACGCGGTGTCTGTGTACTCGCAGAAAATGATTACTCCATCATGCCAATGCTGGGCTAGCAACGGTTCAAGAGCCTTGATCTTTGCTCTCGACCCGAGAGCTATTCTTCTGGCCTCTTGGTGGGCTTTTAGTGCCTGTTTTGCCTCGGGGTTGTTATTCGCCCTAAAGATCAAGAGTCGCTCAAAATCTTTTCCAGATCGCAGAACTCCCCGGTGCTTTCGCAAGTACCGGGTGTAGATCGCCATCGCAGCATCATACCTTTCTTGTTCTTCTGGCAAGAGTTCGACTTCCACGCGTTCTACGCGATGGGTTGCCAAATAACCCTCGGTCTGCAAATTCGCAATTCTTGCGTCTTTGACCTCCAATAATGGCCCGAGTAACTCGTTCAGCCTCACATGTTGTTCGTCCGCGCGTTCTGGTGTCGCAGTCAGTCCCATTCGATACGGGGAGAGAAGAGCCAAGGGAATCTTGGAAAACTCTGGAGATGGCAAGTGATGTGCTTCGTCAGCTATGAGGAATCCAAAGCGAGTGCGCAACCGATGAAGCTTGAGCAAGGCTGACTGATATGTCGCTATCGTGATCGCTTCAATACTGTCTTCTCCCCCGCCCAACACCCCGATTTTC
>JALTMP010000379.1 GCA_027001645.1 Candidatus Heimdallarchaeota archaeon
GTATTGAATGTGAATGTTTTGGGCCCTTTAAGGATGGTTCAAGCCATGTTTGATTTCTTAGTCGAAACCCAGGGAAGAATTGTGAATATTAGCTCAGTATCAGGAAGATTTGCTTCACCGTTCCTCGGACCGTATTCAATGAGCAAATTTGCTCTAGAAGCCTTTTCTGACTCCTTGAGGAGAGAACTTAGACCACATAAGGTAAAGGTCATTGTTGTACAGCCAGGACCAATAAAGACACCCATTTGGGAAAAGTCTACGCAAATTAGTGCGAAGCCCACACACCCCTTATTTAAGGAAAGAGCTACGCGTATAGGAAAAGGGATGGTAAAAAGAGGTTTAAAGAAGGGAGATAGTCCCGCAAAAGTAGTGAAAAAAATATATCATGCTTTATACTCGAAACGCCCCAAAATTCGGTATCTAGTAACCAACAATAGATTGGAGTTATTTCTTGGGGAACACATGCCAACAAGAATGGTAGATTGGGTTCTTGACAGAATGTGAATGAGAACAATGATTAAGAGAGGGTAACACTAATTACGTTTGGATTCGCCAGTAACTGATCCACTACTCTCCCAGGAATTCGCCTATCTGTTACAATTACCATTGAAGATTCCACGGAGAAAACGGGATCTTTACAAAGCATATAACGAATGGAAATGTTTTCCTTAGCAAGTAAGCTTGTTGCCTGGGCAGCAATACCAACTGCGGAGGATACTGCGAAGACTTCCATTACTCCATATCTTGATTGAGAGTATCTTGCGACATCTGAGACATCTGCAACCGGCTTTAATTTAGAAAAAACTTCTCGCAGAGACTTGTTTGAAAGAATGACTTGCGCTGTCATTTCTACAACCTTTCTGTCAACTCCAAGTGCTCTTGCTATTTTCGTGGTTGAGAGTTCTACAGATCCAGCAAAGATTCCTTCTTCTGTTACTCGGAATCCGCTTTCGAGAAAAAGTTGAGCAACCTTGAGACGAGATGGAGTTCTCTGAAATGCTTCCCGTACTTTAGTCCACATTTAGACCACAAAAATGAGGTCTATAATGAGTTTTTATAGTTTTTCGATCAAAAAAAGGAGAAAACTGTTGCGTTAGTGTTTTAACCACATTAATGAGGATAAGAGTTGAAAAACATGGTTTCAACATCCACAAGTCAAAATTCTAATATTATGAGCGAAATGAACGAGTTTGGTATCTCGATTCCTAAAAAGTACTATAACGTTGTTCCAGACTTGCCTAATCCTTTGACTCCCATCATTTCACCACAAACGGGCGAACCGATAACTCCTGCAGATCTGGAATTCTTGTTTCCGAAACAACTTGTTTCCTTGGAATTTTCAGATCAAAGGTTCATTCCTATTCCGGAAGAGATTCGAGAGCTATACCTCCAAATAGGTAGGGTAACACCCTTGAAACGATTAAGGAAATTGGAAGAGTTCCTAAAAACACCTGCGAGAATTTACATTAAGCGTGAAGATGTTTCTCCAACGGGGAGTCATAAGACAAATACTGCAATTCCCCAAGCATACTATGCTGCGAAAGAAGGAGTCAGAAAACTTACCACCGAAACGGGTGCAGGGCAATGGGGATCTGCGCTTAGTGCCAGCGCGAGGTTCGTGTCAGAGCTCTTAGATACAGAGTTGCTTACCGAGGTGTTTATGGTTCGCTCATCATATGATCAGAAACCTTTTCGGAAGACTCTCATGAGATTATTTGGAGCTGAAGTACACGCGTCTCCCAGCAACACAACAGAAATCGGAAAAAAGTTTCTAAGTGAGGATACTAATAATCCCGGGAGTTTGGGAATTGCTATTAGTGAAGCGGTGGAAAGAGCGGTAACGGACCAAGAAGCCAAATACTCCTTGGGAAGCGTACTCAACTCAGTCCTGATTCACCAGTCAATTATCGGGATAGAAGCTATTGAACAGTTAAAAGTGAGAGAAATTGTGCCGACTCATATTGTCGGTTGTGTTGGTGGTGGATCAAATTTTGCGGGTCTTGCTTTTCCTCTACGTATCCAGTTTCCAGAGGCAAAATTAGTAGCTGCTGAGTCGAGTGCATGTCCAGCTCTTTCTAAAGGAGAGTTGAGGTATGACTTTGCTGATTCGGGTAAGTTAGGACCAAAGATATACGGCCATACTTTGGGACATGACTATAAGATACCTCCTGTTCATGCTGGCGGGTTGAGATATCATTCAACAGCTCCGCTTGTTAGTAATTTGCTTAGTGCTGGTGAAATAGAACCTCGTGCCTATCACCAAACAGAAGTATTTGAAGCAGGAAGAATCCTAACGCAGACTGAAGGTCTGGTACCCGCGCCGGAAACAGCACACGCAATCAAAGCAGCAATAGATATTGCGTTAGAAGCAAAGAGTAGTCATGAGGAAAAAACAATCCTAGTTTCGTATTCTGGACACGGGCTTTTTGACTTGAAGGGATATCAAGCCTATCTTGATGGGACACTTAATAATTACTGAGAGGAGATTACTC
>JALTMP010000380.1 GCA_027001645.1 Candidatus Heimdallarchaeota archaeon
TTTATCTCTTCAATTACCAATTCAACATTCATCTTCTTCTCCCCTGATCACTTCCTTTTCTCCGACGCTCTCGAAAGAAACAATGCCTGCACGTTCCAATACGTTGGACTCTCCATCCCCCAATGGCAAGACAACCAAGTCATCTCTTTCGATCACCTTGCCCGCATCAGCAAAGGCTACGACCGCATAGGAATCTTCAAAGCAGACATCGACAATCTTGGCTATATTTTCTCAAAAGGACGAACTGGAGAAGAAAAACAACGATCCCTTGCCCAAATCAAAGACCTATCCACAAGAGTTGACTTGTTCTTCAGCTCCTTCACCATCCAACTCGCGTCCAAACCACAATACCAGCTATGGTTCTCCCCATGTCAAGACCACGAATCTCTTTTCCTAAAAGCCTCCTTCGAAGACAACCAAACACTCTACCGAATCGACTCGTCAAAAGAAAAAGCAATCGAAACAATCACTCAATGCCAAACATGCACCAACAGCCCACGAACACCCGCCATCTACTCCATCTTCGCCGGGGGAGACGACCTCGCGCTCGTCGGTCCATGGGATCTCGTCCTCGAATTCGCTCATGAATTTCGAGAAAAACTCCTCGAATACGTTGCTCACAACCCCTTGATCACTATTAGCGCGGGAATCGGCCTTTTTGAAGACAAATACCCTATCGGTAGAGCAATCCACTTCACAGAAGAACTCCTAGAACAAAGCAAGTCCCTCATCCAATCCAAATCTAAACAAGGCCTTCTCCTTCCTGTGAAAAACTCAATCACCGCCTTCGGAGACACCGTATTGTGGCAAAACGACACCGAAACATATCCCTACCACAAAATCTCATTCGGTGACTTTGGAGAACTCTTCAAGCAGGCAAAAACCATCGAACAAGCAATCATACAGAAAAACTTCTCTCGGGGCTTTATTCACTCTCTAATTTTGCTCTGGCAACAATACTTCGAGGACTTGCCTATCCCAGACCGGGTTAAAAAAAGAACCCAAGAGGTTCGCTATTACCCATTTCTCGCCTACCAGACTGCCCGGATGAATGAAACGAACCCCGAGAAAAAACAAGAACACTTCAAGCTTCTTACTCGTGCAATGCCTTGGATCCTCATCCCCGGGTCTTGGGCATTGTACCGTACCAAAAACTCTTCCTAGAAGGTGAAAACATGTCCAGACAGCGAAAAGAAAAAAACACAAGAACTAGTAGTAAAGATAACAAAGAGTTTACACAAGTTTTGAATTACATCGAAAAACAGCTAAAATATTGGGCTGAATATCCCATCGACAAACTAGCTAAAGTGAATGGTCATGCCTATATTGTCGCAGACACCATCCGAAAAAGCAAAGTCGAAAACAGCCAGCTTCGTAAATTCTATCACGAAGCGCAAGCGGGCTTTGCCGCATTAATGCACCCCAAACGAAAAGACACAGAAAAAGCCCTGACAACTCTGGCAATGCTTGTTCCTCGAGCCTACTATGCTAAGGACAGAGGAAGCATTTCTGATGAGTTTCTCGATTTTCTAAAAGCCGCGTTGCATGTTGAAAAATTTCGATCCAAAAACACACGAGAATTCGAGAATGACTACAAGCGATTCATGGAATTTTTCGAAGCCGTTGTTGGCTATCACAAATATCTCTAGAAAAGGTGATGAGAATGGAAGTGACTCCCATATTGAAAGAAAACTACATAATTGAAGGAGAAATAATTACACGAACTGGCCTCATGATCGGGGGAACTAAAGACACTCTGAAAATTGGAGGTGTTGACACCCCCATTATTCGAGATCCACGATCTGGAGATCCCTACATCCCCGGATCATCTCTGAAAGGAAAAATGAGATCTCTAGTAGAATATTCCACAGGAAAATACGACAAGGATGGAAATCCACACGGATTCAAGGAAAAATGCAATGACCAATCATGCAAAATCTGTGTCGTTTTTGGATCTCTTAATAATGAAAATGTACACGTGGGAAGACTCGTCGTTAGAGACTCCTTCCTTTTAGAAGAAGAGGACTTTGAAATCGAAATCAAGACAGAAAACGTTATTAACAGAATCCAAGGGAGGGCACAAGCACCCCGAACATTCGAGCGCGTCCCAGCAAACACTCGTTTCGGCCTTGAACTCATCTATAGCTCCTATGGTGTGAACAATGATAAAGAACTGCTATCTACTATCTTTGAAGCCCTAAGCATGCTTCAAGACTCCTATCTGGGTAGCTCTGGAAGTAGAGGTTACGGAAAAATCGAATTTCGCATAAAACGCATTCTAAAACGAACAGTGGAAGACTATGAAAAAGGCAATAACGGAACCATTCTGTTTGATTCAGGAGAGGGATCCCTCCCTAGTGAACTCCTAGCCAAAAAACCATGGAACGGAAATTCCTAGATGGGGGTGGAACCTCTGGAACACAAACGCTTCACCCTCGAATTCACAGGGGGGATAAGTCTCGACACATTTGGCAGTCACCGGT
>JALTMP010000381.1 GCA_027001645.1 Candidatus Heimdallarchaeota archaeon
CCCTTCTCCTTCAGACCGTAGGGGCAGGGCTTTCGGCAGGTTCAAAGTTGGTTCTACAGTAGGGGCAGAACCGCCACTCGCTTTCGCGGTGCCGCCCGCAGGAGGGACAGCGCGACACTATAGAGTAGCCGCAATAGGGGCATGTAATAAAGTCAGACTTGAGAGGCCTTGCACAGCCCTTGCAGATTATCACCTCTTCTTTCACATAGAGCACGCGCATAAGCTCATCTACCGATGTTATCCCAGCCTTTACCTTCTCTATGCCGTCTTCCACCATGTATCTCATTCCACCCTCAACGGCTGCCTTCAATATAGCCTCCTCTGGTGCATCACTCGTTATAAGCTCTTTTATGAAGCCGTTACAGACAAGTATCTCAAATACACCTATTCTGCCTTTATAGCCCGTTCTATTGCACTCGGTGCAGCCATGTGCCCTGTAGAACTTTATCTCTGTGGTGGGTTCAGATGTTATGCCAAGCTTTAGAAGGTCTTCTTTGGATGGCACATAGGGCTCTTTACACCTTGGGCAGAGCCTTCTTACGAGCCTCTGGGCTATTATGCCGTTAAGTGAAGATGCTATAAGATAGGGCTCTATGCCAAGGTTCTTAAGCCTCGTTATGGCGGCAACGGCTGTGTTGGTATGGAGTGTTGACAGCACAAGATGTCCTGTAAGGGATGCCTGAATGGCTATCTTTGCCGTTTCGGCATCGCGCATCTCACCCACCATTATTACATCCGGGTCCTGGCGCAGCACAGAACGGAGCGTGTAGGCAAAGGTAAGCCCTGTCTTCTCGTTTATTGCCACCTGATTGATTCCCTTTAGCTCATACTCTATTGGGTCTTCAAGGGTTATTATGTTTATTACCTCTTTCTTTATGTGGTTTATCATGGCGTAAAGGGTAGATGTCTTACCACTGCCTGTGGGACCTGTAACGAGCACCACACCCTGCGGCACCTCTATCAGAGAGCGAAGCCTTCTAAGGTCTTCAGGGCGTAGCCCAAGCTCTTCTATCTTTATTATAGCCCGTGATGAGTCGAGCACCCTTATCACTATATCTTCGCCATACTGTATGGGAAGGGTTGATACCCTCAGGTCTATGTCTCTATTTTCTATGCGTATCTTTATTCTACCGTCCTGTGGTATGCGCTTTTCGGCTATGTCCATGCGAGCCATTATCTTTATGCGCGATGTTATTGCACCATGCACCCACTTTGGAAGCTGAAAGACCTCGCGCAGAAGTCCATCCACCCGCTCTCTTACCACCACCGTCTTCTCACGGGGCTCTATATGTATGTCGCTGGCGCGGCTCTTTATGGCATGGAAGATTATGTTGTTGACCATCCGTATTATGGGTGGGGATTTGCCCTTCCTTATCGCCTCTTCGAGTTCGAGGTCTTGAACCATCTCTACCGACTCTGGCACCACCTCTACAAAGCCGTGGCTCATCTTCTCAAGCACCTCCTGGAGAGGCTCTGACAGGTGGTAGTAGCGCTGTATGGCGTTCTGTATCTGTGTCTGGGTGGATACGGCAGGCTTGACGCTCATGCCAGACATGAACTCTATATCTTTTATGGCCTCGAAGTTGAGTGGGTCTGCCATCACGAGTGTCAGCACATTCTTGTCTACACTCATGGGCAGCACCATGTGCTTTTTGGCTATCCTTTCTGGTATCTTTTCGATAGCCTCTGGCTCTACAACTGCGGTGGTAAGGTCTATGTAGGGTATGCCAAGCTGCACCGAGAGGGTTCTTGCTATATCTTCCTCTGTGGTATAGCCGAGCTCTATGAGGGTCTCACCGAGCCTTTTTCGCCGCCTTTTCTGCTCTTCTATGGCGCGCTCAAGCTGTCCCTTGGTTATAAGGCCCGACTCGACTAAAATCTCACCGAGCTTTTTAAAGATCTGCCGCTTTGGCGCAAGCTCTTCTTTCATATATATAGTGTAAGGTTTGCGGTCTTTACTATATCGAGAAACGCCACCAGCCCTGTAACCTGATCCACCTCGTCTATGAGGTCTTCTCTCGTTATGTTGAGCATTCCCATGGCGCCTGAACATGCCAGTATCTTAAGCCTGCCCAGCCGTTTACCCATACGCAGCATCTCGGAAATGCTCTCTATGGAGCCCCTATCAAGGTGTTTCTGGAACTCCTCTTTAAAGGGGGTTGGCTCACACTCATCGAGGCTATCGGTTCTGCCTTTAAGAAGGCGCCGTAGTGCCCCGTATGTGAAGAGCATATAGACCTCTCCACCTCTGGCAAGTATAACATTGGCAATGGCAAAGGCTTCGTGCACACGGTCGTAAGCGCCTGAGTGCATGAAAAAACATGCCCTGTAGGTATCTCTTTCCATAGATGCTACTGGCTTGTCCTTATCTTCTCTGCCCACTCAAGAAGGGGAACACCCTTCTGGCGTGCCTCGGCAAACTTCTCACCAAGCGCCTCAAGCTCCTGTGCACTGAGCCTTTCGGTAAGTAT
>JALTMP010000382.1 GCA_027001645.1 Candidatus Heimdallarchaeota archaeon
GCTTGTGAGAGAACTTACGATTAATGCCAAGGCAAGTGTAAAGAATCTTTCATTGTTCTATGGAAAGGACCCCTCGACAATTTCTAAGAAACTAAAGCAAATTCGCCAGACCTTAGTTCCAAAGGCCCTACTCTACTATGATCGTAGCATGTTCAACCTAACTCAACCACTATTTGTTCAGGGAAGTTTTGTAACTAATGAAGTGAGAGACAAAATCCTAGCATTCTTGAAACAAAGATGGTTTCCCTTTTCGTCATGGCTTGCAGTAGAGCGTAAGAATTTTGTTTGGTATGTGTTGCTTCCACCAAATTTGGTTGCTGATTTTCTAGAATTTGCTAACTTGAATGCACGGACTTTGCAAGTGCATTATCCGCAGTTGCGCAAAAGCAAGACATACTATTTCTATTTCAAGAACTATGATTTTTCAACCGGAAAATGGATTACTAGCTCGAAATATATTATAGATGAGCCATTGAAGGCCATCAAACATCCCTAAAGCAATTCATTTCGGACTATCATTCGGACTTTCCCCCTTATTATGAAAGAGATTCTTATGAATTTATGGTTGTGGATTGAGCAGAGAACATGTCATTTTTTTTAGAAAACCTTATATTAATAACAAAAATAGTTGAAGGCAAGTCGAACATCGTAACGATGTTCCGACTATTGACAGTAGGTGAGAAAATGAAGTACACAAAACTGTGGGTCATATTACTTCTATGTGGAGCGTCAGTTTTTCCAGTCTTTGTTGTCAAGGGCTTGGCGAATGACGGTCCCGTGACCCTCGCAGGACCACCCTCTTGGCTCATTGGTGGCGATACAACAACTTATCCTTGGCAGGATGACGATCCAGAGACGCCGTGGGGAATTGAAAGGGTATTTAATGGGAGTTATTACGGAGATCAATACACTACAGCAGTTCAAGTGGCGATTCTAGACACAGGGATTGACTTAGATCACCCCGATCTCCAAGCGAACATCAAATGGGCTATTGATGCAACAGGACGGGGAAGTCCCGATGACAAGAACGGGCATGGAACACATGTTGCAGGCACAATCGGAGCAGTTCGAAATAATGAAGGAGTTGTGGGAATATATGCGAACGTTGAAATCTACGCGATTAAGGTCTTAGGAAATGGTGGTTCTGGAGATTGGTCATGGTTTATTCAGGGGCTAGAATATGCAATGCAAGGGCCAGACGGTATCAAGGGAACCGATGATGACGCGGATGTTATTAGTATGTCTCTTGGAGCCTCCTCTGATCCCGGCGTTGAGGTGCATAACAAGATTATCGAGGCATATAACTTAGGCATTGTTCTTGTTGCTGCTGCAGGAAACGACGGTGATGGCGATGGCACAACTGATGAGTATTCTTGGCCAGCGGCGTATGACGAGGTTATTTCCGTTGGGGCAACCCAGAAGGATGATACAATTGCGTCGTTCAGCAATAGCGGTCCTCATGTAGAGGTTGTTGCCCCAGGGTACCAGATTTATTCAACATACAAAAACGGAGGCTATGACACGCTTTCCGGAACTAGTATGGCCACGCCTCATGTAAGTGGCTTAATCGCGCTGTTCATTGCAATAAATGGTAAGCTCCCCGTTGGGACATTCTCCGACACAGACGCAACAACTATTCGTGGTTGGCTTCACTCAAATGCATTGGACTTAGGAACCAGTGGCTGGGATCCTGTTTTTGGTTATGGGTTAATACAGGCTTGAATCAATAGAGGAATTTTCCCCTTCTACTTTTTTCTTTTCTCAGATTGTTCATTCTAGGATTGATTACTCGCATTTGGCGGAAGGTTGTTAAGGAAGGGTGAATAGGGTTGGTATAGCAAGAAGAGAGTGGCTGGAAAATGGCAAACAACGCAGAATATGAGGTCATGTGGGTTGAAAAGTATAGGCCAAAAACACTTGAGGAGATCGTAAATCAAAGGCATGTTGTGAATCGGTTGAAAGGTTTTGTAAAGAGTGGTTCATTGCCCCACTTGTTGTTCTCAGGTCCTCCAGGAACCGGAAAAACTTCTGCGGTCTTGGCTCTCGCAAGAGAATTATTCGGAGAGGAATTGGCATCATATAATATTCTAGAGTTGAATGCGTCCGATGAGAGAGGAATTAAGACGGTAAGAGAAGATATTAAAGAATTTGCTAGAACGGCCCCTGTTGGAGGGGCTCCCTTCAAAATTATTATTTTGGATGAAGCAGACAATCTTACGTCTGATGCTCAACAGGCCTTGAGGAGAACAATGGAAAGATTTGTTAGAACTAGTCGATTTGCTTTGCTTTGCAATTACCCCAGTAAAATCATTGAACCAATTCAGTCAAGATGTGCGATTTTTCGGTTTTCTCCTCTCTCAAAAGAAGATATTCTCAAGAGGCTAGCAGAAATTGCAAAACTGGAAAAGGTTAGTGCTTCAGAGGAGGTGTTGGAAGAAATTTTCCATATTTCAGAGGGAGACTTGAGAAAAGCCATCAATCTTCTTCAAACTGCAAGCGCTGCGGGTGGACACAAAATAACCAAGGAGTTAGTATATGAGGTTTCTGGATTGTTACATCCAAAGGATGTGAGGGAAGTACTAACCCTTGCACTTAAGGGGAAACTTGACCGGGCTAGAAAATTGCTTTTCACGTTAATGGTAGACAAGGGAATTAGTGGAGTAGATATTATCCGGCAAATGGGGACAGAGATAACAAGCTTGAATCTAAATCCAAATGAATTAATTGCTGTCATGAGCGAAATCGCGGAGGTTGATTTTAGATTAGCGGAGGGTGCCTCGGAAGACATCCAGATTACCGCACTACTGGCAAGAATTGCGAGTGTTGCTGGACAGAAGCCTTAAGCTAGTTAGGAAGATGCTATTCTTTTTGGCTGAAGGGAACCACCACAAACGGGGCAGTCGGGCTGGTCACCTTCAGCAAATTCCTTTTTACATGAAGTGCACTGAAAAATCCAACGTTTCATTTTCCTTGCTTTTCGAAAACGAATATTCCTAACGGGGATGTTGGTTTGGATTGCAAAGTTCTGCATCCATCGATCATCTGTAAGGAGGAGGAGCTTCTTAGAAGGTTCCATTGTTTTTGTCTGGAGACAGATAGCTAGGACTTCGATATCAACTTTCGAAAGCCTAGAGTTTATTCCTATATTTTTTGCGATTTTTCTTGTCTTTTCAATCCATTTTTGCTCCGTGGATACTTGTGTTGGAGTCAATATTTCATTTATGACTGCAAGTTTTGCGCGTCCTTCCATGCTGATTATTTCCTGAAAAACAGCTTCAGGAAGCCATACTTCTGAATTTTTTGGTAAGAGTTTTTGAAGATCGACCATGTTTAAAACAGCACTGGTGTCGAGAACTACGATATAGTTGGGGGAAAATTCGTTCTTAGACATAAGACATTCAATTTTCGACGTCAATCAACAATTCCAGAGTAGGAAAGCGCTCTAGCACACGCCCCAAGTGCATCGACTTTGTGGGGATGAAATGTAATGCTAGGTTTGTCACGCAAGAATAAGACTTGATTTGTCTCTTCTTGTGGTGGAGGATTCGAAAGATAGGTAGACAAGACATTAAGATTTTGCAAGGGATAGACAAATTCTATGAAGTCTCTTCTATGATATACTGTACCTTTGGGTTTGCATAGAAGATAATTCTTGATGGTTTTCATGTATTCAATGTTGTAAAAAAGGTTCGAGAAAAGAGTGCTAGTGTTTTGTTGTTTAAGAACGCTCTTCAGAGTGGTCAGTGGATGAGAAAAGACTCCTAAGAATGCAACACCGTGTTGTTGGACCTTGTAGCAAGATCTTCGTTCCAGCTCTCTTAATGCCGTACCAATATTTTCCTTACTTGCGGTTTTGAAGCGGATAGACAGAGGATCACCAAATAGCTCAATCATTTTTTTTCCTGTTTTTAGTGTGAATTCCCCATCAACTAAGAGGTCACCATTACGGAGACTCCGATATTGATCATTAATCCTTCTCATTATGAGTTGCCCCTCATAGTGTTCGATCCACTCTTTTCCTTTCAACAGGGTTCGATCATCGATATGACGAGCATTGAAGACGAGACGGGAGATCAACCAATCCATCAACATTTCTGAACCGTATTCAATTATTAACTTTGAGCAATTTGTTTTCGACTGAAAGTGTTAGGAAGTTGCAAGCAGATATTATGAAAGGGATGGTTGGATGGTTTCTATATTGATTGTTTATTCATTAAAATGCGCTTCCATTAGTTTTAGAAGCGTTTCAATATCTGCTGGAAGAGAGAGAGCGGTGTTGGTAAAAGAGCTTCGAGATCTTTCAATTATCTTATCAATGATCTGAGTTACATCCGTTTGCTTTTTCCATGCCTTTCGGATATGATCTAGGCTTGGAAGAAATCCCTCAGCAAATAATTTTACCTCGTGAGGAGTCATTTTATCAACCTGAAGCGATAGAAGATACCAGGATTTTAGATAAATCCAAGCGTCAGTGGTAGAATATCCACCCAATTTGAATCTTCGAGCAGCTGTGAAACTTCCATTTAATCCAGAGAGGTGGGAAATCGCAAGTTCGAATGAATGGTGGGATACCAAATAGGAGACAAGAAGATAGGTTGACATAGACTGAGGAATTTGGAGCGTAGCGGTATACAGCCGCGCGCCTTCTAGATATGCGGCTGCAAATTCTTTGAATAGTTCACCCGTCAGGGAAGAAGGGTGTAATTTTGTATAAAGTGTTGTTAATTCGTCGATCAGTTCTAATGCTTGATAAATGTGTTTGAAGACATTCTTGTCAAGCCATTGCATTTGGAAGGCGATAGATTTTTCTTGAAATTTAATGGATTGGGCTTTGCGCCCGGCAAGAACAAGATCGGTTTTTGCCAGAGAGAGACCGTATTCAAAGGCTTGGCTTCCCTCCTTTGCTAGAAACACTTCGGTAAGGAGGAGTCGTAGATTTTTGATGAGATCAAAGTAGAGAATTTGAGAGCCGATTTTTGCATAAGCGTTTAGACTCGCATCAAATGAGTTTTGCAATGCTTTGATGAAGCGGGGGATTTGTTCTTCTAGGCCATGAATTCGAGCAAACTTTACTGCTTCGAGGACGAATTGTCTCACTAGATCGTGATCTCCTCTCGAATTCAGGTCTTCAATCCCTTGCATAAATTCAGTGATTGTTGCTTCTGGTCCTTCCTTTTCACTTTTCAGCAAAGCGGTGGTCTTTCGGTATTCAAGTAATTCAGAAGGGGTTACAAGAGCCTGAGTAACTGATGAGGGCAGAAGAAGAATCGCTTCAAAGAGTTCCGCTTTTTGGCTGAGATTATTTCCGAATTTTTGCATTGCTACATGAATGACTTGTTTTGCAAGTTCAAAATTCTGCAGATTGGCAAGGTTTGCGATTGATTCTTTATATAGTGCTAGACTTGACAAGCCCTCTTGTTCAAGTAGAAGAGCCTTCTCGGATAATGCGGCGAGATAAGTAGTGCTAGCCCCATATTTTGAGGAAACGTTGAGAATTAAGTCAAGAGTCTCGTGAAGCAAGTCATCATTTCTTGATTTTTCAGCATAATCTTTGGCTCTTTGAAGTGCTTGAAGGACGAGAGGCGCTTGGAATGGCTCGTTGTTGTTAAAAAGATCGTTTGCTGTTGAAATGATGAGAGGGGAAAATACGTCTTCTATATTGGGTCCTAAGAAAAGCTGCATACGTGTATAGATCTCTTCGATAGCCGGCGCGAAGCCGGAGATAAATGCTAGACGAAGAATTCGTCTAGATAGATCGAGAATTGCGTCATCGAAATCATCCAAGTTAGGATCAATCTCATTGTAGAGCCTCCGTATCATTTGAATTGAGAGATCAGCATCATGATTGCGCAAGGCAAGTTCAAGTTCTGAGAGGAAAAGAGTGGTGACTAACTCTCCTAACCTTGCTTCCGTCGGAACTGCTTCGAGCACAGCTTCAATGATCTTTTGCCTTGGTATGTGAGAGGAGAGGTGTTGTACAAATGACGCAATTAGGGGCTCGATTAAGTTAATTTTCTCGTGAGAGAGAAGAGACGCGCAGAATTGTTGGACTAAAAGAATCGCTTCGTTCTCTGTCTGAACATGTTGAGCCGTTATTTCTCCGATCAGAGGAATTTGAGAGAGGATTGCTTCGTCGGGAATTGATTGTTCCAGAAGCCACCCCAAAACATCATAAGATACGCGATTTAGTTCACCATGTTGGGAGTAGAGAGGAATTGACTTAATCTTGGCATCCACTGCTAACTCATACATTTGAGCGGAAATGCAGAACCTTGCTGCATAGTCAAGATCTTCTATACTCAAATCTTCTGATTCTATTAATCTGAGGAGTTTTGAGAGGAGAAGATTCCGGACGTTTTCTTTTTCTGATTCTGGCAACATTGTGGACAGGTTTTCCATGGTGGTAAGAAGATCTTGTTTTCCAATTTGTTCTGCATTTTCAAACAGCAATTCTATGTATTTGATTCGTAATTCAGAGGAAAGATTGGGAGAGATCGTAGCCATTGCGATTTCTCCATTCAAAAGTCTCAGATCATCTATCGTCTGAGCTTTGATCAGAAGATCTGAAAGCGTTGAGAGAATTGTAAGGTCGGTGAGAGGATCAAATGAGATTAGCCTTCTCAGCTGTTTCAAGGCTTCAGAAAGAAGATGAATATCGTGATGGGTGATAATCCAGTCAGAGAGATTAGTAAGATAGGAATCAATGTCTATTTCTTTATTTTCAAATATCGGGGAGAGGAGATTGTAGAGTGTAGTGGTTTCAGAAATTGATTGAGGCTTGTTCAATATGAGATGATAGAAGTTGAGAAAATCTTCGGTGATTGGAGAAGGAATAGGTTCTCTGCGTTCATCTTTTGAATCTCTGCTAACAACAATGATACACCAAGGTTGTTCTTCAAATGGAGGGGGTATTTTGGGAAATACGGGGACAATTGCATTCATTGGTAGAAAAGCGGGATAAATGGTCAATAAAACTCTGAGCAGTTCAAAAAAATAAGAATAGTTAGGAACTAGGACCGTATCAGGAGCGTTTAAAATACTGCTACTCACATAGGACATAAGAAGCCATTGCGTTTGTTCGTCCCTTTTATTAGAAGTGAGTCCTACATTTGTAGGAATTGAGGTCGGGTGATTAACATCAATTTCAAACTCGTTTCTGATTCTTTCTAACGCCGATGGGATCAAGGAAGAAAAATCCCGTGCGTAATCGAAAGGTGGCTTGAGATACGCGATGAAGCCAAGAGGAATGTTGTTGCTATTCCATGAAAACCAAAGAGCAATATGATCAGAGGTAATTCTTGCAATTCCTAGGGAAGATTCTGACTGAAGATAGTAAAAGATCTGGCTTAGAATTTCATCAGGGAAGTTGAATGGCTTGCTTGGGTCTTCCCAAAAACGAACGACAGTTTGTTCCTCTTCTTGTACTAACGCAAATACGTCGTAACCTAAGACACCCATTTAGATCCCCTGATTTAAGGTTTCGAGGAATGCTCTTACTTTCTTAACTTCTAACCTTGCCGCGAGATGTTTCAGAACTAACGGGTGAGAAGAGGGGATAAGATTTTTTAGCACGTTAGGTAAGCCTTGTGTTACCCCATTTAGTTCAGGGAGGATCTGCGTTAATAAAACGGATTGATAATGGTTTCGTACCTCCTCAATCAATGGACTGGTGGTGTTTGTTAGGGGGATTGCTTCTGTATTTAATATCTCACGGAGCTCCTTTATGGTCGATCGAGCTTCGAGATCAAGTTTTTTCTTGGGAATCGTGTATATTCGTTTTTGTTTCCCTAGGAAACGGCCAAAGATGTCGCTCATGTCTAACTATCTTTGCTTTTAGATTCCTTAAGAAAATTGTGCGTTTGAACATAGTGTATAGAAAGCAATGATAAGATGAAAGGAGAGGGGAGAAAAAAGGAGAGCACGGAAAAGAAAAAAGTGAACTATGGTGAGTATGATGGATTAACTAGTCTTCACCGCCAAGGAAAAATACTTACATTGTTCATTCATGATTGGATTGATATGCTTTCAGAGGAGGACTATTGGAATCGCTTAGCCATAGAAGCCAAAGAACTAATGGCGGAGGAACCCAGCTTCGAACCGATTAACGGAGATCTTAGACGATGGCGAGGATTCATTATCGGAACCGGGCTGTATGAGGGGGGCGTATTTGTTTTTGAAATCGAGATTCCGCGAGAATACCCCTTTAAGCAACCGTTAGTGAGGACCCTTACACCGATCTTCCACCCCAATTTTTTCAAAGACCGAGTTTGTGTTGGGATTTTGGGACCTGATTGGACCCCTGCAAACAACTTGGTCGATGTCGTTGAAACATTACGATTCCTTCTATCAAACCCCAATCCAGATGATCCATTAAATCCAGAAGCGGCACGTTTGATGAAAGAAGATCCAGAGGCATATGAGAAAAAAGTGAGAGAATTAGTTGAGCAGTTTGCAGGATGGGACCAACTTGCGTCTTTTCAGTAAGAATAGCGGCTCAGGACTCAAGATCTTCATCACCATACAGGAAGGCCAGAGTCATCATCGCCAAAGAAGGAGAGCGCTGAGAGTTATTTATGCTATTGTATTGGCTGATAGCCGGCTAAGCGATAAGTGATTGTTGCCCTTCCTTCTGAAGCATCTCTTATTTCAACGCCCAAGCGAGAAGCCAAAGAAACGGGCATATACCCAATAACAATAGATTGTGTTGGATAAGATTCTACGTGCTTTATTGTCCCATTGTTTCGTTCGATACAGGTAAGTACATCACCCAGCCATTGAACGGGAGAGGTTACTTGGAATTCATATACTGGTTCAAAGATTCTTACGTCTGCTTGTTTTAGGGCGTGATTAATAAGCCCCCTTGAGCTTATTAGATAATCTTCAAAGGTGTGTTCTCTTTCTTCAGAGATTGAGTTGAGGAAGAAAACAACATTCCGTACTCTTCGTTTTTGAAGAGGGCCAAACGACACAGCAAGGCGAAACCCTTCCGATAACCCTTCGGATCGGTTGGGATTCTGAAGGTCTATTTCTTTTGAAACAAATAAGTAGTTATTCCTCTTATCATTGTAAAGGGACACATATTTTGATGATTGAGGCGTAATGGTTTCCTTTTCCTGATAAGGGACTAGTTTTCCAGTCATTGTTATATCAAATGGAGAAGTGTATGATGTTTCAACCTCATTTTGAGGCATTTCATATAGAAGAATCTGTGGAGGAGAAGCGTATACGGAGATTCCTTCGTCCTTGAGTCTCTTCAAGACTAGTTCTAGCTGTAGCTCGCCAACTCCGAAAATTTGGATTTCGCCAGTTTCGGAGTTAATTTCAACTTCCAGGTTGGGCAAGGCTTGGGCAAGAGCTTCCAAATACTTCGTCATTCGATTGATGTGTTTAATGTTTTCAGGCTCTACAGAAATGGTCATGATGGGTTCCTGGATGTATTCAACGGTCTTGTTGAGAGTGAGTGAAAGTTGGGGGGTTGTTATGGTTTCTCCGGGGGAAGAGAGATGCTTTGTTGTCAAAGCGATGACTTCACCAGCAAATGCTTGTTTAATTGTAACTTCCTTATTTCCTTGTAATAGGGCTAGACTGTCGACTCGATGAATTTTTTGAGTTGTTTGATCTTTGAAATGATCCCCGACGGACAGTGTTCC
>JALTMP010000383.1 GCA_027001645.1 Candidatus Heimdallarchaeota archaeon
CTAATATATTATCCGCCTCGAATGGCGAAAGAGGTGAAAAACATGTTGGGAAAAACAAAAATAGCTAAAGGAATGGGAATGGTGATTCTTGCCATTCTTCTAATGCAAATTAGTGGGGCTAATGCTGTCGCCAATTATGTAGCACTAAGCGGGCCGAAGGAAGCACCAAGGACAGGGTTCTTCGTCCACGTATACTACTCTGGATTCGTGGATGGAAATTACTATTATGGAGTTATCCAACAAGACTTTTCAGGAACATGGGTTACGATAACTGACTTTTATATGTTTGAACCTGTTATTGGCGTTTGGGTTCCCGGCTCGTCTGCGGGAGATCACTATTATCGGGCAATCGTGTATGATGGTGGCCCAATATACTCCAACCGAATAAAGGTCCATCTATACTAATCCTGATCCTAGTTAGTTCTAGCAAACGCCCATTATCTCCTCCTCTTTTTCCCCTCTCTTAACAATACGTTTTTTTTGCTATCCTGCTTGTCCGTAGCACTTTGCTTTTTTTCTGTTTCCAGACCTCTAGGGTTCTTCTCAAACTACAACCAGGGCGTGGTTTCCCTGGAGTTGCAAAAAGTTTCCAGACCTCTAGGGTTCTTCTCAAACTCTTTGGTGGGTTGCTCTAAACGCTGGCTTGCGGCGGTTTCCAGACCTCTAGGGTTCTTCTCAAACCGTGTCCGCTTTTGCAATCGGTAAGGCTTACAAGCGATATGCTACGCGATGATGTCGTCAACCTCTGATTCGCGAGTTGGTTTAAAAAGGTCTCGTAGTAACTAAGTTGTGGCGTTCAAATGGTTTAGAATTCCGCTTGTGTGAGAATTGAATTATGGAACGGAAAACTTGGAAGGTCTTCGTTAGCGGGAGTTTCTTTTCCAAATCCCATGTTCGCCAATTTGGAATGTAGTACGTTTTGTAGGAGTGGAACCGGGAAGCCAGTGAGGGGTTACTCTAACGCATACTCCAGATCGGTTATTAGTAGTACGACCCAATAAGGGTTCAGCGTCCCCTATGGGGGTATCCTGCGTCTTGTCATTCAATGAACTATGTATGCAAATCATAACTTAGCAACTTCCTAAGACTCTGGGGGATATCTCACCAAGTCTCAAACTAAACCCGCGTTTCCATCCTTCATCGCTCATTTCCTATTCGTCGTTATTTTCGAAACCCCAGTTCCCCCCAACCCCCGCAACGTGTAACAACAAGATTCAAGCACACTCGTTTTTTACGTCCCGATCGAGCTCTTCTTGGGAAACCCCCTCAAAGATTCTAACAATGACATTCTCGTTGTCTTGATTTTTTGAATAAATCGCTTTAGAACACCATTGTGCCTAATCAAAGAAATTCTGTCTCGTTTTATTCATTGTAAGCATTTCTATCTTTTAGGGCTATTCTGGCAACGATGCTTCTGTAACCTTGTTCTTATCTTGTATCTTATTCGAGACAGGGTGTGGAAATTCATAGCCTTTGCTCAAATAGGAAAAGAAACACTACCGTATTTGAACACCCTTACTATGGTGTTTCTCATGACTAAAAAAACATTACCCCTTTTCCTCCTACTCTTTGTAGGAGCAATACTCTTCCAGCCGTCCCTCGGGCAAACTGCCACCGGGGACTGGTGGATAAGCGAAGAAGATTTTCTCATCTACACTCTTGACCAAGCCACTACTAATGGCACTACTGGGATACCCGTTGACGAAGGTGTTACCCTCTATCCCGGTATGGAACTCTCCTTTCAGGCAGAAGTGTTGCCTGATCTGAACACGGATCCCTCCGCATACATTAATTATACCGTGTTTTTCGGCGGAAATAATGGAACCGTGGATATTCCAGGGGCCCCGTGGACAATAAGCCCCTTTGATATCGAGGGTCCACCTGCTTTATTCCTTGCCCTCCCCGTTGGAAATGATTCCTATTGGGACGCAATCACCACTGATTTCTCAAATAATGGCTTTGTTGTATCGATTGACTCTGACTTTTTCAACATGACCTATACCGATGCAAACATCACTGAGCTGACTCTAGAATTCTCCAAAACAAGTGGCGTCATGGTGCACTACTATCTTTCTGGGACAATCCCCATGGGACCAGACGGTGTTCCCACGCCCATGGTTCTCGAGATGACCTTGGATCATGTTTTCTCGCCTGGAAATGAAGCATTTTCTTGGGCCTACGCCTATCCTTTACTAGATTATCGGATCAACACTGCTAGATTCCTCAATGGAACGGATGGCTTTGTCATTCAACCCCCAGAACAACCCCAAGAACAAGGCATGATCTGGGGTGATGGGTCATGGTTCCCAGGGCAATTGCTATCCATTGATTTTGACTCTCTCCCCGATCTCAGTGTTTCTGACATGTCTGGTGGCGTGGGGTATTTCTTTTCCGCAAGAACAGACACTGGAGAAGTAGCGTTCAATATTACAATAAACTATCCCCGCGCTGAGCCCGAATTAAATGATATGTTCTTCTATCCGTTACTCCCTGTTCCTGACAGTGGAGTCGAGCCTTTCGATGCCTTCCTCGCAATCGCACGAGCCATTAGCCCAAACTACACAACTTTTCGAACCGATACAACGTTTGGCCTGGCATTCGAATCTGCTCAGGGGCGAATTTCCGTGAACTGGAGCCTTACAACCGGTGCCCTTCTAGACTTCTATTACCTCGAGAATCCCACTGTAGACTTTCCTGGGATGGAACTAAACCTAACCTTGCTTTTAGCGGCTGACATCCAAGATTTCTCTCTTACTTGGAATGACACCCCTGGTCGAACGTATCAGTATCGTGCTCAAACCATTGATATTGAGGGATCAACCGAGCTGAACGTGAGCTCGCCAGAATACCCAAACCAGTACATTCGCCAGGGAGATCTGCTAAACCTTACAACAGTCGAGTTTAGCAATCTCAACATTCCTGTGAGCTCCGAAAGTGATGGCGTGTGGGCAAAATATCATATAGTAGGGCCTTCTCTCGATCAAGAAATACTGATTGAAGTCGAGCGTCCCGGCCATGTCCGTTTTGACGATGGTCCTCCGTTGCTCTACTTCCACTTGGTTGGCGGAAACCCGGCATTCATGGACTGGCTAGTTAATGTCTTTGGTTTCAGCGGAGCAACCGTAAGCATGAATTCTTCCTACATTGATCTCTCTTGGTCTTATGAGATCAACGGTGTTCCTGTCTTTGATCTTTACGAAGCTTGGAACGCAACAACAGGAGTAATGGCCATCTACGACGTAACATATTACGGCAGACCCGGTGACGATTCAGGGACTTTTCGCATGGTTTTTGTGCTAGAGGGTGAAATTACAACAGAACCTGTCGTTACAGATTCAGAGGCTCCTACAACTGGCATCTCCTTCCTTGATGCACCAACAATGCCTATCGGCATCGGCTTAATTGCGCTCTCTATCCTCCTTCTCCGGAAACGACGGTTAAAGTTGTAGATTCTTAACAACTAACCCCCTCCCCCTCCCTTCGTTTTAGTTTGATTCTGGCTCATGATGTTTTTCTCCTTGGACTTCAACTCCTGATTTGCGAATGGTTATCCCCTGCTGTGCTTGAGAACATCTTCTTCGTTAGGTTAAGAGCAAAACACGCCGTCTACGGTTTTATCAATTATTTCAACTTCCTCTCGATCTACCATAAGCATGAACGAACTCCATTTTTCCCAGTTAAGGGGTTGCATGTAGAGTATGCTCACAAATTTTTGTAAACGTCTAATTGCCATGGCTGCAGATCCTTTGAAAACATAGCAAAATAAGAGCATGTCTCGTGGGTTTACCAACATGGTGTATTCCCCGTGTTCGATCCGCTCTATCGTCCCTCTTACTGAAAACATTTCGCGGCTAAATTCATTCAAGGCAGAAATAAACGCACCCACCAATTGCGGGTCAATCGAGGCTTCTGGAGTAAACGATTTTGCATAGAGCGTTACTCCATGTTTCGATAAGATCATGATCATGATCGGCTCTTCAGGGTACTCCGGAATGCCCCAGGCTTGTTGTTTTGCGATTTGCTTGAATTTTTCTCCCAGTTTTAAGAATTGTAATTTTTCATTAATCGATGCATTAGTTCGATCTAGCTGTTGAAGTGTCCTAATCTGGCTTTCCAGCTCTTTTCTTTCTACCTCGAGCTGAAGCAGTACATTGTTTAGACGGTTTTCCTCGGCGATTTCCCTGGCCTTGCTCAAAAGATCTCTTGCTTGAACGTACCCGTGCTCTAAGAGTGCGATTCTCGCCTTTATCTTAAGGAGTTCAATGACTAAATGGTATGCTTCGTTCTCGAGGGCCGTCTGTTCGGCCTGGCCGGTTATCATCAGAATCTCAGTAATGATATTCTCATTTCCCGTAAGTGTGAGTTCCTTCATTTTCAAGCTGAGAAGTCCGAGAATTGCAAATGTTTTCATGTCAAAGAGAGTGTGGGGGTTTTCCAAGAGTTCTTGATACAATTCCTCGGCTTGTATGAAGGAAGCAAAGCGGTTCTCATGCTCACGGAGCCATGCCAACGCGAGCTTTTCACGAAGAGAAACCGTGGGGCTGGGATTCTGAGTCGCTAACGTGCTTAACTGGTAAAAACTATACCACGCGAGCTTGCCATCTCCTAGTTCTAAGGCGAGGCTAATCGTATGTAAGAGTACGCGGCTAATATAGTAGCTATTTCGCAGATTCTGCAACAAGCGTAGGCTGTGGAGAAACAGCTCTAAGGCCTTCTCATAGTCCTTCTTTCCTTGAAG
This sequence comes from Candidatus Heimdallarchaeota archaeon, assembly GCA_027001645.1. Lineage (GTDB taxonomy): Archaea > Asgardarchaeota > Heimdallarchaeia > Heimdallarchaeales > JAJRWK01 > JAJRWK01. Next base: position 4,739 of record JALTMP010000383.1, read on the forward strand.
CACCAGTCCCATGTTTTCAAGAGCCCTTGCATACTCCAGAGACATTCCCATTTGCTCAAAAGCCTCTGCAGCTCGCTTGTGATACTCCAAAGCCGTGTCTAGCTCACCCAAAACCTGATAAATGGAGCCCAAGTTATCAGCACATTGCATGGCCAGTTCTTCACAATAATACGCCTCTGCCATCGCCATTGCTGAAATCATTGTTTCTAATGCGAGATCGATTTCTCCCCTGGAGAACAACGCTAAGCCACGTAGCCTCTTGAGTCGAGCTGTCAGTTGTGCAAACTTCTCTTGCTCTAATAAGTGCCCAAAGTCCGGTAATGCCCGTTCAATCTCGTCAATCCGTTGCATTAGTTCGCTTGGGGTAACAAGGTTTTGCGAAACCTCTGCTCTTAAAACAAGTATTTCCAAGATATCGGGGCTTCTTTCTTTTTGTTTCTCTTTTAACACCCCATCAAGGAGATCTTTTGCATGGTGATATAACCCCATCATTTCTAAGAGCCTGACAAGGAGAAATAGGCGTTCATCCCAGTCTCCCATCCTTTCTTCGGCAAAGCGTTTGTGCTCTGAGCCCGTAAGTACCTCAATGGCATCAAGTGGACTGCCCACTATCGTAATAATCTTGACTAGAGCACTCACCATGTTATTTTTTCTTCTTCAATTATTTGTTCTTTCTAATTGGTTTGTTCCCCCTATCCACGAACTCATTGAACGCACTGGATCGTTATTGTTTGGTAAGAAAATTACAAGACACATTATGACACACATTACCCGGGAGAAGTTTCCTGCGTCTTAGTGAACAAGATTTCCAAAACGTTTGGCGCGTTTATAAGCTTTCAGAACACTCATGACTCCCGTTGGTGGCATATTATGGTCCATTTTTCGAAACTTAGCTTGATTTACGAGCTGATTCACCGGGAATTACGAGAAAGATGGAAAACATAATTATATTATAACCCATCTAGCTCGAATTATGACAATTCGAACATCTACTTCGAGGTCATTATTTCTGCTTGCATTATTGCTACTTTCACTTATGGCAACGGGCTCTCAACAACCCGTTGTAAGCCAGGATCAAGTCATATTACCAAAATACGTGACACAGACTCAAACATATACTGCTGGTTCTGGAAACGATCTGTACTTCCGGGGGACTTCATATCTTGACGTCTTCGATGATTACATTTTATCTTCGACGACCAAGGCAAAGGTCAACGAGTACAAAGAGCTAGTCTACTCTGGAAACCAAGCAACCATTTCACCCAACTCGCCTTTTACCCTCGACCATAATCGGATCTCGCAGTTACATAATGATAGCAATACCCCGATGACAGTAACCTTCGAAAACTACTACTATGATCTGTTCGGAAACATTAACGTCAGCGAATTAGGGAATGACTTCATGTTTGATGGGGTGATCCCTCTTTACAGCGGGGTACAATATGGTTTCGCAGTAACCGCTAACGGGACAGATCCACTTGCGCTGTCTATTACGCTTTCCAGCGCAGCTTCCCCAACTGTTGACTTTACCTTCTGGGCTGTCTCTCCTGACTTTGAGAATCCCGGGACCTTTTCTCGTACCATTACCGTGGGTGTTGAAACCCTAATCCCCCTTCTGTTTCCTCAAAGCGGGACCTACATTATTGTCTTCAAACCCGACGCTAGCGCTCTGTTGTCTTCTTTGAAAATCTACAAAGACATACCCGTTTACGACTTCACCGACGGCATTGCCGAAACGCTTCGAGGAACCAGTAGCATGATTAAGTTTTTCAAAATATCCCCCGAGAATGCTACCCTCTTATTCCGCTTTTTCTTGGAAGCAAAAGCATATGATTACATCCTAGATACCAGCCAGTACAACCAACAACCAAATGTAAACTATCTGGGAAACCTTGTCATTTCGTATTACAATTTCCCTGCCAACGGCCTTTCAACCATGTTTCCCTTCGGCCTAGACATTATCTGGGCCACTGCATTTGGGAGTTTACTCTTTGCCGGTCCCAACTTTCCCCTTTACATTTCCGTCATTGCAGAACCGCCAAACGATAACGACCCCAGTGTCCGCGTCATAAAGCAAGACATTGGCCTTCCACCCGGCTATGAATTTCAATACTCCCTTTGGGCTGACTCAAAACCCATCCCGTCTCTTCCCCTTGACACAAGCTTCTTAGCAACCCCGCAATTCACTTCCACAACCATTAATACGTATCTCTACTCCATAACGCAAGACACTATTCTCTCCCTCAACTCAACATCGAACACACACGCAGATATCTATAGTTTAGAAACATTAGACTATTACACGCTCTCTTCCACCTCGCATGACAGTCTTCACTCCTCGACAGACGACCTTTTCATTCTGCCCGCCGGCGATTACCTCGTGATGCTTCACAAAAACTCCTACGTCTACTTCACAGAACTTTCCTTCACCACCCTTGACCCCCCAGACTTGAGCGAAGGCCAACTCGCTAATAGCACGCTAGACTTCGAATCCGTCCTCAAACGCCCTCTCTTCATAAAACTACCAACTGAACGATTTACTCAAGACCAATTTATTTTCGAATACTTGGATCGCGCCAATAGAAGCGTTGAACTGGTTGTTTCGGTCTACGATTCTACCGGGAACTACCTTAGCAGTTCTCTCAACCAGTTCGAATTCATTGGTAACGACGTGGATCCAGAATGGTCTGTTGATAACTCTACCGTAATAATTCCCTCTGAGCTAAATGTTAAAGGTCAATTCCTGCGAATCTATCAGAGTACCAATGCCTTATACAACACGTCTACAAGCAATCCTAAGACAGAGCCATTACTGGATCAGAATGATCCTGATCTTGTTTCCAATTTCCGAATTACCCGCCAGGATTACATCGCATTTTTGAATGCCACTGCACCCACTCTTGAATACTTTGCGCTTCCTCTTGAAAACACCACAATCCCCGAACTAAACCAAACCCTTACCATCTCCGCAGCCTTTTTTGTCTTTAATCCTGAACCCGGCGCCTATAGGATAACAGGTTTGGCGACTAACTTCACGATCTCCACTGTTTCGTTCTGGGTTGATTCTATCTACGCGTGGTTCCCCTCAGTAACTATTAACTCTGTTACCATAAACGGCACTACTTACGACAGTTTCGAAATAGAACTCGCTATTGACACTCCCGATCAATACGGGCTTATAGTAGGATTCAATCCTCCGGCATCAGTCAATAATGGGACGTTCTCATTAACAATAGAAGAACTCCCCATTTACAACTTCCCCTCGCTAGAGTTCACGGAGATTCCTACAACCCCCTATTCGACGCCATCCGCGAAACAACCCTCTGAAGGAGGCGTTTTCAACTGGGTCAAATCCAATCCCTTGCTCAGCGGAGGACTTGCTCTCTTCCTCATCGCTCTTGTGGCCGGAGGGGCCGTATTTTACGTAAAACGCAAGAAATAGGCTGATTAAAAATCCTCATTCCTCCTTCCCTCCCTTTCTCTTTTTCATCCTTTCACACACTTAATCACTCTCAGCGTCGTGTCTCGCTGTAGTTTTATCGCCTCCATGCAAAGATCGCTCACTGATATTTTCTTATCGCTAATGTTTTCAACGATATTCCCTTAACAAGTCCGAGACAACATTGGTATTGGTGAAAACATGTTCAGAGGAGAACCGCTTGCTTTTTGGACAATAATGTCTGGTTTTACCATCTTCTTCCTTCTACAAACGTTTGGTATCTTTATCTCCCTCCTCCCCGGAGAACTCGGGGAGGCCATGGCCATAGCTCACTATTTTCTTGCGTTTTTTGGATGGATCGGCCTTGTCATCTTGGGAGCGCAGTTACAATTCTACAGGGCACTAACCGGATTACGGCGATACGGCCCATCTCCCTTACGATTCTTATATTTGGCTTCTCTACTTGTCGGGCTTTTCATTATCGTTCTAGCCCCTTTCACTTCCGACATGTTCTTCGTTCTTGGCTTAGGCATTTATGGCATTGGTGTTCTTATTCACATGGGCTGGCTGATAAAACTGCGAACCTCCCCCTTATTCAAGTTCCCCCTTGATTACTACCTCTCCGCAGAAATCTTCCACGTAGCGGGCATCATATTCTTCATTTTGTACTACGCCGGTATTGACACCCCTCTCAAACTTTCCATGTTCACCATAACACACGTCCTAACCATCGGGTGGATTAGCCTAACCCTCCAAGGAGCCCTGATACGCGCTCTTCCCATGTTTCTCGGCCAAGTTATCAATCGTAAACTACGACCCTATCTTTCTCACACTCACTGGTTTTCCGTTATTTCCTCTCTTGCTCTTGTTGTTGGCTTCCTCACGGACTCTGCACTCTTCTACTCCGTGGGGGGCTCTCTGTGGCTACTCTCGTGGATATGGGCACTCTTCATTCTCATCACAAGCATTAAGCCCCGTCCCCCCCGAGACCTAATCCACACACCCACGATGGCCTTTTTCCTCCCGGGGCTTTTCTGGCTCGGGCTCGCTTCCATTCTCGGGATGATGACCGTTTCAGGAGTAACTTGGGGGTTTGACGTTGAGCCCGTTCACATTCATCTTGCACTTCTTGCGGGTCTATCTCTCATCATGCTTGGTGCAATTCACCGCATAACTGCCTTTCAAGTCTACACCCTCCTTTACACTGGGCGTCGCAGAGAAACTAGTGTTACAGAATCCACCTTACTTGAAGAATCTCTTGTCAAGTACATCGTTCCCTTCATCAACATATCACCACTAATCGTCATTGCTGGCTTCCTAGCAGAAAAAAACGCAGTGATCGTTACTGGGGGGATACTTAATGTTCTTTCAACTCTTGCTTTATCAGTAATCATTTACTCCAACATGCTTCACTACCTTAAGCATCGAAAAGAGGCTCT
>JALTMP010000384.1 GCA_027001645.1 Candidatus Heimdallarchaeota archaeon
GGATTGAACCACTAATGGCAGTTTGATACAAGTAACAGAGTTCAAGAAGTGGCCTTTCTTGCTCTTTTTCTCACAATAGGGTTTCTGTCAATAAGGGATTGAAGTGTTGATTCGAAGGTTTTATCAGCTTCTACTGGTTTTTCGAGGAAGATTCCGGTTCTGCCTTTCTGGTCCCGTTGGGTTAGTACTCTTAGTCTCTCTTGGATTATTCTTTGAGGAAAACCGTGTTTGACAAGTTCTGCTTCAGAGATGTGCAAAATGGACAATTCCTTGTGGCCTTCTGGGGTTGGGATGATGAGGAGGAGTCGCTTGTTTATTCCTTTCACTCGTTTTTGTTGTTGCAATTCCTTGAGATTGATTGCTCCTCCGAATTGATAGAATTCTAGTTCTCTTTGCTCAAATGGTGTTAGGGGAAAAGTGATGGTTGTTTCTTGTCTGAGTTCTATATGTCCTTTAATGGCGTGGTTTGGTGTTGCCATGATAATTTTTCGAGTGAGTATTTGTTCTCCTATTTCTGTGAGGAGAAGTTCGATCTGATAGGACGGGATTACATCAGGGATGAGAATGTCGATGTCGCTGGTGGGAGTAATGTCTCCTCGTGCAATTGAACCGTAAACAAGGGGGTCGGTGTTGAGTTTTCCCAGCGCAGAAAGAACTTTCTGGGCCCTGGTTCTTTTCTCAGCCAAGAGTGTCCAGTGTTGTTGAGAATATTTAACGTCCTTCTCGTGAGGGGTTGTTACGATTTTGTGTTTCCCCATGATTTTCATAATGCATGTGGTTGTTGGGAATATTAATAATTGGCATTAAGGGGTTGCTAAGGCGTGGGAGAAAAGAGAAGAAGAGGGGGGAAGGAAATCATTTAGGGGTTAAATGGGAGGCTAGTTAGCTTGTTTTAGTTTTTTGACTTCTTCGATGAGGAGTGGTACGGCCTTGAAGAGATCAGCTACTATGCCGTAATCTGCAACTTTGAAGATGGGTGCTTCCTCATCCTTATTTATAGCAACAATGACTTGACTGTTCTGGATCCCAGCGATGTGTTGAATGGCTCCTGAGAGCCCGATTGCGATGTAGAGTTTGGGTGAGACTATTTTTCCGGTCTGACCTACTTGTTCAGCGTGAGGTCTCCAGCCGGCGTCTGTAACGGCTCTTGTTGCTCCCACCGCACCTCCTAGGAGGTCGGCAAGTTCTTCAATCATTTTCCAGTTTTCGGGTTCGCCAACGCCTCGTCCTCCTGATACTACAACGTCTGCTTCTGTGAGATCAACTCTTTTTCCTTCGGGTTCGATTACTCTTAGAACGGCGAATTTTTCTTCCATGGAATCTGGTTCTGTGTTTTCTTCGAAGACTCCAGGGGTTCCAGTTTCTTCAGGAACATCAAACGATCCGGCTCTGGTTGTAATTACGTTTTTTTCCTCGGTGAGTTTTACTCCGAGAAAGATTTTGTTAGCGTATAGAGGACGGGTAACTACTACTGCCCCATCGCCGGTACTAACAGCGGTAATGTCGTTGAAATAAGCTGCTTCAATTCTTTGGGCGACAGTGGTTCCGATTTCTCTTCCATGCGTGGTGGCGGATAGAACGATGTGCGTGCTTTCTGTTTTTTCAGCGATTTCTTGGACTGCCTTGGCATGTCGGTAGAGGTTGTATGTTTCAAGGTCGCTGAAGACGTGTAGTGAGTCGATTGGGAGTTGTTTTGCTTTTTCTTTCGCTTCATCGGGAGCCGTCGAAGAGATCATTGCGTGTACTTTGCCATTGGTTACTGATGCGATTGCTTTTGCTGCTGTAACCGCTTCTGCGGAAGCTTTGAGAAGATCGTTTCCCTTTGATTGTAAATAAACTAATACGTTGCTCATTCTTATCACCTATGCCTCCAGTACCTTGGCTTCTTCCACGAGGAGCCGAACTAGTTCCTTGATTTGTTCTTCGAGTTCTCCGGTCAAGATTCTGCCGCCTTCTTTTTGTGGTGGGAGCGAAATGCTGACTCGTTCATAGTGCTCAACTTTGTCAATCGTTATGCCGAGTTCTTCGGGGGAAGTGTATTCGAGGGGCTTTCTCTTTGCCTTCATGATGTCAGGGAGTTTTGGATAGCGGGGTTCGTTGAGAGCTTGATCTGCTGTAATGACTGCTGGGAGCGGAACTTCAACTTCTTCTTGTGCTCCCCCAACGATTAGGCGGGTGATTTTTGCTTTGCCGTCTTTGAGTTCAAAGGTCATGGCGTTTGCAGCGTAGGGTAGTCCAAGTATTGATGCGATCTGTGCTGGAACTTGTGCGTTGTAGGAATCGTAGGAAGACATCCCTCCCCACACGAGATCGGGGTTTTCCTTTTCAACAACTTTTGCGAGCACTTTTGCAAGAGTTGATCCGTCTGCTTGTTTTAGCGTGTCGTGGGCTACAACAATCGCTCGATCGGCTCCCATTGCGAGAGCTTTTCTGATG
>JALTMP010000385.1 GCA_027001645.1 Candidatus Heimdallarchaeota archaeon
CTAGATAAAATATTTAACTACTTCTCGGCACACTACACATAAGGTCAAGGTGGTCATTATGTTTAATTTCTTCAAAAAATTGATTACTGCTCAAAAAGACGAGATTCAGACCTTCAAGGTCGAACCTAGTGAAATTGAGGTTGAGAGCCAGAGCGTCAACAATGTGCTTGATAACTTGTTACGCCAAATTCAACGCTCACCTGAATACGGGCAACTAATTGCAGAAGTCAGTAGCCCGTCAATGGACTTTGACGCGCTAGACCAAATTCTCGACTCCATATCGTCACTAATTCCCAATCAATTCGAAAGCACTGTTCGTGTTGTGCGTTGGGACGGAAAGGTTATTGCCCAAAAAGGAACCGTTGTTAGCCAGCACGTGAAAACATTGATGTTTGAAACCGCAATGGGTGAGTATGGTCTACAGATTGTACTAACTCCTAAACCACAAATACCAGACAAATATCGAATTCTATGGCTCGGTTTGGATTACGCAGGCAAGAGCACTCTTATTCATCGCTTGCGTTACAACGAGTTCCGTCCCCAGAGCCGAACCGTTGGTCAAGACATTGAGGACTTCATCATGGATGGAATCCGAATAACTAACGTGGATCTTGGGGGGCAGAAGGCTTTGCGAAAACACTGGACCCGATTTCCAATCAAGCCCCACGTTATCGTTTATGTCATCGACGCTGCTGATGAACAACGATATGGCGAGGCACTGGCAGAACTACAGGATAAAGTCTTGCAAAATGAAAAATATGTGGGAGTACCCATTCTTTTCTTGCTTAATAAAATGGACCTTTTACCTGACACGAATGCTGCTTCTCTTGTAACTTCTCGTCTGGATCTAAGCGCTGTAATGGATCTGCGGACTTGGCTTGTTCAGGAAGTTTCTGCTAAAACGGGGGACGGGCTCGAAGATGCTATTGAGAAATTGGCTCAAATCGTTCAAGATCAAGTCTCTCAGTAAAACCAACTTAGTTGGAGGAATTTAGATGGTATTATGTATTGTTGCTGAATTTGCAAATGATAGTCCAGCAGATGATTTGAAAATCTTGAATCATACGGACACAATCCTTGACCCCAGTGCTCTAGAGGACATCGTTGTCCCCGCCTTTATGGGTTTATATTCTAGTGGGGGAAACAACCCTGATCAGCGCGAGGGGATGATTCCTTTGGAAAATAATAAAGCCGCCTATGCGATTGCTGTGCAATCACCAACGGTTACTCGGGTTCTTCTTGTTGTGGTTCCCTCATCGGAACAAAACAACCTCATCAAAGCAATCACTCGCGATGCTGTTGAGAAGTATATTGGCGACATCAAGGGGGTCATTTCAAGCGATTCAATTGATCAAAATCGCCTAGGGTCGCTGTTACGATCTCTATCCAGCGAATTAGATGTGGTAGATGACGCCTCCCGGATCTCTAAGGTCTTTGGTGAGGAAATATGACACCTCTTTCTCTTTCCACCTATTACTTGACTGTTATGGAGCCTACAATTGGAGGGTAAATTATGAGTGGAGACCTTGTTTCAAGTTTTCAAACAGCAATCATTGACCACTTTGCCCTTTGGAACCTCTTTTCTTTTCTCCTCGCAATGGCTCTGCTGGTTGTTTTGTCCCGCAAAAAATCATGGCTATTCGCTGGGATGACTGCAGAAATCATTGGCTTGTTACTTAGTTATGCTGGCTTTGTCATTCGCGCTCTGAAAAAAGGTGTAGCTATCTACGGTGTGTTACAACCTCTTTCGGCCATCATCATTGTATTATTCGCTGGTTTTCTGTTTTTCAATGGCGTGAACCGGTATTTCTCAACATATTCGCGAATTGAACAACGCTTTGTATTCTTTTACTTCACTGTGTTGGTTTCATGGTTATTACTCTACCTTGAAGCAATTCTGACTATTGGAGAAGAAAGACCTGAAGACATTGTCATGATTCATATCATTGGTGTGCTTGTTTTAGCTATCGCGGAGCTTGCTGGGATCTCGATTTATTACGCGGCGAAAGCAATCTTCTTCCCGAATTTTAGAAACTCCGCCATTGTTGAAAACAGCATTTTTCTTCTAGCAGGATTCACTATTGGTGCCGCCGCTTTTGATTACGAGAATAACGTAGTTATTATTCCAGAAAGACTCCATCAATACGCCTTCTCTTTCCCAAATCCCCTCAAACTCTATACTATCCTGGCATTATTGATTATCTTTGCACCATACCTCTTGATGATCTACCATTCTAGGCACTCAAGAAGAATCCTTCAAAAAGCCATTCAAAGTGGTCGGGGGCGAATTGACCCGGTGGCAATTCCACGGCTCAAACTAGTTGAGTTTAGCATGTATTCCTATCTGATTGGTTCGGGTGCTGGTTTGGCCGCAACATGGTTGCCCGCATTTGCTCCCAAATATGCTTTCCCATATGGTATTAAC
>JALTMP010000386.1 GCA_027001645.1 Candidatus Heimdallarchaeota archaeon
GCTGGTGAAAATCTGGAATAAACCAAGATTTGTTTTGGATAGCGAATATGTAATCACACTGAACAGAATAGGAGAAACAAAAAAAGGAATCCAATTCATTGAAAAGGTATTAAACCATCCAGGGATACAGAAACAGCTTCAGGAATGGAAAAACTTAGGATTCATTGGAAATGATTTCTCTCTTTCACAGATCCTCCTTCCAGATAAAAAAGGCAAAAAATTGAATCAGAAATATGCTTCTCTACCTTTGGACACCCAGTACTTTGATGAGAAAATCAAACTTCATCTTCTTAGCCTATTTGAGAATCTAGAAGAATCGCTTGACGGTTGGTTGATTCATAGTGAAAGCTATCAAGCACTGAATACCATCAAAGATCGATTTAGAAACCGAATACAATTAATTTACATTGATCCTCCTTTCAATTTGGGTGAAAACGCCGATTTCCAGTACAAGGTTAATTACAAGGATTCTACTTGGCTAACCATGCTTGAAAATCGATTAAGCATTGCCCGAGAAATACTGTCAGAGGAAGGGAGCATTTTCGTACGGTGCGATCACAATGGCAATATGCTCCTGAGACTTTTGCTCAACCAAATTTTCGGAGAAGTGAATTTTAAGAACGAAATTATTGTCAATAAATCAGTCAGAATAAAAACGAAAGGGAACAAATTTCCTACTTGGCATGATACCATTTTTTACTATGCTAAGAATAAAGACCTAAACTATTTTCGTCACATTAGCGTTGAAAGGAAAGAAACTAAGTGGAGATCTATTGATACCGACGGTGAATCCTGGGAAGTAGTTCCCGAAGAGAAAGCCCACTTGTATCCTCCCGAGTATCTTAAGAGAGACGATGCCGGTAGATTAGTTACTCGCGCGAGAATCATTCTCGGAAAAGCAATAATGCCACCCAAGGGGCGACGATTTCCCCCTCAAAAAACGATCTCCAAACTAGAAAAAGAACGCAGACTCAGGCTCAGCAGAAGGGGCAATCCCCAAATGATGAAGCCAGATGTTGTATACTTGAGTGATAATTGGTCTGACATATATGGTTACTCGAGCAAATGGGGTTTTACAACTGAGAACTCAGAGCAACTCTTGAAACGCGTTATATCGACTTCCACTAGAGAGGGAGATCTGGTCATGGACTTCTTTCTTGGCTCGGGAACAACAATTGCAGTTGCTCACAAATTGAATAGAAAGTGGATAGGCATTGAGATGGGAAGACATATTTACTCTGTTGCTCTTCCACGGATGAAGCGTGTTTTATTTTATGACAAATCTGGCATTTCAAAAGATTCGGACGTTAGGGGAAGATACAATCCCAAAAATGCTAATGGCTTTTTCAAATACTCTCGGTTTGAACAGTATGAGGAAATTCTAAAAAAGGTGAAGTACAGACCCACTAAGCCATTTCACCCAATAGAGGGGGACAAGAGCACATTGGACGCATGGAAAGCAATGCTTGATTATATGTTTCTGAACGACGAAAAGCTAACTGGTATTTTAGCTCTAGATAGGGATCAGAATCGGATAACGTTTGAATGGAATAAACTGTATCCACGTATCGACCTTGCAGAAACCTTAGCAAATCTAATGGGTAAAAAGATTGTTGAAATTTCAAAAAATGGAGTGATTCTCGAAGACTACGTCGCCAAGAACGGCGATTCTAGGATTGCCATCTCTTTTGATAGGTTACCATTGGCACAAGTGATCCCATTGATTTGGTGGTAGTGGCATGAGTAAGGAATTGAATGAAAAAAGAATGAAGCTAGTTCCAGTTCTGCAGAGTCTTGCGTCCAACATCGACTTCAATGCCCTGCCACATAAATGGAAGATAAGAAATATTTCCTATTTTTCACAGCGAAAAAGATTGTATGACTATCAAGTAGAAGCGTTGAAAAACGCAGTTAAGTGCTTATTTTTGTTCTATCAAGAATTTCAAGATGCAAGCAACACAGACCGACAGCCAACGTTTTCTGATGGTGTTGTAGAATTTGACCAGTGGATGAAACGAAGAAGAGCTAAGTTCTATAGTCTCATCGCGTATTCCCTTGAGTCTATTGCAATGGGAGGTGCTTTGGAGCTTCTTTGTTTTGAAAAAGGAAAAGGGGCATTTGAGGATTTGAAAGAAGCTCATGGTTCTACGGTGGGGGAGAAAGGGAGAAAAAAAGTAGAATTGATTGAACCACATAATTTTGCAAATAGAATGAGTTTTTGGATGGCCACCGGCTCAGGGAAAACGTTGGTTCTAATAAAACTAATTGAAATTCTTGACTCACTATTGTCAGCTGGGGTAATCCCGACCAACAATTTGAAAAATGAACCCCAATGCAACAACATCCTTGTCTTATCTCATCGAGAAGACTTGTTAAGACAACTAGAGCAACATGTACGAGAATTCAACGAAGGCAGGTCTAGACCAATCCGACTTTGGAATCTCAAGGAATATGAAGAAATACAATTCTTACACTCTGGCATTAGTTGGAATAACGCTATCAACGTATTTGTATATAGATCAGACCTCATATCGGACGAAACCAAAGAAAACAGACTTTCTTTCCGAGATATTGAAGCGAATGGGAGTTGGTTCGTCTTCTTAGATGAAGCCCACAAGGGAACCAAAGAAGATTCAAAGCGGCAACACTATTACTCCCTTCTTTCTAGAAATGGGTTCTTATTCAATTTTTCAGCCACGTTTGTTGATCCGTGGGACATTATTTCAACCGTCTACAATTTCAATTTGAGAGAGTTCATTTCTCGAGGATATGGCAAGAATATTCTGCTCCCTCACACAGATTTTGTTAAATTTTCAAGGAAAGAGTTATCAAGCGATTTTTCGAAGGAGAAAAAGCAGAGAATAATATTGGAATCTCTAATCCTACTGGGATTATTGATTAAGACCAGAGAAGGAATCATAAAGGGCAAGGTAGACCAGTTTGGAGAGCTATACCATAAACCCCTACTTGTCGTTTATGGAAAAGAGGTAAACACAAACCAAGCAGATGTGAAACTATTCTTTGAGCATTTATCTAACATTTTTCGAGGCAGGATAGGAAGAGCAATGTTTTCAGAAGCCAAGAAATCCTTAATTCAACTGTTTTCAAAAAGAGAAAATCGTGAATTTGTTTTTGGAACAGGATACTTGCATATCAATGAAGAGGAGATAGAAAGCTATACTTTCGAGGAACTTATGAAGCATATCTTTCACGCAAATACCCCGAGTGAAGCAGAGATTATTCAGAACCCCTGGAATTCCAAAGAATTAGGGATCAAATTGAAAACAGCTGATCGACCTTTTGCTTTGCTCAAAATAGGGGATATTTCAACTTGGTTGAGAACTAATCTTTCGGGGTATGAGCTTTTCGACGTTTTTGAAGAGCGAAGTTATTTTGAAGAATTGGATAAGCCTGAAAGTCCCTTTACCATACTCATGGGATCTCAAGCATTTTATGAAGGATGGGACTCAAATCGGCCAAATGTCATTTTATTCATAAACATAGGGGTCAGAAACGCACAGAAATTTGTCATTCAAGCAGTTGGAAGAGGCGTTCGAATCAACCCATTTAAGGGTCATAGAAAGAGACTGGAACCCCTCGCTAGAGAGAACGATGAAGCGAGAATCTTAAGACGAAGACTCAATAAACAGATGGTTTCGATGATCGAGACACTCTTCTTATTTGGATCAAGTCGAGAGAACCTAGCCAAAATACTTGACAGCATCGAGCATGTAAACACCTTAATTCTAAAAGAGATTCCTAGCGTTTTGGAAACGAGAGAGGTCATCACACCCAAAGGAAAAGAAACTCAAGAATTGAGCGGATCGATACAGAAGCTAAGTCTCAAATCTCTTTATGATGAAGAGTTGAGGAATTTCGTAGCATGGCTAGGGAAAACAAGAGAGGAGAGGATACTGAAAATTGCTATATTGCTCCAATCAAGATTTGGGAACACTTGTATCGTGAAAGTTTGTGAAATTGAAAAAATACTTGATATGTTAGAGTCTTCTGAGACTTCAGAGTTCAAGGAAATTCGAGATCCCCTGCAGAAATTGATCTTAGCCTACGAAGTAATGTTTGGGGAGGGGGTGTCATCAAAGGCTTGAGATCATCGAGAGATTTCAGAGAAAAACGCCTCGACTTCTTGATCGTTGAAGGTTTGATCAATCCACGGATAGAGAATCGATTCCTCTTTTTCGTTATGCGCACCTAGAACCATTTCGAGCTCCTTCTCAATCTCCTCAGTTGCTGGGTCGTTGTTCGAGATTTTTTCAAGAATTCTTTCAAGGCATGATTTGATTTGTTCGTGTTCCATCCTCATTACGACGGTAGGACCCTGAACTTTCATTCCGGTCTTTTCTTCAAATACGGGAAACAGAATTTCTTCTTCCCAGACAATATGACGCTCCAAGCCTTCCCGGAATTCTGCAAACAGTTTCTTTGCTTTTTCAATCTCTGAATGCTTCTTTTCTTTAAACTCCTTGTATATTGAGTCTAGCCGATCGTGATCTGCTTCCATAAAGTCTTTGACTGATTTGTCTGGCATCATGTAAAAATAGTTGGACAGAATAAAATTTCTTGGTTACGTTTTGCATAGCACTTTTTTGGAAAATCTTTCATTCTTTCCTAAGAAGGTCGTCCGGGATCATCGTTTGAGCAATGCGTGAGCTAGAACAGGGTCAGCCAGTTCGTAATGAATATTTCTTCCATCGACTATTTTCTCAATATAGGACGCTTTTAGAAGGGCATTAATTGCCCGATTAAGCGGAGTGTCCTGGATGGTAGCCTTTTCGCGGGCTTCCACATAGGCTTTGATCCTTGTCCAAGTGTTTTCTCCTTTCGCAATAGCGCGCGCAACTTCTCGAATACGCTTATCCCCGGGTTTATGCTTTTCCAAGAACTTATTGAACTCTGCTCGCAATAGCTTACTAGCATCCTCGAGAACTTCAGAAACTATGTTGGAAGAAGGACCTTTTTCCTGGCATCTCAAGCCAAAGTTTACGAGCCACCCGATGATTCCTCCCAATTGATCACACGCATGGCTTATTAATTCCTGCTCGACTGTCAAGCCTATTTGCTCGAAACCTTTTTCGAGAAACTCTCTGCTTAAGCTCTTGTTGAATCGGCTGAGTTTTACTTCTCGAAAGTGTCTTCCATAAAGCGGTGCTTCTGGTTTTTCGATTCCAAGAAAGTCGTACAAAAGACCAACTTCGGATCCGGTTACTACCATTTTAAGTTTTGAATGATCATATAGATGTGCTAGAACTTCTGCAAGCTCTTTCCCAACCGGACCTCTCAAATACTGAACTTCATCAAAGGCCAAGATAACTTCAAAATCCTCTAAGGTTTTCAAGAGCTGGACTAAATCAGCTTTTTTTGCCCCCCAAGAAACACTAACACCGAAACCCATCGCTTGTACTCCTGTGATTCGGTTGAGTTGTTCTTTGATTTTCTTCCAAATATTTGAGTGTTGTTTGAAGAATTCATTTAGACCAAACTCGATGCGGCGATATAGACCTTCTCTTGATTGAGCCACTCCTCTAAGATCGATAATTACACTGGGTTTGTTGCTTAAACCTACAAGTATCAAAGAGGTCTTTCCCAGACGACGTATTCCGGTTATCACTGTCAAAGGAGATTGTTGAATTGACTCCTCAAATTTCGAGAGTTCTTTTTCTCTGTCAAATAAATCTTTTTTGTTTTGCTTGGGCCGTGGGTCAAAATACATACTAACACCCCGTGAGTATACTAACGGGGTGTATCATATATAGTTATCTTGATTCTTGAAGAGCGAAATTCAATACTCGAAAATGCCAATTGTTTGATCTAGGGGGCATAGAAGTTTAATAGTGCCAGTAAGGAGCAACATTTTTCAAGTGATTTTGATTCGAAATAACCATGAGTTTTGTATTGTTCTTAGTCATCTTAGCACTACCTTTGTTGGCGATTCTTTCAGGGTATTTGGTCTTTTCACTCAGATGGATAGGAACAGATAGGGCTAAAGCTAGTAGATTACCGACAGAATTGAAAAAACAAAGGATTACAGGAAAACACTTCTCTACGATAGTAGCATTTTTCTTAGCAATTATTTTCGGACTGGAAGTCCAAGATGGCTTTGGGTCAAAAGACGCCGTTCTTGCGATTCTAATGGTCATTGCATTGATTTGCTTCAAGCTGATTCATGACTCTTTTCTGAATACTTGGGAGACGTACTTGGGCGATTATGGGGACATTTACACATGGCTTTCCGGACCAATCGAAGAAGCAGAAAATTACAAACTGCGCATTTCTAAGTGGATGAAAAGCCTAAGAATATACAACCTTACGCATTCGCTTATATTAGAATCGGAGGATTATGATTCATTTGAAGCACGGGCTAGTGAACACCTGAATGATCCCGTTTTCAAGAGATTTCATGATGAGTTTTTCAAACTAACTACTGAGGAAAAGACCACAAAGTGGAATCTGTTCGCGAGAATCCAATCGGTCAATCAGAAAATTAAGTCTAAGGAAAGGGGGTACGAAGGGCTCGAAGTTTTCCCATATACAAATCCAAAGGACGTCTACGCAGACTTCAAAAAGAGAGCAGAAAATAAGTCTGAATTCATGGAACGAATACTCTACTGGTTCATAGTCAAGTTAAGGTATAAGGATTTGCCAAGAGTTGCAGTTTTCTACAATCCTCTTGTGTATTTCTTGCTCACCCCAGTAGGAGCTGGCATCTTTTACATTTTAGCAAGAGATAGTGCGGAGATCACGGAATCTGCAACTTTTGTCTTCGCAAGCGGATTGTTCTTCACAATGGTAATGCTAACAGTTACGCTTTCAGTCTTTGCAGCGATCAGCATGTTTTCACAGAAAGGAACAGCAATCCAGATCTCCAATAAACTAGTTCCCTTTAGGGATCCTTTGATAGTTACAATCCGCACTTGGTCATTGCTCAGCTCTGGAATAGCTGGTCTCACTCTGTTTTCTGTTTCTGTCTTGTTTTTCATCCTTACTGGTCCTCTTAATTTTGATAGAAAAGTTGAGCCAGTGATTTCCTACACTACAGTCATTGCTTCTCTCACTACGCTAGGAATCTTTATGTTCCATCTCTACTCTGCTAAGATTTTGATTAAGAATAGCAAGGAGTTGGTCTTAGAAGAACTTGAAAAGAAGATCCGGGAGTTACCTGATTCTGATATTCGTCAACTTCCCCTCCAGCAACTTTACTCAACATATTCTGTACTTAATGACTGGCCCGTAGATGTTGTTACCTTAACCAAAGTTGTTACAATCTCAGTAATCCCACAGCTGGTTAACCTCTATTATTCTGGTCTCTTAATATTCTAGCGAGCACAAAAAATTGCATTCCCTCTTTTTCCATCTTATCAAGAAATATATTAGACGCTTCCATACTATTGATCATGCACGGTGTCGCACATATCGGCTTTTCGTTTTTCATTACGAGCGTACTCAGTTATGTTTTTAGGCCGGATCAGTTGGCATTATTCCTATTGGTAGGGATCATATCAGGGATCATCATTGATCTTGATCACATATATTGGTTCTACCAATACCACCCGGAGGGAGCAAGCTCAATCAGAGATATGATCAGAATCTACTTGGAAGATTGTGAAGGGGATCAAAGATACAGCCCCCGCTATCATACTTGGACTCATGAATTGTTGGGAATCCTTCTTGTCGGAATATTTTCGATAGGGATCAATTCCTTGTTTGGAATTTCGTGGGCACACGCGGTTTTCGTACCGTATTTGGGACATGTTCTTCTTGACACGTTGAGTGTTGGAATGAAGCCATTCTCTCCATTTTCACAAAGATACATTTTCATTGGGTTGTTTAAGCCAAAACGATCTCATATCTTGGGGGTAACACTGACAAGTATCATTGGGGGCATTTTATTCCTAGTGGCGATGTAGACTCAGCGGAGATGAACTCTATCCAATTAAGGATTTAAAGGAAAACGCAATAATTCATGCATGGATCGACGAATTCTGCTGGCAGCCGTTTATATCCTATTTCCGTCAATCATTTTTCTTATAGCGGAACTTAACAAGACATTTCTAATCTGGTACATCCGCATTGTGGATTTCGTAGACCTAGTGATCATAGGACCATTCTACCTTGTCATGATGATACTCATTTATGGATCGGTAAATTTAGGAGAAGGTTTGAGTGAACGACAAAGGACGGAATCGTCTAGAGAACGGGTAATCGGATTTGTCTTGGCCATGCTTTTCTTCGAGGGACACGCGATGCATTTAACAGCAAACGCTATTGACACCTTTTCCTTCGAAATCAATGATTACAAGAACATCATCCCTCAAGATACTCGTGAATTAATCCATTTCTTAGACGAATTCTTGGGACACTTGCTCTTATTCATCGGTCTTATGGGACTTATAGCTCTACTTCTTTGGATTGAAGCGGCCCGCGTTTCCGAGAATGCACGAGAATTAACCCAAAGTGAAAGCGTGTTATGTTATGTTCTTGGGATCATATATGGTGTAAGCATGACAATTACTGCTATTGAGGCCTCTTATTTTGTTGGCTTTTGGAATGTGTATGCCGTTCTTGGCTTGTTCCTTGTCTATTCTCTGTTTGGTAAGGATCGAGAAAAACTGGATAGACTAGTGTATTCTAAGATAATCATTGCATTCTATTTGACAATTCCTACAGCAACAGCAATCTATTGGTTAATAGTGGGGAGCTTTACGCAACCTTCCTCCCTCTAGTCTCTTATTCTCAAAAGTGCTGTGTTAAGCCAAGGTGGAGATAGAGATTATACAAAAAGATGGGGGGGCTATGTTTGATCAAATCACAAAGGTAGCAATATTAGGAAGCAAATGATACGATAATGCTACTCGAGACCAAATATTGAAACAATGCTAAATCAATTGGAGAGCCTCGGTGGGAGTAAGGACGAGTTTTTCAGGCAAGTAATTGAAGTCCTTAGTATTTTCCGTTACTAATATCAGATCCCAGATCTTTGCTGTGGCTCCTATAAGGCAATCAAAGAAAAAATATGAAGGACCTCTTGGATGATCTAAAAAATGCTTTGAGTAATAAGCTGCGAGTTTCGCTTCGGTTTCTGTAATTGGTAAAATGGTTAAGTGCAGAATTTGCTTCAGATTCTCCCACAAGTAAGCTTTATCTTTTAGTATGAGATGAAAATAGTGTTCTAGAGCGACAATCACTGATGCATAAGCCTTTACGATTTCTTTACTAGTAGCTAATCTGCGAATTAACTTCTTATTCTTGAAAGCGTTGGTTTCCAATAATAATTCTATCATTTTGAGCGCTTCCATCCTTTTCTCATGGCTTCAATTGTATGATCAATGTCCTTGGTTTCTTTAATGAATTCTTCAATCAATTCGTCAACGTCAATTTTTTCAGATTGTTCATTGGCTAGAGTAATCTCGTATCGTTTTAATAGTCTCCTGACAACATCATCCATGGTTTCTCCTGGTTGCTTGAGTTGATTGAGCTTCTGCCAAGTTTCTTCTTTCACATGAATTGTTGTCATATTATCATTTGATAAAACGGTA
>JALTMP010000387.1 GCA_027001645.1 Candidatus Heimdallarchaeota archaeon
TTACCCCCACAAGAGCGAAATGTAGATAGTTGACTTGTTGTCGTTTATTCCGCCAATAGCGTTTCGAGGTGAACTTTTAAGGTATCCGGGATTGCTTCTTTTCTTCCCTCGGAATCGATCGTTACTTGTATTGTTGAGCCCTTGGCAATTAGGTCTCCTTCTTCATTCTTGATTTCGTACTCCAAAGTGAAAGACGTGTTTCCTATTCTACTCACCCATGTATAAACAGTCAACTCTTGAGCGAGTCTTGCTGGCTTGAGAAAGTCAACTGAAGCGTGGGCTATGACAAAGCGAATATTTGGATTCTTTGAGAAAAGATCAAGAAATGCTCCTACCCTTGCGATTTCAAAATAGGTGAGATATACCGCATTATTCACATGACCATATGTGTCCAAATCTCGGTATCTGACTTGTATTTTCGTTGCGAAGCGTGCCACAGATCTTGTTATC
Organism: Candidatus Heimdallarchaeota archaeon; assembly: GCA_027001645.1. Lineage (GTDB taxonomy): Archaea > Asgardarchaeota > Heimdallarchaeia > Heimdallarchaeales > JAJRWK01 > JAJRWK01. The sequence continues at coordinate 451 of JALTMP010000387.1, forward strand.
CTATGCAAGAAATATCTTTTTTGCTTTGAAATCAGCAATGGTAACTGTTGTTTCATTGCTATTGGTTCGTAGTTGTGAACGATCTCAAGGTTAGGGCTTTAGTTCTCTAAGATACAATTTTGTTGAGTTCTGAATTTTGAACTGCGTTTTTTATTTCAAGAGCAATAAGGTCGCCCACAGAGAGGGCTTTTCCGTATGAAAATTCAGCATAAGGTGATGTTGGAATCCAGGCGGTGGTTCCAGCAACAATCCTGGCTGATATTTCGATGACTATGACTTCAAGATCCGGAGTAACGATTGTTTCCACACAGTATGGTCCGAGAAGACCCGGGGATGCAAGTGTTTTGCTCGCTTCGATTATGTTGTCAGCAATTTCAAAAACCTTTAGCAGAAGGCTTTCTCTCACGACGACGGGGATATTCCCAACAACTGAAAAAGCTGGGCGAAGGTCTAACTGTTGTTGGATGGTGGCTGGTATTCTTCCAAAAGCATTGGCGTCGCTTTCATATCGAATATCGATTCCCGTTAGCTTGTTCTCGCCGTTCAAGTGTTTGAAAAAGTGGAAGTAGATCGGAACTCCTCTGATGAACTCTTGCAACCAAACAGAATCTCGGATGTCTGGTGGGACGTTTTTGAGCTTTTCTCGGATTTCTTCCATGTTTTGAGAGACGAAGTACCCCTTGCCCCCTCTCGCTCCTGTAAATTTAACCATCACGGGTTTGCGGATCTCCTCCTCGATTGAGAACGTCTCTGGTATTCTCACATTTGCTTTTTCAAGCCACTCTTTATGGAGATCTGCTTCCTTTTCATAAGGTAGAATTTTTTTATTTCCAAAAATTGGAACTTCTAAGGTGTTTAGCAATTCCTCGCTCGACAGAGCACCGACGAGGGTTCCGTGAGGGATCAAGACTGTTTCGGATTCTTTTAGTCGTTCCTGTATCTCTGGCAAAAGAATGTCACGAAAACTGCGGAGCTTGACAAACTCGGGATGAAGATTGAATCGTTTGTACATCCATACTCTATCTTGGGGAGCAATGAGGATTGTTTGGAACCCTTGTTGCTCTGCCGCCCAAAGAATCTGTAGCGCGCTATGGGAAGCCAAGGTTCCTATTGCCGGGGTTTGCATGTGTGGGCATATTACCCCGGAATTATAAATTAATAGCTTCAGATACAGACGGACGATTTTGAGTTAATATTTTATTTTTCTTCTTTTTTGCCTTTCTTGGCTGATTCCACAGCAAAGCTCTCCTTAACTTCTTCCCAGATTGCATCTGCGCCAATAAGCAAGTTTAAGACTTCAAGTAAGTCATCCGCATGGACTCGTATTTGCTCCGTGGAGTCTCGATCTCTAATGGTAACCGTATCGTTTTCCAAGGTTTCATAGTCGATTGTTACACTAAAGGGAATGCCGATTTCATCTGCTCTCGCGTAGCGCTTTCCAATACTTCCTGTTTGGTCAAAAATTGCGTCAAATTCTTCTCGTAGTTCTTCAAATATTTCCCTAGCAGCTTCGGGAAGCCCGTCTTTCTTCTGAAGGGGACAAACTTTGACGTGGTACGGAGCTAAGTAGGGAGGAAGTTTGAACCATGACCATTTGCGGTCACCTGCTTGATAGGTTACAAGCATTAGTATGTAGAATATGCGGTCGAGTCCGAATGATGGCTCGATAACGTGTGGTACTACAGGTTTGTTCTCGTATTGAATAGTAAGTTTAGTCCGGCTGTGCTTGGAGTGCTTTGATAAGTCATAGTCTTGTCTGTAAGCATTTCCAATGCATTCAATCACTCCCATTGGAGTTTGAATTTCAAGATCGAAGTTTGCTGCTGAATAATGTGCGGTTTCTTCCTCAAGGAGTTCTCTAAACCAATAGTTTTCCTTGGGAATTCCCAGCTCCTCTATGAACTGTGCTTCTTTGGCAATATAGTAAGCCATGAACTGATTTGGAATCAAGTTTTGCTTGACAGCCTCTCCC
>JALTMP010000388.1 GCA_027001645.1 Candidatus Heimdallarchaeota archaeon
CATGAACCATGTTTCTCCCCTAACGGCGAGCATTTGGCCTTCGTCATTTCAACTGAGGGAATGAATTCCATTTATGTTGTTGACTTCAAAAATGGGATTCATCCTTCAAATTTTAGGAAAATTAATGCTGGCGAGGAATCAAAACCATCTGCTCTTTACGGGGGTGGTCACTATTGCTGGAATAGCTCCTCTGACCTAATACTAATCGCAAATAAACAAGGCTTATGGAGAATAAGACTTGCTGATGGGAAGGAAGAGCGTCTTTCCCCAGCAAGTTTCAATGCAAGTGCACCCGTCGTTTTCGAACAAAGAGCATACTTTACCTCAATGCTTGAAAACACAATGGTCTTAGCAAGCATACGCCTTGGCACTGCCTCCCTACCATTACAAGAAAGCGAATTTCATAATTTCATCATCGATCCCGTTTGTTCACCTTTTGGCGATTTTATCGCGTGGCATGAATGGGATTTTCCTTACATGCCTTGGGATGAGAGTCGTATCACCATCAAGACTCTTCGGTCGCGCTCAAATTCGTACAAGAAAAATGAGCTATTCACCTTGGCCAAGATTAGAACAAGCTTTTCGCAGCCATGCTGGCATCCTAAGGAAAACTCAATGGTGTTTCTTTCCGACCAAACAAGATGGCTGAATCTTTGGTTCCTCGAAGAAGTTGGAGAAACGCCTAGAATTCTCTTTGAGGATCACTCCGAACACGGCTATCCCTCTTGGCTCGCGCGAAGGAAAACACTCGCATGGAGCCATGATGGTAAGAAGATTTTTCATGTTCGAAACACTCAGGGAGAAGTGCGTCTGGCTTACTATGATTTCAGCAACGAAGAAGATGTTGTCTTGGGACTTCCTCCTGGTTACTACGAAGGGCTAACAATTCATCCCAAGAAACCGATTATTTCCTTTGTCTTCTCTTCTCCATTTATACCCCCCACATTATTTGCCTACCATTATGAGAACGGGGTGGTTGAAAGTCTTATTTCAAGCCATTCTCGCTTTGGAATCTCAGAAGGCCTCCTATCCGTACATCACTTTAAATTTCCTACAACTGATAAACAAGAGGCTTACGGAATCCTTTACCGGTCCGCAAATGCAAATATTGAAAAGGCCCCGATAATCGTAAATGCACACGGTGGCCCCACTTCTCAGAGGCTTAAATCCTGGAATCCCAATGCTAACTTTTTCTCGACTCGTGGTTATATCTATATTGAACTCAATTATAGAGGAAGCACCGGCTACGGAAGAAATTATGCCCAATCTCTCAATGGATATTGGGGAAAGCGAGATACAGAGGATGCCGTCCACTTGCTTAGCTATCTCAGCCGCAAAGGGATTGGAGATACCGAAAGAGCTACTATAATGGGAGGAAGTGCAGGAGGCTTCCTAGTACTGAATGTAATGACAAAATATCCCGAGACCTATTCTGCCGGAATTGCCCGTGCTCCTGTAACTGACTTATTTCATCTGGCTCGCCACACTCATTACTTTGAATCTCACTATAATCACATGCTGGTGGGGAAACTACCCGAAGATGCTGAAAAATACAGAGAATATTCCCCCATATTTCATGCGGAAGAACTCAAGAGACCCCTAATGATAATTCAGGGTGAAAAAGATCAAGTCGTCCCCAAGACCCAAGTAGAAGAGTTTGTTCAAAAATCTCGAAAGAATGGTGTTCCTGTTTCCTATGTGACCTATGCTAATGAAGGACACGGAATCGAGCGGAAGGCAAATCTCCTGGATATGTACAATAGAATAATTGAATTCATTGAAAAACATGTCTTGTAAGGATTTTCTCATTATTTCAAGATATAGAAGAAGTTGTTGACTAGAACATTAATAAGAACAGTAAAGGCAGTTCTTACTATATTCTTTCATTTTTCAATACCAAGAAGAGTGATATTATGCAGTACTTTCCAAAAAGGAACAACGTTTTTTGTCTATTCTTATGTTTGTTGCTTGCTTTTTCTCACTTCAATGGATTCGTATTAGGGGAAACAATTCAGACTCATCAAGCAAGCCCAGACTTCTGGATAGCTCATTCTACAACAAAGATCTTCAAGGATAATACTGGTACTGAGTCCCTTTCAACATCACCCCAGGATTCAGACTTTCTTCAATTGTTCGTGGCCAGAGGAAGCACAGAATTCTTTCAAGTAGTAGTAAGTGCGGGTTCCTCGGATCTATCATCGTTGCAAATTGAAGTTTCTGATCTCGTTAGTTCGAATGGTTCTATTATTTCAAAGAAAAGTGTTGGTGCATTCTTGGAATATTATGTTCGGGTTAGATCTGATACATATTATGAAAGCGTCCTTGCCTATGAGAAAGGAGAGTATCCTGATGCCTTGATTCCACTAGTTAATTCCTTTGCCGTGAATGCCGGAGAAAATCAGCCCCTATGGTTTTCCATAACGGTACCACAAGATGCCTCTCCCGAAAACTACACCGCTACAATCTCGGTTAAGGGCGATCTAGAGGCCACGGTGCAAGTATCGATTGCGGTTCTTAATTATTCACTGCCCCAGACAACGGGGCTCTTTAACCCTGCCTATGTTGATTTTTGGGAATTAGATGAATTACAAGACCTAAACGATCTAGAGTTGGCATCTCAAGTGGAAAGCTATGCAAAGTTCTTCGCCGATAGAGAAATCTCTCCTTCAAATACTTATGATGTCTTTGATACCTTGCCCCAAGAAAAAAGCCAAGGCGTATGGGACTTTGAAAACTGGTGGGAAAGCTACTCAAAATTAATGGAAACCCTCTCTCCTTATCAGAATCCCCTTGTTCTACGAGTACCAGTGTCATTTGATGATCTGGGAATAAGCTATTACGAAGCCCATAAGAAAGCATCACAAGATAAGTTTCTGCAATTTCTCTCACAGTTTAAACAGTTCGCTCTAGAAAAGAATTTGACCCGGGGTCATGGTTTTGAATGGTTTGTTTGGATTGAAGAACTAGATGAACCTAGCGATGAATATGCTACGTGGTTATTGGGCAAGTACGCTTATCTTGCTTGGAACAGCAGTGATTCAGACATCTTCTTCCATTACCGAATTGATGGATCTATCGATTGGGACAGCCAAGCAGTAGCAATTGACCTCGAAACAGACACTTCGAATTTCGTAGATCTTACTGATTCATTTACAATCTTGGTGTCTCCCCAAGAAGACTTTGAGTTCTCTCAAGAGTATCTCTCACAAGTAATTGAGAAAGGAAGAAAAGTGCTCATTTATCAGCAAGCCTGGACTGCACTCGAAAAAGGGGATGAAGACCTTCCCACAAATGCTGAAAATAGAGACTACGAATTCCCATCACTCCCTGGAATTGTAAATCCCGCGCTGTTTCACAGGATCCTTCCATGGATGGTGTGGAAATACAATGCTTCAGGTATCGGTTTCTGGGCTGTGATGGCTTGGTATGATGCAAAACATGACAGAATTATCAATATATGGAATGACGATCCTGCTCTATGGATCTCTGGAGGACCATTTGGTGTTCAAGCTCAAAATGGAGATGGCTGGCTCATTTATCCTGGCCATCTGGTTCCGCCAGAGACTAATCAGCCCCCCGTCAATGGACCCGTTTCTTCCTTACGCTTAGAATTATTCCGCAAGGGACTAGAAGACTACAAGTACCTCCAAACTCTAAGATCCATGTTTCCAAATCTTTCTGATCAAAAGAAGGATATGGCACTCTCACTCATAGCTCAAGCCAACTCCCTCATATCCTCCATCAGTAATTTTGAACGGTCAGTATCGAAATACGATGAAATTCTGAATTCAATTAAGGTGTTTCTTGAAGCCCTAAATACGTCAAACTTTGCGTCGTTCAAAATCAATTGGAATGTGATGTGGACACCCAACGACATCTTGTCTCCGGCTCCCGCACCGGATAATGCTGATGATTTTTACTATGTCATAGCTGTAGTCATAATTCTTGTTGGAATGTTCATTTTATTGGTGCTTTTGAAAAAGAGACAGAAGTAATGAAGGATAAGCTTCCTGTTACATGCTTTCTTCATTTGCTAGGGGAAACCATGCTTCTAAAGGTTCAATATTCTTTCAAGATTCTTGTAAAAAATCAAATTGATTTCTTCCTGTGTCAACCTCAACTCGTTAGCTACTGCAAGTTGCCAATCGAAAATCGCTCTCCTCCATCCTCTGGGGAAAAACGAGCTATCTGTTCCAAAAATAACGTGGTCTACTCCTGCAGCGTCAATCACCTTTCTGAACACGTCTTTTAGAGACAATTCATACGGAAGATACTTCATCCACACATTAGAACTACTCGTCTCTGCATAGATGTTTTTGTAGTGATACATCAAGAAGAGAAGTTCCCGAAAATATCCTGTTCCAAAGTGTGCTAATGCGAATCTTACCTTGGGGAATTCAAGCGCCACCGGAGAAAGATCAGTCGGATTCATGAATCTCATGTCTGCAGTGCTTCCAACGGAAACGCCAAAGTGAAATGTTACCAACAAGTTATGGTCCTGGGCAATTTCGTAAATCGGTTTTACTCTCTCTTCGTACGCGTGAAAATAATGCAAGGGCGGGTATAGCTTGACCCCTTTTACGCCAATTTCTGAAATTCCCTTTTCAAGGATTTCCTTGGCCTCTGGTTGGGTGGGGTCTATGGAAAGAAAGGGAATAAATCTATTAGGGTATTCGCGAATGGCGACCCTAAGATCATTTAATTCGTTGAATTCTGGAAGAAGGACTATCTTGTCTACGTTATATTTTTCAGCTTCTCTTACCCACATCTCTGTAAGTTCTCGAGGGTCTTTAGGGGGAAGTTCAATTTTTCCCCCTCTAAACTGCCAATTCTTTACCAATTCCTCCGGACTATTGAACCCCCGTTGTTTAGCGATTCGATTGAAAAATGAGTAGCCAAAAAAGTGACAATGTGAATCGTACACTTTATCTGGAGTGTACCAGCGATCTACACTAGACATGGGCTCCTTTCAGTTCTTCTTTTGAAAAACCTTAGCAAATGCCCATAAGTCCCCTTCAATAATTGGCTTAATTCTCATCTGCGAGTTCTCCTATTTCATATTGATTGCTTCATTGATGGGCGATTTTTTTCGGTTTTGTTCTTTTTTGATAAGTGTTTTTCTAATCTACGGGCACCATAGAATTACTTTTAAGCTACTTTTCACATAGTAGGAATTGGCGTTAGAAGCCCAGAGGATGAGAGTACATGGCGATCTTGGAAAACCCAACGAATTATGAAAGCATACGAAAAAGCGAAGCAACTTTAAGTGGCTACGAAGAAGGGCTCGAAAACGCGATAATGGATTATCTAGGGGGCATGGAATCAGCAACCGTCAAGTATTATGATTTAGTAAAAGAATTTGGGGGATATCCTATAGTTAAGGAAAAACTCAAACAGCTAATGTTCGAAAATCGAATCATTATTGATCACAAACAGGGAGAGCCTTGGCAAGTACGCTTGCCGAAATCTGAGTTGTCCGAATGGGACACTCTAGACTCCATGCCATGCTTCGCTTGTCCCAAAACGGATGAATGCGGAATGAATAATCCCGTCAATCCGGTAACATGCAAGCTGTTCAATGAATGGCTTGATGATTCTCTTCTCCTCCTCGATTTTTCTTATAACAGCGAATAAAAATATCAAATTGTTTATTGCTCTTCTTCGTAGCGTTCTGAATTTTCCTTTCCTTGCCAAAAAGTAGAACCGACGAATATTCTAGGTTTGGTTTGTTTGAATTCAGGAACGGGTAGGAAAACGAGATGAACCACAAACAGCATTTATTTATTGAGTTATTGGGCTCAAAGAGTCTGTAAATAAGAAAGAGAAAGAAATGTTGGAGGGGAATAGTTTTTCTGAGTCTGTTTTCTAAGGTTACAATCCCAGCTTGTCAAATAAATCAGTGATGCTGAAATTCTTGTCGAAATAAATGAATACTGGGATGAATACCAAGGCTACCGTATTGATCAGTTTTACGAGCACGTGAATACTGGGTCCCGACGTATCTTTGGCGGGATCACCAACAGTGTCGCCAACAACAGCTGCCTTATGTGCTTCACTACCCTTTCCGCCAAATTCTCCTGCTTCAATGAGTTTCTTAGCATTATCCCAGGCTCCACCAGCATTGTTCAATGTAAAGCCTAGCATAATCCCACTGAATGTCGCTCCAATGATGAATGCTGCCACTGCCACAGCTCCAAATATGATGCCAACAAGCACGGGAGTAACAGTCACTAGCAAGCTGGGAATAATCATTTCCCTTAGAGCTGACTTTGTACTAACATCTACACATTTTCCGTAATCGGGGTCTTCTGTTCCTTCCAGAATTCCCGGGATCTCTCTGAACTGGCGTCTCACTTCTTCAATCATTCCTTTTGCAGCCCTTCCGACTGCCCCAAGACTCATGGCAGTAAAGATGAATGGGAGGAGCGCACCAACGAGAGCTCCCATGAGAATGTGGGGATTGGTAATATTGACCTCAATATGCCCTTCGCCGTAGAGGCCTTTAGCTTCTCTTGAGAGATCTTCAAGATAAGCCTGGAAAAGTAAGAGGGCCGCTAGACCTGCACTCGCCATTCCATATCCTTTCGCTAAGGCTTTTGTAGTATTCCCAACAGCATCGAGAGCTTCCATGGTTTTTCGAACATCTTCACCAACGTCTGCCATTTCAGCTACTCCACCTGCCTGGTCTGCAATTGGACCATAACCATCCATGGCGAGGATCATTCCCGTAACGCTAAGCATGGCCATTGTCGCAATAGTGGACGCGTATACTCCCCAAAGAACGGGGTTGCTAATGAGAGAACCTTCGCCAGCAAATTTTGAACCATAAAGGGCTCCATAACGTTCTCCGAAGATGAATGATCCCATTATCGCGATTATGATCATAATTGTCGGAATCGCAGTGCTTTCCATTCCTACTGATAAACCGGTAATTATGTTGGTTGCCGCGCCTGTCTTTGAAGCCTCTGCAATCGACTTGACCGGTCGATAGTGATAGTTTGTGTAGTAGTCGGTAATGGCCATAATGACCCATGCGAGGAAGAGTCCAAGTAAAGCTGCGCCAAACATGAATCCGAATAAAGCCATTGAACCATATCCTTCACCAAGTGGCTTTGCAAGCATTGTGTAGATAAGGATACCAAAGACAATTACAGCACCGATAACGTTGAGATTGTATGCCCTTCTTAGAGGAGTCATTGGATCTTTCTCTGATTCATCAAGTTTCACGAAAAAGCTTGCAAGAAGGGTTACCATTAACCCCCACCCTCTTGCAACAAGTGGGAAGATTATGAAATTAACTGCGATTTTGTCATCAACGCCTAGGCTGGTGAGTGACAAGTAAAAGGTTAGCCCTACAATCATGCCTCCGATGTTTTCACCTGTAATCGACTCAAAGAGGTCAGCACCTCTCCCTGCACAGTCTCCAACAGCATCTCCAACATTATCTGCAATGACTGCTGGGTTTCGCGGGTCATCTTCAGGAATTCCTGCTTCTACTTTTCCTACAAGGTCGGCACCAACATCTGCTGCTTTGGTGTAGATTCCTCCGCCAAGCTGAGCGAAGAGAGCTGCGAAGCTAGCCCCGAATGCGAATCCAATGATGTCTTGTGGTGCTGGAGCTGCTGTAGAGCGCCAATTGCTGTAAATGAAGTAAAGTATGCTGATTCCAAGTAGGCTTAATGAAACCACAAGCAGTCCCATCACTAGTCCTCCGCGGAATGCAATGGTCAAAGCATCATTTTTGCTTCTTCTCGCTCCTTCTGTTGATCTTGCGTTTGTGTCTGCAGCGACAATCATTGCTACTGCTCCAGCGATAAGACTGGTCGTTACACCAATGAGGAAAGCAATCAATGTGTATGGTTTCCCGCCGTATCTTGTCAAGTCAATTGCGAGATAGAGGATTCCTGCTACGACTGCGCCGATAATCCCAATTGTAGAATATTGGCGTTTGATGAATGCCAAAGATCCCTCTTTCACAGCGTTTTGAATTTTAATCATTGCTTCTGTTCCGCGATCCTGCTGATGAATCCACTTGATATAGTAAACCGCTGCAATCACAGCGATTAAAGCAGTTATGGGAGCGGTCCAGAAATAACCGTTAGCAACTACCATTTTACGATCTCACCTTTTCAGTGAATGCGAATGAATCTAGCTGGCCCTAGGCCAATCTGAACAACAATCATGGTACTCATTTTAAACCCTTAGGGTTCTAAACTATTGATCCCTAATCAAAGAAGACCTAACTCCCATACTTCGTAGTACAAATATTTTTTCTTCAAAAAACAAGACTCCTATTTTTTGATCCACACTGCAAGCTCATTGCCAAAAGGCTTGACACGAACTGCTATGCTGAATAGATCGTGTTCGGTTTCTCCATCCCTAACAAGCCGAATCTTGCCTCTAAAGTCGTTTGTTAGAACATCCGATATGCGCACTTCTTTTTTCACCCGCAATATTTCCGAAGAGAAGAATAGATCTCTTGAATGAAGACATTCTTGAAACAAGTCAATATTTGCATCTTCTGGGATCAGAAATACTGCGTTATCCCACCCTGGAAAGGGATTGTTCCCCATTATGAAACCAACAAGGTCTGTGGGAAATATGATCTTAGTGCCTGTTCGATGACCACAAAGAGCTATGTCTTCTAGAATTGCTCTAGCATCAGTAGCAATTACATTATCATGCATGGGCTTAATCGGGACGATTATGTTAATGTGCATTTCTTAAGATGTGAGAAGAATTGTTCCGTAGAAACGTTGCTTTTTGTGTGATTGACTGTTTCAAATTGGCTCACAAAGCGCTAGAATTGTTTTGAACGTAATGAAGTATTTTTCTCCTTGCTGTTCCAAATCAATATAATCTCGTAGCTCTTCAGGGATATTTTGCAATAGTTTGATGATCTCTTCCCTTATTCCTTCCTTGTGGGTTCTGGATAACCAAACGTCTAAATCTTCTCTTTCTCTCTTGTATTCGAGAACCACAATATCCCATCGTGTTTGGTCAAGTAGGTCCTTAAGATCTGGTTCTGCAATTAATCTCTTGTGATTTTCATCACGCATAGACTCAATCAAATCCATGAGTGCAGCGTATTCGTAGTTGGCGGGTGCGATGTGATCTATGATGAGCATTTTTCCATGCCTTGCGACCACCCTTCTTAATTCCCTTAAAACGCGTTCTGGATTTCTCCAGTGATGCATGCTCATTCTTGTTGCGATTTTGGTGAAGTGTTCGGGCGGATAGGGGATTTCATCTGGTTCCGCTTCTGCAAGGATTAGATTTGCAGCTAGTTTTGCATCTCTTACTTTTCGTGCGATTTTTATGAATTCCTTCCGTGAATCAATTCCTACGGAAATCCAGCAGTGCTCTGCCATGCTAGCTGCTAAAAATCCTGGGCCGCATCCAACTTCTAGGCAAACATCATTTTTGTCGATTTGGAGAAGACCAATTGCTTGTTGGAGCCCTTCTTGGTGCATTTGTGAATTGATGTATTTGTCAAAATCATACTGGCTTCCGCGGGCATTTCTAGCATAATCAGATTCAGCCATATTGTGAGAGAATCGTCTTTATTATATTTAACTTTATATCGCTAGAAACATTAAGAAAAGAAAATCAGAACAACAGACCAGGTTATCTCACAGTCTCTTCTTTCTCCAAATGCTTTTTTGATGAGTAAGTGAGGTAGGAAGGGGAGGTAATACCTCTTGAATTTCATTCAAGAATATTTCTCAATAGGTAGAGTAGTGGAATATAGGTTTGATCCCTTGTGTCTGGATTGATAACAATTGTTTGAGAATGATCCAATTTTATCCCGTATTCTTCTGGAATGCGCTCGACGATTTCGCTTAGTGTTTCCTCTGAAATTGCCAGAAGTGAGCTGAGAGCGGCTAACGGAATCCTTTCTGATTTGAGAAGTAGCGCGGCTAAGAATACAAAGCGATTGTTTCTGATTGTCTCATATTTGCTTACATCGTACGTATCAGAGGACAGAAACTCATTGATAAGATCCGAAGGGATGCGTTCTGCCTTTTCTTTGATCAGTAATAATTGAGAAATCACTTCGAAGTCTCCAGAATTGTATTCGGCAACTATTCGGCCAAGGTTTTTTCTCAACTTGGACTGATCAATGATAACATTGTTTCCTTTTGTTGTGACTCCAATAGAGTCGGGTAGAATATCAATCCAAGCTTTGATTGCTTCTGGCTCTTTATTCAGCAACCGAGAAAGAAGCAGTAAGTCAAGAAGTTCTTGAGATTGAAAAATCGTCGCCACTATTTCGGCTTTTGTTAATCCTGATAATTCAGAATAGTCTCCACGCAACAAATTGTTCAAGTCTATTTTCCTATCCCTGATTTTCGAGGCTAACTCACTGTAATCTTCGCTTTTGCCATGAATTTTTCCAATAAATGTCTCGAGTTTTTCAATAGGGTTGAAGAGTGTCTCAAGTTTTTGATCGACTAGTTCAATAGCTGTATCGATTTTTTCGCTAATCTTTTCTTCTATGGCTTGCTGAGGATTACTCAGAAATGCTAATCCTTCATCGAAGCTTAGAGTTTCTGAGATAGTTGTTCGAATTTTCATTCCTTTTTCTCTAATCTTGTCCGCAGCTAGCTGGGAAGCTTCTTCAATGCTCATCGGTGTTTGTCCGAGTTTTTCCAGAACTTCTTCCAGAGTGATTTTTTTCAAGAACCCATATTTTCTAAGAATTATCACTCCTATGATGCCCAGTATCGAGATTACTGCAAACGGAACTGGCAAAACATCGCTGAGCTCATAAGACCCTTGTACCACTTGCTTGTTCAATTCTCTAACGCTCAGAATTATGAATTCAAATCCTTTAACTACGTTAGCTGTAATGATAATTGTTGATGAATCAGTATTTACTATTTGCTGATTAAATTCCTGGACGCTGAAGTTAAGATATTGCTCGTGAGACGCACTTGGAGAATAGAGCTGTGTCATGTTCAAAGTAGAATAATATGAAGAATTCCAAAGGAAATCGTTCAGATCAACGTTTGAATGAGCAACTATGTGTTTGTTTCTATCCATTACTGCTTGGTAGTTTTGAGATGCTTGTGCTGGAGAATAGAGCATGCTTTGAATGCTCTTAACTTCAAAATTCAAAGCAACTACTGCTAGCAGTTGATCTTTGAAATAAAGGGACTTAGAAATGGTCAGATAAATCGAATGTAACTGGTTGTCAACTTTTGCTGTCGAATAAATCATATCTGAAGAATTTGCTGCCTTCAAGTACCAATCCTTTTGGCGGAAGTCTTCCGTTGCGTTAAAGTTGTAGTTTGGAAACGTTCGTAGCACTCCTGCAGGGGTTCCGACTTGTATTGAAATAGTCTCCTCTAGTAAGCCGAATAGCGTGGGTAGGAGTAAGTCCAAGTTCGCGGTAACATTGATCTCATGAATAATCTGTTTACTCCAATTATTCTCATCTCCGGAAGCATAGACCTTAACAACAGATCTTTGAAAATCAACAGTTGTGTTATATCTTTCTGAGAATTCCGGTGTTGGAGTAAGCTCTCCATAGTAGTACGACCGTACGTTGCTTGTTTTATTCTCCAAAAGCGTTTTGCGAGTATAGTTCTCGACGAGAGAAAAGACTTTTTCCACTGAGTTCAAGTACTCTGTTAATTCCTTACTCATGCCCAGAACAAGAGTTGATTGCGCATCTCCGTTCATCGCAATATATTCTTGGGAAAGATCAGTCGTAAGCTGAGTCTGGAAAAATGAAGTATATGTGGATAGAGGAATAAAGGCTAATGTAAAGAAAATGACTACTACTGCCGGAATGAGAGAGTATGCGAAACTAGACGCTATCTTGTTGATTCTTGTTGATACAGGCTTTTTCATTGCACTTCCTCCTTGTCTGCAACTACTCTAATTCTAACCACGTAGACGATGATTGCTGACCCTAATCCAAGTAACCCGCTTGGGAAAACAACAAAAGGATCAATGTTCAATTCACTCATCTTGGATTTTATGCTGGAGTCCAAGATTTGGTCTAGCTGGGTGGTAAGTCCAAGAATCATTGATGTATTGCCCACTGGAACTAACGTGACTAGTTTTTCTTTCCCGTTGTATGAGATGATTCCTACACTAAATATTCCCTGTTTTGCATTGTCTTTCATTTTCACAAATTCTCGTGAATCAGTTTCAAATTTCTCAATCGGTTGTTGAATATCCTCGGGATTCAGTCCCTCTAGCGAAAGCCCTTCAAACTTCGAATGAAAGAGCGTGATTCCCCCACTATCTATGAGAAAATAGCTAGTATTTCCGCTAGTTAGCGATGACTTGATTAATTCTATGATTCGATTAATCTGAATGTCGCTTGAGACTACCCCTTTTACTTCATTTCGAACAATGACCGGAATTGCTGCAGGCAATATTAGTCCATGTCCTTCTTTCGAGATTTCTGGGAATCCCCAGTTTACAGTTTCAAGTATGTTCTGTGAGAAAAAGGTCAAAATCCTAGTTGTTGCTTCGCTAACCAGAATTGTTTCATTCAAAGTAACAACAATTCCTCCTGTTTCATCAGCTATGGGCTGCATTATTTTTGTTTCATTTGTGCTATGAATTGACACAAATAGAAACTGAGCATTAACAAAGCCATTGTTTTGCTCGAGATTCTCAAGTATTTCGTCTACATCTGTAATTCCGGCTGTGGGTTGACCATCAGTCAAAGAAATGATCAAGGAGTTTCTAGTCTTGCTACTGTACTGGTTAAGAATTTCGAGACTTTGCAACAATCCCTTATTCAAGTTAGAACTTAGATCCGGTCGAATTTTTTCAAGAAATTCTAGAGAAGCATTATACGAGGAATCTGTTAACACTTCAAGAGAGTCAAACACAGACTTCGTATCAAAATTAAATCTCAAGATATTGAATCTGTCTTTGGGTCCCAGAGAACTAATCAGCTGAAGAGTCATGTTTTTGGCTTTTTCGAACTTTTCTCCCTTCATTGAACCCGAGGCATCGAGTAGAAAGACGACATCCTTTGCACCTGTTGCTCCCAAGGAATACCATGATTCTAATGCTGGATCAAACTCTTTTTCTAAAGACTGCCAAGGATAAATTCTCGTGAAACCGCTTGAAAATCCAGTAATAAATCTCACGAACTCCACGTCATTGTCGTAGAAGGTTTTTAGGAGGTGGTCTTGTTTTGCGGTTCTTAAGATCTCGGCTTTCAGTTCTGGAGAAACTTTCGTCAAGGGGTGCACTTGCTCCTTTTCTGCAGAAAGATATTCTTCTTGATACTCCTCAGAAAACGCTCTTGGGGAGATCATATATGCCGATGCTTCGTACGAAATCCTTTTTTCCAATTCTTCATCATAGAATGTTCCTGGCGGCTGTTCAATGTCAGAATTATGATAATAAGAAGGAACACTCGGGATGAATGTATCATTGAGATATATCTGCTTTGTAAAACGCGACAATGATTGAAGAATGCCCTCTTCGAACTTGAGGCTTTGGCTCAACACGTTTGCGGATGATTTTGCTTCTTCTAGAAACGCTTGTTTCAGTTCGTTCTTCAATTCTGAGGGTAATCTTGGTTCCGACTCGGATATTGTGTAATATGAAGTTGCAGCACCAAAGGCAATGCTGACAAGCAACATTGCACCTAGAACAATACTATGTAATCTCATCTAAAATGCCTCCATAGCTTTCACTCGATTTCTCACAACGTAATAGATGTAAAGGAGTGGTGCTTGAATACCTGCCAGAAGCTGAACTTGTTGATTACTTAACGAAGTAAAGTCAGGAAGTGGCAAGATTTGTCCCACTAAAGAATAAATGATTGCAACAAATCCAGATAGAATAACTAGTTTATTTGCAGTTTCGCGTTGGGCCTTACTGATTCCCAACGTTTTGTTCATAACGGTATAATAAATCACTTGTTCTTCAAACGGTTCTGCAACATCTGGTGGAATGTAATTCTTACTTAGGTCGAATAGTGGGTATCCAAGAACCAATAATTGCTGATCTCCTGATTTTTGAGGAGTGATTGATATTTTGAATTCTGCTTCCTCATGTGGATCGACGTGTAATTCAACCAAGGAAGGTGTTACCGTATCATGTGCTTCAAAAACCAAGCGAATTCCTGGTAGTGAGGAAGGATTTCTACATTTTACCTGAATCACAGCTGTTTCCTCTTCTACCAATTCTGTAAGAGGTTGGAATCGTGTAATCAGTTTTCCATCGGGGATTCGAGACTTATCCGTCACATTTTGGAGTTCATTGAGAATGTCGTTGCCTTTCAAAGTGGCAATCCATAATATTGTTACTGCCAAAATAGCCCAGAACACGCTACTTCTTTCCTGAATTGAAGGGCTACCTTCGAATGTTACTAGGTACGCTTGGAACGCAAGGAAAACAACAAAGCCCATGCTTGTTAGGACTAAAACTATTTGCTGAACTTGAATAAGCCGTTCTCCATACTTTTCCAAGACTTGGCGTAAGCGGGTTTTTTTCCTTCCCAGAACTTGGTGGTCTGTTGTATCTGTTGAAAAAGTTAGCTTTAGCTTATTTTTGTTAATTTTCTTTTTCTGCGTATAGAATGTCCATGTGAGTAGTGAAGCAATTATCCCTATTTCTATTGCTATCGTCGTAGCTAAAAGATTCGCATTGGTTTTGACGATTTCATAAATTCTACTGGGATTTGAAAGAAATGCTGATACTTTTTCTCCGATCATTGAGAGGCTAACAACACCTATGTTAATTCCACCGAATCCAGCGACTTTCTTAAGGGTCGTATTGGGATTCTTGGTCTTCGATTCGAACTCTATGATTGTATCGTCCTCTTCTATTTTCTTATACTCTTTTTCACTAAATGGTAAAATGCGTATTCTGACACTTACTTTCTTTTGCTTCGCGGGCAGAACATAAAACATCTGTGTCCAAATAGAGCCCGGATCGAGCAAGTCGGTTCTGTCAAACGTGGGTGTGATTTTAGCATTTGCTACTGCCTCAATCGTAAATATCGAGGTTACTTCCATTAAGCTCTTGAATTTGACACGTATCGGCGACCACATGCCAACAGTTATGGGGTGATCCACAATTTCAACACTCACGATTTCGGCTTTTCCCATTTCTGCAATGTTCACTTCCAAATCCCTCATCAAGAGGTCCTTAACATATTCTGCCTTTTGTAAATAAATCTCATAGCTCATGAAAAAAATAAGAACGGCGGGGACAAGCAGGATAATAAGAAACGCATCCGTTAGAAAATATACCAAGAATGTCTCAATCCCTTCACTTGGATGGACTCCTTCTTGCAGTTCTGATCCAAAGACAAACAAGATATTCTTTATCAAACTAATTCCAATCATTGCGGAAAGAGTACTTCGAAATAAGAGTAGTAGTATTTCTTTACTCACTAGTCCTTTAGCCGAATTAATTTTTTGCATCCGATAATCATTAGTTAAGAATCCAGTAATCCACGCCCCGACCCCTATTGCTCCCGCAGATATCAAGAGGCTCAAATCTATTCTAACTGCTGTAACACCCGTTTCTAAGTAGATTCCTAGTTCAGAAGCCAGTGGTCCGAGAGTGCCGGAAATTCCCCCAATCTTCTTGCCAAAAATGATTCCAGAACTAGCAATTAATATTATCCCAACATCGAAATCCGCAAAGGGAAGACTGTTGCTGAGATTGAATGCCTCAAATGTTTTGTTTACAAATACGTAAATCGCTGTTACTACTAAAATTATGAGCTGTTCTCCTCTACCGTAGCCCGCATCCTGGCGCTTGGATGCGATGTTCCAAGATGACATGAGTGTTGGTAATGTTTTTTTCACTTAATTCTTTTTCGAAAATAAGTAACTTCACGACTATGCGATCGTGGCATTCCGCGAGAAGTTAAGATTATCTAAGGTCCCCAATATCAAAACCAAGTTCCATTTCATCCGAATCATCATCGACAGAAGATTCTCCTTCATATTGCTCCGACGAAAAGCGCATCATGGGAACAAAAGAATAATCGAAAGGAATAATGGGCGGTTCGGGAAACTCCATCTGAGTTAATTGAGATAGCTCTTTTAATGCTATTTGTGCTGCTTCTTCATCCTCATCCTCATCACAATATACCAATAGAGCAACCACACTCTTCTCGTGGGACGTACCATAAGCTAGAATGCTTGCCAGAGGACCGATCATCGGCAGACGATCACCCATCGTCGTCTTGATTCCATGTTGCTTTTCATATTCAGGGGTTGTAACATAAGCTGCCCACTTATTATCTCCCGGCTGGCGGGTAACCTCTCTTAGACCTCCAATGAAAATGTATTCCTTGAAACCCCACTGAATGACGGTAGCCATCATAGCATCCCAAAACTGTTGAGGTGTTGCAGTGACCGGAATTGGAATCCGTGGAACAAGATAGTATACAGCTCGTCCTTTTTCCTTATAAAGAGTGATTGGTGCCTCAAGTCTGGATCGATGTAGCCATGTTGAATTTCCCCAAAAACCGACAGATTCTAAGTCAAGGGTTTCTGCTAAATGGTTCATAACATTAAACCCTACATTCCCGAAGCCTGTAAACCCTGTGATTAGGATTGCATTCTTCTCTAGTTTATCCGGATCGACTGCGAATACCATTCGACTTCCTCATTTCTAGGGAATTCGGAATGACTTAAGAAAATGCGTATTGTACTTCATCTAGCAGAAAAACAGCGAGCCTTTTCTGAATAGTCTATTCTGCGTTCCAAAACTCCAATGCAAATTCAGTGGTATTTTTCACTATAACTGATTTATATGAAGAAGAATAGATGATATAATAATACGGTGATTATTATGAAAAAGGTTAACTTAGCGATTACGCTTCTAACCGTAGCTTTTTTGGTTTCTGCCTCTGTGCAGACACCAACGGGTCAAACAACAAGCGCTCAACCCATGGTGTTGGGAGATAGCTTGTTCTTTGACATTTTCAATTACATGGACGAAACCACATCTGCGTTTGTAGAGAATATTGACGATACGACCGGTCAAACTCTCGCAAATCACACTGAATCCGGGGTAGTCTCCATTGACAGTTCTGGCTATGGGGAGCTATTCACTGTAGAGAGCTTTGTCGATAGTATTGCCGGTGCTGTAAGAGGGGAAACGTTTGCACAAGCTGGCAGCTTTATGAATTTCACATGGAATGATTGGGAGAACTTCAGTGGAACCCCCAATCAATTCGGTGATTCATTTCAGCAACCACTTGATGGAATGAACATGCCTTTCGAAGATTCTTTCTATGCGCTCTACAATAGCACGTACACCATGATCTTCCCTGAAATGCAGGAATTTATGATTCCCGTCTTCGAAATTGACGGGATCGATGATGGTCTACCGTTTATTGACGAGAGCCTCTCATCTATACTTGACCGGGCGCTCTATGGCTATCTTGACTTGGCATCCAGAAATGTTACGCTGTCCGGAAACGTGGTAACAATCTCGAGCGCTTTTGAATCAGCATTCAATGTTTCAAACATTGCTATCTGGGCCGGTGGCCCGATGCTCCCATGGGCAGAGTACGCTTTTGATATTGAAGCATACCTTGATATTAACTTTGAAGCCTCATTCAACAGTACTTCCGGTATACTGCTCAATTTCACCTCGACAGACTCTTTTTACGTTCGATTTACTGCCACTAACGTTCCGTTACCTCCACCACCAGGACCACTCTCTCTAGATCAGACCAGTCCATTAGCAAACATAGTCATCGAAAAATCCTCAACTCAAACTACGGACGTTATTGTGGTCGATTTGAACTTTGGACCCGATCGCATCAAACCCGGCGTAGATCCCAATTACGTATTTAACTATGGCGATCAAATCGTGTTTGACTCGGGTTGGTCTTCTGGTGGAATTGCAACAAGTACGATTTCTGATGGGTCCACTGGGCAGATGATGAATTACTTCGAGCGAAGCGATTATTCGTACGCTGGAGGAAATACAACACTATTCACTGCTTTCACTGAATTACCTGTCTCAATTAACTCACTTGGTTTGAGTCAGTCAATCGACGGAATCACCTTCTTTGGAGCCAAGAATGTGTTTGGAGTTACTAGAGATGGTAGCGAGGCTCACGGATTCAGAGACCCAACTAATAGCTTTGTATGGGACAACAGCACATGGGGACCAGAATTCGAAACAGAGATCAATTACAACATTGTCGAAATTCCATACAATTCAACCCACCCCATGATCGGTGGATTCGATGACACCGTTGATGTATTCGACTACTTTGGAGATGATAACGGCAAGGACAAGATGCCATTCCTTGACCTAATTGCTGGTAATTCCGTTGTTCCGCAGACCTCACTCATGTCCTACGACTACTACTGGAACCTATACGTCAACGGATTTTCCAATTACTGGATTAACGCTACAGATGTCATGGCAGAATACAGCAAGACTTGGAACTTTGTAGTTACTGATCCAAGCATGTTAGACATTCCTGATCTTTCCTCTGTAAACCTCAATGTTGAGATCAGGTTCGATTATTCTGAAATCTTCACATACGATCGCGACCTTAACATCATTGTTGGTCACTTTGAAAACCTCTGGCTTGACATTTACGTAACCGGCTCAGGCAACATCAACGATCCAAACACGGGATCGTCCATTCCCATCTCTATTGACTTTACGTTCAACGTTTGGTTTAACAACTATGCTGATCTGATGTCAATTCCTGTGTTCTACCAAACTGCACCAACATTCACACCAACAGACACTGGCACCTACTCTGATACATTCACTCCCACCAACACCAGCACCCCAGCAAATGACACCACACCTGCTAATGACACAGCCCCTGCTGGAACAACCTCGCAACCTGCTCTACCGCTTCCTGGTTTTGGATTTTATGCAACGCTCACTGGTGCAATGGCTGTGACAAGCGTTGTAGTCATTAGAAGAAAACGGATCTAATCCATTTAATTGAAATCTTCGCTCGAATCATTTTCGGGCGTTTTTTCTCTTTTTTTCTTTCTGGCCATCGAACTTCTTGGTAATCTTTTGTTTCTCATCGAAAAACAGACCTAATTGTACTAAGTATTTATATGGGCACTAGCTGGATAACTCTAAGCATGCATCCCGCGCACCAGCAAGAACAAGGATATCCACGATCAAGGATTTCATTACTGTTCCAAGAACCACGGCTCTCGATACTTGTCCTTTTGCCATTATTAGGAATCTCGCTTCTGTTACTAGGGAATCTCAGTGATGATCTCTTTCCTTCAGGTCTCGTTTTTCAATCCTTGGCAGTAGTGTTTGCACCGTTATTCTTCTCACTCACTCTGATCTTGTTTGCCGGCTTCGCTTTGAAGAATTTTCTAAAAAATGAAAAATATTTTGGCTTTTTGATTCAGTTCATTTTTGTATCTGGTTTAGTGAGCCTGATCACTGCTTTAACACTGAATACTCGATATTCTAATCTCATTTACATCATGTCTATTGTCGTGGGATTTCTTTTAAATTCCGATCTTGAGGGTATTTCAAATCTCTCCTTCATTTTTTTTGTTTCCGTAGTTGTGCCTTTATTCGAAGAAGCTGCTAAGATCATCGGAATTTTCTATCTTTCAAAGACCACCCTAACCGAAAAAGAAACAGGGAAAGAAGTTAGAGCCCTAAATAATCCCGGATTTATTATCTTTTCTGCAGTCGTTGTTGGAAGCATTTTTACGTTTATTGAGACGTATTTCTATTCAATCCTTGGGTCGGGCATTTTTATCGAAACGACCGAATATTTTTGGCCATTGATTTTATTTCAAATCATGGTCCGATTCGGAAGCCCATTGCATGTTGCATCAACCATGATTTCCGCTTATGGAATCATTCTTTCTCTTTACGAAGAAAATCGGCCTTCGATGTCAGTTGATTCCTATCGCCGTTTTCTGCCGGCTTTCTTTCTTGCCTGGGCTCTTCATGGTGCTTGGAACTTCTTTGCAGTCATGTCAGAACCTGGTGCGGGAGCTCCCTTCGGGACAATTACATTGTTTGGCTTCTATATTCCCCAAACATTCATTATTCTTACACCCTTGATATGGGTTGTTATCATTGGGTTGCTAGTCAGGGTGCGAAGTATTGAAACTCTACGTTGCTCATTCTGTAATAACTGGCATTCTCCTCCATTTTCTGCAGAGTCCCATATCAGCTCACGCTATTCTCAGAGCATATTCGGTAAAGTCCTTAACCAAATCACTTCTTACTGGTTTAGACCCGGCATTTGTCCAAATTGTAAACAGCCCATGACAAATCCTGAGATCTGTATGTCCTGTGGCTCGAGGTCGCTATATACGTGCCCACAGTGCTTTGCCGTAATACCCATTTGGGCTACTCGTTGCTGGAAATGTGAAACTCTATTATTCCCCCCATTTGAAGCGACTATTCAATTCAGGAAATCCTACCTTGACGTATTCTCTCTCACCATCTTGAGACTCTACTTAATTAGTTATCTTGCTTCTGCGCTTATCCTTCTCTTTTACTTTAAAGAACTTGGTCAAGAAGTTCGAACCGCTCTCTTGTTCATCGTTATGCTAATACTAATGTCAGGAGCTTTCTTTGTCTCCTATTTCTGGAGTTCCAACGATGCAACCCGCGGTCTTGGAATCGCCTTTGCTCGAATTGTAACGGCAATGTTTTTCCTTTTGCTTCTTGCTTTGATGCTAATGCTTAATCTTATTTTCTTGGTTTTTTGGTATATTTTTTCCCAAACTCTATTCTTTATAGGCCTTTTTCTGATGCTTGGCTTAGCGTCGCTGTTTATATTAATGATAACAACAACCCTTTTTGGAGGTAGCCCCTTAATTCATCCCCCCTAATCCAGAGAATATGAACAACCATGAAATTTGAGGTGTGAATATGGTAAAATCAATAGATGAAATACATGAACTGGGTGAAACAATCCTACAAGAAATGAAAAAAAGAATCATCGGCAATGAAAGAATTCTAGAACTTATTCTTGAAACAATGCTTGCTCGCGGGCATGTTCTCCTTGAAGGAGTTCCTGGAATTGCAAAATCCTACATGGCCGCTACTTTGGGAGAAGTACTCGGCATGGATCACAAACGCATCCAATTTACCCCCGATTTGATGCCCGCCGATATCACCGGGTCATCAATTTATTCTCCAAAAGATCAAGAATTTACTTTTATCCCTGGTCCCGTTTTCACAAATATTCTGCTCTGCGATGAAATATCACGAGCACCTCCCAAGACGCAAGCAGCTCTATTAGAAGCCATGCAAGAGAAACAAGTTTCGGTTGAGGGAAAGTCCTATCCTCTTCCAGATCCCTTCTTTGTAATTGCAACCCAGAATCCAATAGAACAAGTCGGTGTGTATCCCCTTCCAGAAGCTCAACTAGATCGTTTTATGGTAAAACTTCTTGTAAGTCTGCCAACCTTCGTGGAAGAACTTTCACTGCTTAAGTCCAAGCGCAAAGAGTTTGTTCCAAAAGTCGAGCCTGTTACCTCTGCAAAAGAGATTTTGGAAATCCAGAATTTGATCGAAACCGTCGAGATTTCCGATCAAGTCTTGGAATACATCGCCAGTCTGGTGGTTCGCACCCGTTTTGTTGAGGCCCTTGCTTTGGGTGGTTCTCCTCGCGCTAGTTTGGCTCTAATGTCAATGTCGAGAGCTCGAGCCGCGCTACACGGTAGGTCATATGTCGAGCCAGATGATATCAAATTCCTCTTCTTCCACGTAATGAATCATAGACTTATTCTCACACCTCAAGCAGAGGTCGAACAAATCCCAATCACTCAGATCATTGAGTCGATTCTAAGAGAAAGCGAAGTAGTTGTCTGAATTTGAGAAAAACGGAAGAATAAGTGAGCGTCATGTCAACTGAAGAAGCCCCTCGTGTCAATCCTGAGCTCGTCATAACTACTCGTGGAGTCATTTTCCTCCTTAGTGGCTTCTCCATCTTTGGGTTTGGCTTAATATTCGATCAAATTGTCTTGATATTACCAAGCGCACTTGTAATTACATTCTTTGCATACTCGCTGATTTCTCTCATTCGATTTGCAAATACGTCGTTCTGGTTTGATATTTCGGTTGCTTCCACAACGATTCGAGCCAAGAATTTTCTTGTATTTCGTGCAAGTGTTTTTTCCGATTCTGACATGCCGATACGCGGCGTCTTA
Source organism: Candidatus Heimdallarchaeota archaeon (assembly GCA_027001645.1). GTDB lineage: Archaea > Asgardarchaeota > Heimdallarchaeia > Heimdallarchaeales > JAJRWK01 > JAJRWK01. The sequence goes on from JALTMP010000388.1 coordinate 22,137, forward strand.
TCTGTCGATGTTAGCGATGGATTATTCCCACTCTTACCTGCAAAATCATTCGTAAAAGTTAGTCTTGAGAAAGAAGGTAGCCTTTCAGCAATGTACTTGTCTCCCTTTAGAGGCAAAGAATACATCGAATCTGTCTCGTTTCATTTTGGAGGGCTCTTTGGCTTCTTCTTTGCAAGAGTACGTTCCGAACTTGAAATTCCCATTTATGTAATGCCTGAACCCCAACGAATATCGCTTCCCTGGACTGTTAAGCAACGAATTCTTGATGACCTTATCGCTGAAATCTCTATTCCTATTAGAGGACGGGGAACCGATTTCTTATCTCTCAAGGATTTCGAATTTGGAGATGAGATTCGTCATATTCACTGGAGGGCCAGTGCCAAGCATCAAAAACTGATTTCAAAAGAATTCGAGGAACCAAAGCAGTTGAGATTTCTTATCATTGTTGACGCGTCTTCTTCAATGGCTGGACCAAAATTGGAATTTGCTCTTTCTGCAGCAGTTGAACTCGCAAGTGCTCTTAGACGATCAACACACAGTTTCTCTGTTCTCATACACAGTGATAAAACCTTAAGGCTCCTTTCACCAGGGCATTCGATCCAAGCCTTGCATCGCCTAGAATTAGAGCTTTACGATGTTCAGCCTGACGGTGAATATTTTAATTTCGAGGAACTTCGCAACTATATTTCCACTAGGCGATTAGAGGATAGTGTTGTTATCCTAATTTCAGACCTTGAGCTCGATCCTGCTGAAGTAAAAACAGGCTTAACACTCTTAATGCCCATCGTAAACCATCTCTTTTACTTACCCTTATTCACTCCCGGCTTTGGAACTCTTGCATATACGAAGGTTAGAGAAAAAACTCAGTATCGAAAGGAAGAAACTAACTACAGACGAACCATCATCGAGCCTCTTCTCTACTTGAAATATAATAAGAGAGCTGCGGACTATGAAAGTGCTACTGCCCGAATCAAAGGAGGCATGCACGTTATCATGAGCTACGAGACTAATATCCTTTTAGAACTTCACACGTTGTTAAGGAAAACCGGTCGGTCTACGAGAACTAGGGCAACGTCTCGAATGAGATCCGCAAGTGGGTCCTTCTCGCAAGTTAGCAATGACAACGCCGCTCGTCTCTTGACTTCTAAGTCTACCTTTCCCTCGAGTCGAATTCCATCGAATGAGAACAAGAAAATGCGACAACCGCAAGAAGCGTGGCGATATGAAGGAGGAATGAAGAAATGAGAGAAGACCCAATTGTTTTTCAAGATTGGGACATCGGGCTTTTACTGCCCAAAATCCATTCTCGCTATGGTACTTTTAATCTCATCACGAGTCTATTAATCGCATTAATCTCTGGGGCGTTGGGGTTCTATTTGCGTCTTGATTTTCTTTTCCTCCTGTCTGTTTTCTATGCTATCATTTCATTGCTTGCTGAAGGACTCATGACAAGAATTGAATCATCATCGCTTGCCAGAGTGAGTTTCTTCGTCATAACCTTGTTTTTTGGCGTTTTAACTATGGATTCTCTCTTTTCCATTTCTATGCCTAACGTGAAGAGAATACTTGTTTCATTTTCTATCCTTGGCATAACTTTTCTAATAGCAATCAAAGGAATGATCCTGCTCGTTGATGAGCAACTAAACGAAATGGTTGGTCAAGTCCTTATTCCGAGAAATGCAAATTCAAAGAAAAAGCTTGTCGAACAAATTCATCTATATGAGAACACTCAGTTCCGCTTCCGCACTCCAGAGGAAACTCGTGAGACTACTATTCATTTGCTGAAATATTATTTACGATTCTTTCTCTTGGGATTCGCACTAACTATTCCGTTAATTATTGGAGGAATCACTAATTCCGAAGCTATGTATGAAGCTAATCTAGGACCATTTAGAATTGCTATTGGAATAGGTGTGTCCGTTCTAATATTCTTATTCCTGTTTGTTCCCATCTCTTTTACTATATTGTTCATGCTCGATAAGGCTCAAGGCTTTTGGAATAAGTTAGCTGAAAGAATTAGATCAAGGGCCAATTCTCAAACGAGTGAAAAAGATAAACTCGACACAGAGGTGCCCTCAGTACCCCTTGGGGATTTATCACCGAGATGATTAAACATGATACCAGAAAAACCCACGCACTCAAAGAATAGGTCCTCCCCGCCTAGTAAACCTCTTCCAACGAGACTCCTATTTGAGCCCAGTGCTGACACCCCAGAAATTCGACGTAGCTCTCAGCAGTGGCAAAAAACACCGTTTTCTGAAAAAATCTACGACTTTGAGAGAGCTCTTGCGACCTTCACGGTATTCTTTCTTTTCTTCTGGGGGGCCTTCATTGGTTTTTCACTTGCTGGAATAAGAATAAGTAATAACCTACTTAATTTCTTTTCTGCATTTCTGCTAAGTATTGATCAAGGTTTCATTTTCTTTGGTTTTCTCTCACTCTTTCCCTACGATCAGTTAGTTCTTTTCTCTATGATAATTGGGTGGACGGCTGCCTCAATCTATGCAAGGATTAAATTTGGCAGGCTATACTATTTAAGATCAATAATGTATGCCGGCATTTTTCAGCTGACAATGACTATTGGGTTGTTTGTGGTGATTCTTTTCCCTTTTCTGGTCACGATCATTCTCTTTCTTCCCTCTTCGCTCACGGGGATTGTTTTGTTTCTTATCCTTGTAGGAGTCTACTCTGTAATTGTTCCTATCGTTTTTGGATTGCTTGGGGTGTTCATAGGTGCGATTATTCAAAACGAGGTTCCTTACCACCCAATCATAAGGCTAGTTCCTAGTTTTTTGCTATCCCCTTTTGGACAACTATACCACACATCATCACAGAAATCGAAAAAGGAAGAAATGAGCGGATACTGCCCATTTAGAATGAAACAACAGCCCGGATGTCGTTTCCTTGGTTTGAGGGCTGCAAACCTTCCACTAATATGTGATGATCCCCGTGCTTGGATGAATTATTGCACGTTGTATTCCCACCTTAGCGAAAAAATCGGAGGAAAAACAATTGAAAGTTAAAGACCTCTCCATAAGCGCTACAATTGGGATTGGCTGGGTTTTGCTTGCAAACTTCTTAAATGGAATCTATACCTCTCCTGATCTGAGCTCGCCCTCTATCCAAACAAAGACAAGTTCAGCAACTGAGACTTTTTCCTTTACTCCGGGATCGTCCCAAAACGGCGGACCTGTTGACTTCCTAAGAATACTACTTACAATTTTTATAATCGCTGTGATTATCGGCATTCTATACGCGGTATACCGAATATTGCCCGAAAATTCATTCATTAGACGAATTAGGAGTGCTCCTCCCAAATCGGAAAGCGTCGAAAAAAGAGTTAAATCTGTTTCTGAAGCGCGAGTTAGGGCCAGAGCCATACTTGAGAAAGGGCTTGAAACAGGAGAATACACTTGGGCTGTGATAGAGGCGTATCGGGTCCTAGATAAGGAATTAGATGCTTTTCGAACCATTGCCAGACCTAAGCATTGGACACCTAAGGAATACGCCTATCACGTCAGCCACCCGATATACCAACCCTCAATTCGAGCCATTGTCGAGATTTTTTATCGGGTGCAGTATGGAAAGCAGGAAGCCACGAAAAATGATGTAATGGACTTCCTAACCCTACTCGACGGAATATTTGTCCAAGAGGTTACTCCAACCATAGGACAAGAAATTGCAAATCTGGTGCAAAGACATGAACTGAGCTATCAAGAAGTCCTAATCCCACGGGTAGCTGATTTTACCAAGCCCTTCGTACCAGGAGGGACGGTGATTGAAAAGGAGGAAGTAAGAGATGAATGAATTGACCCAACCGATTCCCCATATATCCAAGATAATCAAGTACGCCCTAATTTCACTTATTTTTGCAATACTGTTCATGGGATTATTATGGGCCGTCCTACCAAGCAAAGAAACCGTCTATCCTCCTCACGCGTACGATAATTCCGGAGATCTGGGGAGCTCAGCGCTCAAGCGTGCATTGTCCAGCCAATATTCGTTGGTTCAAAACAAAGTCTCTTTGCTTGAATTGTCATATTCTCAAGACTCGATTCTTCTTATTATTCAGCCTGAGAAAACCTATAGTGCTGTCGAAATGAATTATCTTCAATATCTCATCTCGCAAGGACAAGCAGCGATTATACTGGGAACTAATTCTGAAACCATCCAGCTTCTTGGTAGATTCGGGTATGACGTCTTTCGGAGCCCGTTATATGACTATACTCGAAACTATGGTTCCCCATCATTACTACAAGCATCTGCATTCAATGGCAAATCTGTCTTGCTAGTCAAGCCTTCTCCCATTTATGATATTGGTTACTATGGAGATATTTATCGAGATGTGACTCCTCTGGTCAGTACTTATGACTCTGCAGCAGTTGTAGATGATCCTGAATATCCCCTATATGGTCCATATGACATCATTTTGAGAGATCGAAGATACAATCTGATCGTTGGTGCCGATGGTTGGAGCTTCACCAACTTTGCTCTTGATATAGAGCCCGCCAATATCGAGCTACTAATAGACTTGATTGAGATATTAGGTCGCTTCCAAACGGTAATCCTTGAAGAGAGCGCATATGCTTGGGTTTCTTCTTCCAAAACCTCTGCGCTTACAGTAATGAGCTCTTTCTTCCTGAGAACCGCAATCAACCCTTGGTTCATTCTAATCGCTTGGGTCGGTTTCCCGTTGCTTGGAGTTTTCCGATCTGGAATTCTGAAATCGAAAGGTAGGAGTTCAGAGTTAGGGAAAAGAATTAGCCAAAGACTGCGCGACCTACACGTCAGAAACACTCCTCTCATCTCTCTTACCCTCGAAGAGCAGTTCTTAACAAAGCATGATCTATGGCAAGGGTATCATCGCTACTCCTACTTTGCACTAGTTGCTCAAGAATATCTAAAGGAGCTTCAGGAAAGTGGCTTATATGACGTCATTCCCCAGAGGCTAATCAAATCACTGATGCTCATTAGAACTAAGGCCTTGCCAGAAACAATGATCTGGCAGATGTTGGAGGATCTCACAATCGCTTTGGAAATCGTAAACAAAGAAGGAGCAGAGCAAGCCCGTGAAATCCTACAACAATTGGATCAAACCTGGTCAAACAATGAATTTCCAGCTGAGCATCTAGTCGAATCTGAGAACCATTATTGGATGGAGCGGTAGTTGCTTCTTCAACCCAATCATTCTATGTTTTTGAGATCTATCAAGAGCGTTACTGCATCTGCCATCCGCCCAAAAGTGTCAGAGTTTCCTAATTTTTTCGCACCAATAGCTTGTCTGAGATAAGTGATCGTGCCAGAATGGTAAATCGCATGTTGAACCGTGCGCAAGAGAACCCACTGGAAAGATGGTTTTTCACTCCCCGGCGGGACATAAACGTATCCTTTTTCCTCATATTCCCGTTTGACATTTTGTTGCAGGAGTTCAGATACCCTCTGTTGCCAGAGATTGAACCCTTCCAATGTCATTTCCCTGTTTGCATAATCAATTTCAGATGTTTCCAAACCAGCGAAGCGCATCCAATATATTTCTGCATTGACAATATGGGTTGCTGTCCTCTGAATATTCCATTTGGCTTGAGTCGGGAATGCTACCCATTGTTCCTCAGATAATCCGTCAAGAAGCTTCAAGAGGTGTTCTCTTGAAGCAAGATGTGCATTAAGAAGCTTTTCCAAGAAAAGATTCGTATTCGAACTCATAGTTTTGAATTATAATTTCGCGTTAATAATGTTCTCGTCAGTGTTTCAATTACATTTTCATAACTTGCTTAATGTTGGTCTCAGTTTTTCTCGATCAATGATTTGCAACAGTTCCTCATCTGTTAGTGGTCGCCCCTTGTTTGCAGCCGCAGTTATTCCCGCTTCTAATGCGTTGGTTCCAAAAGTCCTTCCATTCAACACTGGAGTCGAAGTAATGACATGGGTAACCCCCCTTTCTTTTAGGAATTTCATGTCATCGAGCGTCGTCGTGTTCGTAACTATTATCTTGCCTGAGAGATCCAAAGGGGCATATCTTCGGATATAGTGAAAATCTCCAGCGATAATTGTTGCCCAATTAAATAATTTCTCGTGTCTTGGTTTGTTTTGAAGCTGTTTTTCACCAGTGGGATAAATCATGCTAAGTGGAAGCCTTCCAATGACTGGTAGAAAAATTCTAGCAAGTTTGCGGACTCCCCTTAGCGTTCGGATCTTGATTGGAATACCGAGTGCGAAAATGAAATCTCCCATTATGGTGTCAAATCCTGCTTCAACGAATGATTTCGCCATCCCATAACGATCAACAGCACTTGTGATGAGTACTCTTTTCTCCTTCTTTTCCAATTCAATGTGTTCCTCAAGAAACTCGGCTAATCGGCTCTCTAGGGTTGTCTTGAGGCCATTACCGTCCACCACCGGAGTTTGTTTTACATTCTTGATCATTTTCCATGATCCATGAAGCTTGTAGAATCTATTTTCTACGCGCAAGTATAAGTCCGTACCTCCAACCCCAAGAGCATCAACTTTTCCGTCATATTCTGTCATTTTCTTCTGAGCCAATTTGATGTCTCCATTGGTTCCTTCTCGTCGAATAGTAACTTGTTCTCCGAGGATTTGAACAACAGCTTCGTGATCTCTTGCATCACTTCCTAGACTGACGCTCACTGCAATTTTCACAGATAGGCATTATTCTTGATTTTCTTAAGAATTCCCCCGTTGTATCGTGAAACTGCCTAGTATGGTCTGAGGGTGTTTTTTCAAAGGAACGGTTTTATTCGAACACTTTTTCCTCGCTTGCAAAGGCCTCCTTAGCATCAAGTTCTGTATCTCTCTGAAATCGCTTAGCATCTAATACTTCTTTGTAATATTCGTGTTGGATTATCAGATTCATTATCTCAGAAGTTCCAGTCCAAATCGTTGAGAGTCTTGCATCTCTAAAGAAACGTTCAATTGGATACACGTTAGTGTAACCAATTCCACCCATAACTTGCAAAGCTAGGTCAATAACCCTGTAGCACTGCTCTGTTGCCACTCTCTTTGCTTCAGACACAAGTCTTCGACATAGTGCCGGCTGATCTTGGTATTCGTCTAGAGCTTTTGCGGCCATGTACACCATTGCCCGAGCGCTGTCAAGCAATGTTATCCCCTCGGCGATTTTGAAACTCACTCCTTGAAAAGCTCGAATGGGTCTTCCAAAGGCTTTTCTTTTTGAAGAGTATCTTGTCGCTATTCTCAAGCTAGCATCTGCCATTCCAAGGATTCCCGCAGCACTTGTCATTCTTTCCGGATACATCATTTGATAGAATATCTTTCCACCATCGCCCTCATTCCCAACCAGGTTTTCCGCTGGCACTCTGACTTTATCAAAAACCAACCTTCCCGCGCCTCCCCCTCGAGTCCCCATTAATCCATACGTGTATTTGACCTTCACATTCTCATCTCTTTCCACAACAAATAGCGAGATTTGTTGTTGCCGAGGGATATCAGGATCACTACTTGTTCGAGCATAAACTAGAAAAATATCTGCACCAATTGCTCCCACCACAAATCGCTTTTGCCCTGTCAAAACATAATGATCTCCTTGTTTTTCAGCAACTGTCGCGGCACCAAAAAAGTCACTACCCCCGCGGGGTTCCGTGAGAGCTTCTGCACAAAAAAGGTCTCCCTTAAGTATTGGACGCAAGAACCTTTCTTTTTGTTCTTTGGTTCCAAAATGATTAAGGGCTTCCCCACAAATGCTTGGCAACGAATAAAGGCAACCCAATGCAAGGGAAAGGTGTCCTATTTCTTCTAGGACTGCCATTTCCGCAACCCATGAGGCGTCTTGCCCTCCATACTCCTTTGGAAATCTTAGACCAAGTAGACCTTCTTCAGCAAGATTTCTGACAAAATCGGTGGGATACTGGATCTTATCTTCATCCATGTCCAAGAGAAGCTCCCGAGGAACCTTGGAAACGAATTCTCTAGCTTTTTCTCTTAGCGAAACCTCTTCGGACCTCAACAGAAAATCATACATGCCATTAGATATGCTCAAAGAGATTTAAGCAATTCTGATATTTTAGTAGGTAAATCCTTTGACCAAAGACATGTCCTTTATTCATATAACGGTTCTAAATTGAGTTCAAGGAACAACCAAAGGTTCTTCTCCCGTGAATTCAAGTATTCCGTATCTTGAAACCCGTTGAATTGCTTGCAAATTAGATAACAAGCAATATTTCATAATACGCCAGTAATTTAACACAATTACATCTGACCCTGGATCACTGCTACAATCACACGACATTTTTGGGTTTTTCCAACTCTCGGTCAGATATGAAGGAAAAAAAATCAGATGATATGTTCTGAGACTCTCAAGTTACTGCATTGACCTTATCTTCCATCTTCCGGGGCTTGTCTCTGCGATCATCAATTTTTAATGTCGTTACCACTCTCTTGCACCCATGCTTGAAAAGCGCTTGATGTGCCTTCTTCGTTACGTCTAGGATTGTATCAAGAGATTTCGCCTCAATGACCGTCCCCATTGGATGATGCCATACTCGAATTCCTGGATAGTTATCAATTACTTTCACAGCTTCCTTGACGTATTTGGATAGGCTTGTCCCCACCCCATGGGGTGAGACAACTAATTCTGCTATAATCGCGAAATCATTGTCGGACATATCATTAGAAACACAGTGAAAGAAAATAATATTGTTTGTTTTGCTTCAAACAAAAGCCCTCACATATTACCTTTTCTCCTTTCGGTGATACGCGAGCACTCCCGAAAACAATTTGCTACGTTTTCACTGTGTTAGTCAAAAACCCGCCTTTCGGAGAGGTTAGTAGTATTCATACGGAAGATTTTCCTAACTGAGTAAATGTTTACTACTTAAATGAAGAGGATTAGAAACTTTGAGATGAAAACGAAGAGCTCAGGATTATCTCTTGGTTACCATTTCTGCCTTCAACTACACAGACAAGAGAACATCAAAACCGATTAGTTGGAGAATAATTATGCACACCCCTTCAAAAGCGTCGAGTTGAAGGTCATCTTTCATAAGGAGATTTACAAAGAGGAGAATGGATCCTGAAAGCACTACTTGGACAATTGCATAGGAATCGAGGCGAAATGGGGTTCCAATAAAGTATAGGAAGATGCTTACTAGTCCGATCATGAGCAGCAAGGTCGCTGAGATCGAGGAAAGGACGTTTCCAAAGACTAACTCTACGTTTTCCTGTGCCTTAATTGCTACTCCCCACTCAGGAAGTGAGCCCAAAAAACCAACAATGATCGCGATTTGTGCCTCATTTAGTTCTAATCCACTGGTTTCCGCCTCGTGAATCAGGATTTCAGCCCCATTTGCCAATAGCTCTCCCGCAATTATGATTCCTATTAATCCGAGAATGAGAAACTTAAGAATAACTCCCCACTGAAGCCGTGGCTGTTTTTTCAGCATTGATTTTTGTTCGGGCGAAACCTCGGGTTGAAGTGATTTGTCAAGCGTGATGAAAACTAGATAGGCAACGTAAATGGCCACAGTCCCCACAGAATAAAGAACTGGTATTTTCAGAGATGTCTGACCCGCATCATCAACCACTAGCTTTCCAGTTAATCCCTCTGCCAAGTTGAAAACAAGGAGAAAAATCCCAGTTAGGAATGCAACAATCATTAATTCTGATTCGTATCTTAGGGTTGTAACTGGAACTTTTATTTTTCCACCCTTCGAAATGCTCAAACTAACCGTTACCACTCCAAAAAGAAGAGTGTTTGCTCCTGCAACGATTAGTACTGTTAGGATGCCAATATTTGCCTGTCCTCTGACAATCAAAAGGGTCGCTAAGATTAGTTCTGGTAGAAATGCCATCATCATGCCCAAGACTCCTGCCGCATAACTACCAATTCCAATTCTTTCAGCCATGAGGGTTAGACCCTCAACAGCCCACTCGGTTGGTTTTATTATCATCCAAAGCGCAAGAATAAAACCAAGCACTGCTATTAGAATAGGGGACGAATCAAGAAATCTAATAACAATATAAGCTACTGACAACAGAACAACTAACGCAATTTCCATTTTTCCTAATTGTAAAGAAGGATTGTGATGATGGTTATCACTCATAATCCGCGAACCAGCATGATTTTTTTTAACTCATTCGGCAAACACCGCAGTGGAAAAGAGGAGCCAGATACATTGACTTGCGAAGTAGATCGGGTGTCACTAAATCTCAAGTAACTCGACAAGATTGTTATAGAATTACCCATCTGCTTTACTA